>CAZJVI010000022.1:0-18365 GCA_964549385.1 uncultured Gammaproteobacteria bacterium
TGGAAGCAATTTCTGCGGGGCGGGCGTTGTTGTTTGGAACTGATCATGCAATGCTGCATCATCACTTTTTATTTCCTGTATTTGTGCCAATTGCTGACGCAGTTGACTATTTTCTTCCTGCAATTGTTGTACAGAAGTAGTCGATGTGCTTGGAGAACTTGCAATAAACATAAATCGCTGGATTGGTAAAGTGATAAATTGCAACCCACCAGTCAGAGGATTTTGAGAAAAGAAAAAAATAAGAAGTGAAATAAGAAGAAGGAGTACAAAAATCGGAAAAACAGCCTTGATAGATTTCATACCAGCTATTGTAGCTTCTTTATTTCAAACTGGCAACCCACGTGCTTCCTGTTACTTGCTACTATGTACCCATACCACGTAAATCCAAGGCAAATTTTTGTGTATTTCTTAGCATAGTAGAAAGGTCGATATTTTTTTCTGACTGCGGCACTATAGTATTATAAAAATACTCTCGGTTTGAGGCAAAATAAGGAAACTTCTGGGTAGTAATAGGCAAATGTGGATTAAAAGTACTTTCAGCAGAAAAAAGATCTCGGTCTATTCTTCTGATATCATTGCGTAACACATCATGAGAATACGTTGTGCCATCAGCAACAACCTCATCTAAATTTTTGGGTAGCCTGTTATTTTTTGTTTTAATTGCATTACTTTCAACAAGCCTTTCAATACCAAGAAGAGGTATCATATACATACTTTGTTGATGACCTTTTATAAAAATTTTAAAACTGTCAGATAAAAGCCATCCGTGAGTAGAAAAGTCGGATTGTGGATCAAGGGAAGATTCTCTAATAGATGCATCATGAGAGTCTCTTACAACGGATCCTTCAAGGGCAGCAGAAACAATTGCAAAATCTCGTGGTGTAAAAACTCCTGCTGCCTCCATTTTTTCTTTCGCTAAAGATGCATCTACGGCATATAAATCATCAAAGCTCGGATAAAAAAAACTTGCGGCCATCAACAATGCAGGCAAATCTTCTTGCCGTAAATTTGCAAACATGTTCCTCGTAGACATATCATTTTTTCTTGCAATTGCCGTGTTAAAAAGGGTGGATACTATTTGTAGAACTTCTTCACGTTCCTTTACATGATACGGCTTCCAAAGAGACAGCTCACTTCCAGCTTCTGTTTCTGTTCCATACCGAGATGCAATATACCGGCTATGTGCATCGATAGCGGTCGTTGCGGCTTCCAATTTTCTACTGAATTCACTCTGCTTCTCTCTTTCTCCCATTTATCGCAAACCACCAATCACCTTTACTCGCTCAAGAAGTTCATCGTCTTCCAAAACGCGACCAGTGCCCCTTACCACTGACGTCAATGAATCATTTGAAACAACGACCGGCATATTAATTTTTTCCGCCAACAACAAATCAAACCCCGGAAGTTGCACGCCACCACCCGTAAGTAAAACTCCCTGTTCCAAAATATCCGGCAACAGTTCTGGCGGGGTTTCTTCCAACACATCAGCAACAGCTTGAATTATTTGTGTAAGACTTGGTGACAATGCCTCACGAATTTCTGCTTCTGTTATCTTCAAACTCCTTGGCAAACCAGTTTCAATATCCCGCCCTCGAATGACCATCATTTTTTCAAGATGAGGATTCCCTTCAGGAACTTTTTCTTTTACTTCCTTAACGGTCTTGTCCTGAGTTTTATCGAAGGATTCCACTTTACCCTTTACTCTTTTTTGATAAGCGCTTCCTATTTTTATTTTCAACTCTTCTGCAGTTCTTTCGCCAATAATCAAACCATGTTTAAGTCGGATATAATGCAGAATTGATTGATCCATATCGTCCCCAGCAAGTTTCAACGACCGACCAACGACAATTCCACCCAACGAGATAACGGCGATTTCTGTTGTTCCACCGCCAATATCAACAACCATTGATCCCTTCGATTGAAAAATAGAAATTCCCTCACCGATAGCTGCTGCCATCGGTTCTTCAATAAGATATGCTTCCCGTGCGCCAGCCGAAAGTGCAGCTTCCCAAACAGCTCGTCTTTCAACTTCCGTCACCGATGATGGAATGCCGATAACAACTTTCGGACGGGCAAGAAGTCTTGGCAGTGTACTTCCCAATTCATGCACTTGCTTAATATAATATGCAATCATTGCTTCCGTTGCATCAAAATCCGAAATCACTCCACCCCGGAGGGGGCGAATTGTCAAAATTGACGCAGGTGTTTTGCCGAGCATTTTTTTTGCATCGGTTCCAATTGCGATAATCCGCTTGGTTTTTTTATGCTTCGCAACAACTGATGGTTCACGGATGACTATACCTTTGTCTTTCACAAACACAAGCGTATTCGCAGTACCTAAATCGATTCCTATATCATGGCTGAATAGACTAAAAAATTTATTAATAGGAGAAAACTTCATAACTAGATTTAAGATTAAAAATTTATGATTTAAGAAGAACTTCTTTAATCTTCAATCTTAAATACTTAATCCCATAAACACTTGGCTCATTCTATCAGCTTGTGACGCACATGTAAACTGAATGTATCTTGCTCGCTTTTTATCAATATGATAGGATTTGAATATACTTGATATGTGAAATGAGATATTTTTGAATTTGATAAATTGATATTTTGAAACTCTTGAATTCAAGAAATCGAATCTTCAAAATTTCAAGATCAAAAAAATCCCATTTCTCACTTCAAATATTCATATGAAACTAATTAATTATTGTAACAAAGTCATCGAGTACTCGTTCTACGCTCTCTTCTTCCTTGTGCCGCTCGTCTTTTCGGGCGATACCTCAGAACTTTTTGAGCTCAACAAAATGTGGCTTACTTTTGGATTGACCGTTGTTGTCGGAGCAGCATGGGCGACCAAAATGGTTGTTGAGAAAAAAATTTCTGTTCAGCGGACGCCAATTGATATCCTCCTGCTTCTCTTTCTTGCCTCACAAATTATCTCCAGCATTTTTTCACTCGATCAGCATATCTCGTGGTGGGGATATTATTCACGCTTTAACGGCGGCTTACTTTCAACTATTTGCTATATCATCCTTTACTATGCATATGTTACCAATTTAGAGATCAAACACGTCTGGAAGTCGATGATCGTGAGCCTTTTTTCAGGACTCTGCGTTGCATTATGGGGATTCCCATCGCATTTTGGCGCTGATCCTACATGCCTTCTCTTCCGCGGTAGCTTTGATACTTCTTGCTGGACGAGCGCTTTTCAACCAACAGTTCGGGCATTCTCAACATTGGGACAACCTGAATGGCTCGCCGCATACATGGCATTTCTTCTTCCCATCTCGATGAGCTACATGTTAAAAAATAAAAACAAAAAAAATATCTCAATCAGTTTTTTGGCACTAAGCGTCTTCTTCTATTTACTGGAAATCTTTTCTAATACCAGAGCAGGCCTTCTTGCATTTTGGATTGTTGATGTTATATTTTGGGCAGCAATTTTTTACAAAAACCTTTTTGCAAAAAAATATTTCTTCAGAATGCTTATCATTACCAATGTATTGTTTCTTGTTTCAACCTTTATTTTTAGCGGCCCGCTCGGATCATTAACTAAATATACTCTGCCTTCGCTTATGCAAACACATACTGCTGTGCCAGCATCGACTCCTGCTCCTTCTTCATCACAAGCATCCTCAGCAGGCACTGATCTGAATGATAACATCACGGATTCATCTGTTATCAGACTTTTAGTTTGGCAAGGCGCAATCAAAGCATGGGAGAACAATCCTATTTTTGGTACGGGTGTTGAAACTTTCGCTTTCGCTTATTATAAATACAAACTCCCAGCTCACAACCTCACTTCTGAATGGGATTATCTTTATAACAAAGCACATAATGAATATCTTAACTATCTGACAACAACGGGAATATTTGGATTAGGAACATATCTTGGTTTTATAGGAATATTTTTCTTTTTAACATGCAAGTGGTTTGTCGATAAATCAGGGAAAAAAGACAAAGAAGCCTATTATGAATCCTATGCCAAATCCACACCAACAACGCTTATCATTATTGGATTACTTGCCGGATATATTTCCATGCTCATCACGAATTTTTTTGGATTTTCAGTCGTTATCATCAATTTATATATCTTTTTATCGCCTGCGTTTGCCTTTATTCTGTTAGGACTCTTGAATAAAGAGAAACAGTTCACTTTCCCTAAATCTCAAGCTCAGGAAAAAACTCAAAAATCAGAAATTTCTGTTAATCCATATCAAGGGAGTGTCATTACTATTTTTATCGTTATCGCCTGCTGGATGATCATAAGTCTTATTTGGTATCGACAGGCAGATATCGCATATGCGCTTGGGTATAATTTGGACCAAATTGGAAATTACCAACAAGCATATCCTCAATTATTACAGGCAATACAGATGGAGCCGAAAGAACCAGTTTATGAAGATGAACTATCAATAAATTTGGCAGCCCTCGCAGCAGGACTATATAGTCAGAAAGACACAACACAAGGTGCATTACTTGCAAAAAACGCAATTGATTTAAGCAATGACGTCGTAACGCATCATCCCAATAACGTTGTCTATTGGAAAGACCGCGTCCGCCTCTTTTATACGTTGTCAGCAAGCGACATGACAGATGAAGCAACGTATCTTGAAGATGCAATGCAGGCTATTAATACAGCAAAAGCTCTTGCACCTACTGACGCAAAAATAGCATATAACCAAGGAGTACTCTACGGGCAAGCAGGAAATCTGACGCAGGCAATCCAAATGCTTACTAATACCGTACAATTGAGATCAAATTATGAAGACGCCTATGTGGCATTGGGTTTGTTCTATCATGAAGCGGCTCTGGATAAAAACGGCAACGTTGTCAACCAAGCATTTCAACAAAAAGCAATTACTACTTACCAATATGTTCTCAAAAATCTTGACCCAAATAACAGCAATGTAAAAAAAAGCTTGTCACAATGGCAAACACAATAACAAGGCCATCACAAATGACTATCTCACCTCTTTATGCTATACTAGAGCCTGCATAATGCCAAAAAAATGAAAATTGTTCAAGCTCCTGACCATGTTCTTTCACAAACCGCGCAACCGGTTGAAAAAATAGATAAACCTCTTAAGAAATTGCTTCATGAAATGGAGCATACACTTATCAACCAAACCGACCCTGAAGGAGTTGGACTTGCCGCTCCGCAAATTGGAAAAGCAATACAATTATTTATTGTCAAACAAGACCCCCACGCACAACTTCTCACATTTATCAATCCTATTATCGAAAGCACTTTTGAGAAACCTGCTGAAAAAACGGCAACAATTTCGAAAACAAAAAAAACCTCTAAAAAACGTAAATCTGCCTCTAGTGGAGAAAAAGGAGTGCAATTGGAAGGCTGTCTTTCACTCAAAGATGTTTGGGGAGTTGTCAAAAGGCCGTACGGAGTTGTTCTTTCATACATGGACGAAACGGGAGTTGCGCACAAAAAGACATTTGACGGTTTCCTCGCAACAATTATTCAACATGAAGTTGACCATTTGCACGGGGTTTTATTCCCCAAACGTGTCCTTGAACAAAAAAATCTCCTCTATCACTCAATAAAAAATGATAAAGGAGAAATTGAATTTGAGGAAATAGAAATCTAGATTTAAGATTAAAGATTTAGGATTTAAGAAGTACTAATAATCCAAACCATTCTTTAATCTTCAATCATTAATCTTTAATCATATGAACGTTGTATTCTTCGGTAACACAAAATTTTCCCTCATTGGCGCAAGAATTATTCATGAAAAACTAGGTCTTTCTCATATCGTAACACTTCCTGATAGACCTGATAAAAGAGGCCGCATGAAGCCAAATCCGCTAAAAATCTTTGCTCAAGAAAAAAATATTCCTTTTTTGACAATCGACAAAATTGATAAAGAAACTATTTCTTATCTTTCCACCATACATGCTGATTTTTTCATTGTTGAAGACTACGGACTTATTCTACCGCAAGCATTATTAGATTTACCGAAATTCACAAGCCTAAATATTCATCATTCATTATTGCCCAAATATCGAGGCCCATCGCCTGCTCCCTTTGCCATCCTTGCCGGAGATACAGTTACTGGCGTAACCGTTATCAAGATGGCAAAAAATGTAGATGCCGGAGATATTCTTGCACGGAAGCAATATGACATGAAACCTGAGGAGACGACTGAATCGTTATTAACAATACTCAATCAACTTGGTGGCGAAATCATTATTCCCGTTATTGAAAATTATGCTAGTATGACCCCACAACTGCAAGATAATAGCAGTGCAACCTATACAAAAATGATTACCAAAGAAGATGGCTATATTGATCTATCAAAACAAGAAACTCTTAATCCTGTGGATATTGATCGGAAAATTCGTGCCTATTTCCCTTGGCCCACAGTCTGGACTAAATGGGAAATGCCAAATGGAAAATGGAAAATAATAAAATTTCTCCCTAAAGACAAACTACAGGTTGAAGGGAAAAATCCTGTGAGCAGTAAAGATTTCTTCAATGGGTATCCACAGATGCGAGAAAAATTTTCTATTTTCTTTAACAGTATCAAAAATAAATAGAACTAATGGATGATCCAGTAACTGGAGGTCTCGCCGACACAATTGGCAAAATGTTGCATTAATTGATTTAATCCCTTTTCCGTAAAAATTTTCTAATTTACGCGGTTGCTTGTGGAGTTGTTTCTATAGATGCTGCAACAGGTTCTTCTATTTGAATTTTCTTGAAGGTTCGCAAACATTTTGTGCACAGCTTAAGGCGGACGAAACCTGTTGTCGTCTTAATTCGTGCGCTATGTAAATTTGGTTTAAATACTCGTGGGGTACGACGCTTTGAATGAGACACATTGTGTCCATACATAACACCTTTCCCGCAAGACATACATTTCATTGCCATAGAAACATATGATATCATATAACCAGCTTTTACTCAAGCCCAGACTACTCAGAAAACTCAGACTTCAGAAAATCCGACTCTCTGAAATTCAGAAACTCTGAGTTTTCCGAAATATGGAAATTTTATTTGCAATCATCAGTATACTCATCCTTGTCTTTTCTTCAATTCTTCATGAAATTATGCATGGATATATTGCTTACCGGCTTGGTGATCCGACAGCAAAGATTCTAGGACGACTTACACTCAATCCCATCAAACATATCGACCCGATCATGACAATTCTTATGCCCATCCTCACCTATTTCGGATCAGGCGGCACATTTATTTTTGGAGGCGCTAAGCCCGTTCCCGTTGATCCTTTTAATTTGCGTGATGGCCTAAAAGATTTCGCGCTTGTTTCTCTTGCTGGCCCGATGACCAATATCATTCTCGCAATTTTTGCCACTCTTCTAGCTCATGTTTTCTTTGGCGGTCAAAATTTCTTTGAGATTCAAAGCTCTGGACTTGGAGGATTTATCCTAACAACAATTATTAATTGGAATCTCCTTCTTGCAATCCTTAATCTTATCCCAATTCCCCCACTTGATGGGTCACGACTTTTTGTGCTTCTTCTTCCTGAAAGAACTGCTCAATCATACTTGGCAATCGGCAATGGAGGCATTGGATTTTTTATCCTTGTCCTTCTTCTCTACTTCCCAATTGGCGGATTTTCACTCTCAACAGTTCTTCTCACCCTTATCTCTTTTGCTCACTCATTACTTGGATTTTAACCTTAAAAGCAGGTAAGAATATCTGTCAAGACCTTGACTTTTTATAATGCCGTCAATATACTACATATGCTCTTTGATATTGGGATTGGTTGTATTATATTTTTCTCTACTTCTACATTCCTGAGGTACTGTCTGAAGTATTTATTGCTTTGGATGGGACGAGGTCGTTTTTGCATGTTGCTGTGGTGATGTGCATAACCTTCCTAATTGTAACTTCGGGAAAAATACCAACCAATGCCATATTAAAAGAGCACTGAACTTATCTTTTCTTCGTAATTTCTTGTCTAAAACTTTCTTTAGGAGAGCTAATAATTGTTTTTCTTTAACTAATCCTTGCTCAAGCCTCTCTTCTTTGATAAAATTGCATATACGACTAAAAGCTAATGACAAAAAATAAACAGCTGAAGGTCGCCGTCTTAGCTCAGCGGTAGAGCAGCTGTTTTGTAAACAGCAGGTCGTCGGTCCGAATCCGACAGACGGCTCAGATTAGTTTTTAATTCCTAAGTGCTTAAGCATTAGAACATTTACTAAAAACTAAACAATAATTACTAGAATGCTGGGTTGGCGGAGTAGTCAATCGCACCTCGCTGTAGACGAGGCGGCCGTACGGCCTACGGGAGTGCAAATCTCTCACCCAGCACCAAAGTCTTTGCTAATTGCCCAAAAGCTACTAGCTAAGTTGCCGACATGGCTCAGTGGTAGAGCAAGTCATTGGTAATGACTAGATCATGGGTCCGATTCCCATTGTCGGCTCTAAGTAACCCTTTAGATACATCAACTCTTCCCTTCACGGCTCTTATATGATAAAATAGGTGAACGTTCTTAGCTCAGAAACTAGACGCTAATTATATATGGCTAAAAAAGGAGAACATCGCATAACAATAGGACTAGTCTGTCAGATTTGCAAAAATCGTAATTATGTTACGCAAAAAAATAAAATGGAGACACCTGAAAAATTGATGCTGAAAAAATTCTGCAAACACTGCCGCAAAGTAACCGATCACAAAGAAGTAGAAAAATTAAAGTAGTTTCTTTACAATCTCCTTTTAACTTCTTGTAGTGTCCTCGCAACATATATTGGATATTGATCCATATCATGGTCAGATTCCTCAACTACAATCGGCTCGGAAATACCAAAAAGCTCTGCCGTTTTCTTAGCTGCTCTCTGCATAGTTGATGGTTCTCTCTCTCCTACAAGAACGCTTATCTGATCAGATTTTACCCCTTTCCTAATTCTTGCAGCCAATGGACGAATCTTAACAGCTAAAAGGCCGGCAGGTATTTCACCATCATATTTATCCATATACTTTTTGACTGCCTTATCGTCTTTCTCATCACCTTCTAAATCCTCTGCAGCGCATGCTGAGCGTGATAAAAAGACTAT
Source organism: uncultured Gammaproteobacteria bacterium (assembly GCA_964549385.1). Taxonomy (GTDB): domain Bacteria; phylum Patescibacteriota; class Microgenomatia; order Levybacterales; family UBA12049; genus JACDET01. Next base: position 9,047 of record CAZJVI010000022.1, read on the forward strand.
TTGTTCAGGCGGTTTGCCACTTTCTACTAAATCTGCTGCATATTGAAATACAGTAAGGGCTCCATAGGAGTGTCCGATAAGGATATTGACTGGCTTATCACCAACTTGTTCGTGTACTTGTTTTGCCCAATAACGTGAACCAAATTTATTGGGATTTTGATAGTCCACACGCCAATCCATATTGAGATGAAGAACATTTACGCCCATGTCTTCAAGTCCTCCTATCAAATTCTTGTAATTATCACGCGTGTCTCCATCTCCATAAAGGATCACAGCATTCGGTCTTTCCGGCATATAAAGCGCAATTATACACCAAAGTGGAGAAATTGTTCATAATAGGCTATAATATTGGGTGCAAAAGTTCTAGTGGTTTATGTTCTAGTAGCTAGTTCCTAAACCTTAATTCTTAATTTAGGGGTGTCGGTTAACGGTAAACCAGCGGTCTCCAAAACCGCGACTGAGTGTTCGATTCACTCCACCCCTGCTAATAATTTAATAACCTCAATTTTTACTGCTCATTTATTATTAAAGTATGAAGATAAATATTTCAAAAATTATTGCAGGAATTCCTATATTAACATTTTACGGCTATTTTTTTGCTTATGCTTATGAAGAAACTTATCTATCAAATTATGGAATTCCAATATTTTTAATCCAAATCAGCATTAATAACATAATACAAACATCAGTTTATTTCACAATTTTCTTTATGTTGATTATATTAGTAATGTTCCCTTCTGTCCCATTATTAAATAAGTTTAAAAAAAACTTCTTTCTTTACCCACTCATTCTCCTTTTAACCATAATTGGTTCATATGCACTAATCTCAGCATATTTTTTCCCAGTAGGGTTATCACAATTGCCTGCAATAATAGTACTTACAGCCTCTTTCATTATTTTTGCCGATTTTATATTACCAATTTTAAAATATCGAACCTTTAATAACTTAAAAAATAATATAATTAATGATAGAACTAATACAAGAGCCAATAATAATTCAAATATCCTATTACAATCTAAAAATCAATACTTTAACATTATTATTTTTGCAATTTTTTTACTTTTTCTTACATATGCTGTTGCTTCAGTGATTGCAAATATGAATGTTCAATCTAATTCCATATATTACACTTTTAAAAAAGATAAAGGCACTTATGCTTTAATAAGAACTTATGGCGACGAAAATATTTCTGAAAAAGTAAAATCGAACATATTAGATCCTGGATCTATTTATATTTTTAAATCTGATTCACTTATTCTTGAAAAAGAATCTTTAAAATTACCAACTATAAAAAGTCAAAACCCTCTTTAGAAATCTTACTACAAAACACCTTACCTGCAACGGTACGCTAGAACCTCTGGTATAATTTCATTATGCTTGGATACATTTTCGCAGTCATTAGTTCTCTATTTTTTAGTTTATATATCGTCCCACGAAAACTGAGTAAATTATCCGCTGTTATCTTTAGTTTTTTTATGACGATGGGATTTGCGATAAGTTCAGTAATACTGTATTTATTTCAGCCTCTCATCCATTTTCATGAAACTATCTCACTCTCCTTACTCTGGTCCGTTTTTGCAGGTGTTATTTGGGCAACATCTTTTGTGTTATTTGTCTCCTCAATCGATGAAATCGGACTTTCTAGATCAAACCAATGGAAAAATTTGCAAGGACCAGTTGCTGTTATATTAAGTCTTCTTATTCTTGGTGAAGTTGCTACAACAAATCCTTTTTTTGCTCTTCTCGCCGCTTCTGCGATCTTTCTTTCTGCATTATTCTTTTCTGCAACCTCAAAAAACGAAAAGCACATCGATAGAAAAGGAATTTACCTTGCAGCACTTAGTGCTGTTGGATTTGGATCAGTAGCTGTCATTCAAAAATATGTTACTTCTCATGTTGGAATCTATTCACAACTTCTGGTATGGAGTCTATCAATTGCTTTGAGTTTATTTATTTACATCTTACTTAAAAAAGATTTTAATAAAATAGCAAGAAGCTCAAAGAGAGACACATTCCTAGGATTAGGTGCTGGCATTTTATATCTCGGGGCAAGTCTTTTCCAATTATTTTCTTATAACTATCTAGCAGCATCGATTAGTTTTACCATCATTCAGATGAACACAGTTTGGACAATCGCAATTGGTATTTTGATATTCAAAGAAATAGATTTGAAAAAATATCATAAAAAAGTGATACTAGGTTTTGTGTTTACAATAATTGGAATTATTCTTCTAACTTTTGCCAGAAAGTAATTTTAGCTGTAATTGTAAAAATAGGTTCCAACCAATTCACTCAGCCCCTGCTTCACAGACTCGAACCTCTTTTATCAATCTCTTGTATGGCATAACCTCAACATCCCTGCACCACAAATCCCAGTTTATATATGAATTACTTACCAAAAAGCTGAATATAAAGTTCTTGTCTATCACTTTCAACTAACAAATGAATATCCTCTGCTAAAAGTCTATTTTTAAGCTCATTATAAAGGTTCTTAGATTGTTCAAAAACTTCAGTTATTCTATCAGTAAAGTCATCACCTGCAATTCTGTTGATAGAAATCTTATCGCAAACAGAACAAACATGGATCAACATAAGTTCACCTTGCTTACCGTATCCCTCATGTTTAAACGTAAGACCAATCGGATTCATACCTGCTTGGCATGTAGCTTTTCTATCGCCTTTCTTCTCGTCTACATGTTTTGACCATAGACAAAGATTGCAATGATTGCGATTAGCTGTACCCATAAATTCATTGATAACAATCCATTGCTTACAATGTGAACACCTAAATCCTCCTGCATTTTGTTCATTTTTACATTGTTGTTCTTTTCTTTTTTCATCATAATTACCATAATTTTTCATTTTTACCTCCTTTCCCACAAAAAAACCAGCCATTTGGCTGGTCGCTGGATAGTAAAAATTACTTAACTATTTTTATGTGTTTGTGAGTTCTTGCTGCATAATAAGACCAGCCAAAAATACCCCCCTCACAGGGGTTACGGCTGATACTGTAGTCTTATTAATTAAGAACTGTAACATAGTGGTAGTATAGAGGATTTACTTTAATAAAGCAATATCATTATAGGACTTTCTCTGCGACTAAGACTCTAACCGTTAAAATTATAGATGAAAGTTAAAGTAATAGGTTCCAACAAAGTTGCTCAGCCCCTGCAGCATCTCTAGCCTCAAATTTTGATATCAATCTATATCAAACTCTATTCAATCACAAAGAGATTCGAACTTCATGTTACAATTGATCTGTAAATGAAATTTAAATTACTACTAGCATATATTTCTGAATTTATTAGAGACGGCTATTATTTAGCTGTTTTTCTTCTTTTACCATTTATTCAAAAAGATATCCATTTAAACTTGTTTCAAGTAGGTACATTTCAAACTGTAGTGAATTTATTTGTAATAATCATTGCGCTTCCAACTGTAACATTACTCATAAAATATGGAGAAATAAAATTATTATTTGTTTCACTTCTATTATATGCTCTGGGATTTTTAGGATTTTATTTTTCTCATTCTTATATAAATTTACTCCTAGTTTTTTCTATTATGGGTATAGGTTTTGCATTTTATACTCCTACTTCATCTCATATACGATCTACTTGGTTTGACAAAAATACTCGTGGTCGCGATTTGGGAAATTTAATGGCTATTGGAGATATAGGTAAAGTTCTTTTTTCAATTTTTATTGGCATATTGGCTGTAGTAATTGGCTGGAGAGTCAGCTCATTTTATATTGGCGTTGCCACTGGAATCTTATTTATACTACTCTATTTTGTTTATATAAAAAATGAAAAAAAAGAAAGAAACTCTATCAAATCATCTGAAGAAAAAATAGAACAATTTTCATATTTCCACTTTTTAAAACAAAAAAAGATTTTTTATGCTTTACTTTGTGGGAATTTAGACGAAGGAGTTAACACCCCATTTTATGCTTTCTTACCATTTCTACTTTTAAGTAAAGGTGTTTCTATTACTTTTATTGGAGAATTTACAGCAATTTACTACGTTGGTAATATAATAAGTCGTTTAATTTTTGGAAGATTAGTAGATAAAATTGGAGATGCTAAAATACTTATTTATCTAGAAATCAGTATGGCAATTTTTACATTTTTAATTACATTTTTAAATTCTATATTTCTCATATGTTTATGCGCACTTATTTTAGGTATTATCACCGAAGGCACAGATCCAGCTACTTCGTCTATGTTGGCACAAGCACTCGAAAATATTAAAAATCCCCATAAAGTATCGGGTATTCGCTCTATAGGAAATGGTCTTTCAAGAGCAATTTTCCCATTCATATTGGGCCTTATAGCAACAAAAGCAGGTATTATTTATGGATTTTATGTTTTAGCATTCATGAGCCTATTACCTATAATTCCTGCATATATATTTTTGAAGGAACAAAACTAAATAATAATTAAGAATATACTTGTTTACAGTAATACGTTCCAACATAGTTCTTAGGATCTTCGACTCAGCCCCTTAACTGCTATACTAGTTTCGTGGCAAATAATTACATTTGGACTAATCATGCCGTACAGAGGCTTAAGGAACGAAAAATTCCTCGTAAACTTATCGATCAAGCTCTGTATCACCCAGATAAAAAACTGTATAGAAATGCCTATGTAACTGAACAGCAAAAAAGAATTAAGGGGTTAACTCTTGCTGTAATTATAAAAGAAAATGAGAACGGTGAAAAAATTATTGTATCCTGCTGGGTAAATCCCCCATTCCCTGGAACCAAAGATTACAAATTACATCAGCGATTTCTTGCTATGAAAAAAGCTTCATTCATGAAGAAAATCTGGCTTACCTTTCTCAACCAAATAGGACTATAAAAATCAGAACTTATTTGCAATTAACTCTCCCCACCTCAGACGTTTTGCAAAAGTAAAGGCTTCCTTGTCTCGTTTCATTACTTTTATCTTAGTTATGTTTTCTGCTGTGATAATAGGAATTTCAAGAAAGCCCTTCTGAATTTCAGGTTCACCTACAGTTCTCGCCCAATAATTTTTTTCAGCAGCGAACTTACTAATTGCTACATATGAATATTTTGACTCTTCCCAATCAGATGCCATTTCTGTGCGTGTTCTCATTTGCTGTCTAATGCGTCTTTGAAACTCAGGCCGAATAAATCGTTGCGGGAAATGAAGATAATAATCCTTATCTTCCACAAAAGTATTTGCGATATAAGGAGCGAGCAGTATTCCTGTCCTACGTAATTTTTGAGCCATTGTTGAGACTATCTTGCTCCCTTGTGGTGTGCCAGGCTCAATAATAATGAGTAAACCCTTACAGAGGTTAAACGCTTGTCCAATAAGTTTTTCCTGCGCTTTAGGAGTCAATTCATTTAAAACATTTGCAATAATAATAAGATCATAGAAATTTTCACCTTCTTCGATTCCCAAACGCACATCATGACTTTTCCAATTCACATAATGTTTTATTTCTGAATCTTTTATAATTTGCTCGCCAAGCAAAATAAAATCTTTATCATCATCCAAACATGTTATTTCATCTAATTCTGGCCATTGTGAAATTGCTGCCCATGTTGCTGTACCGGGACCGCTTCCAATATCGAGTAAGGATTTAGGACGCCACGATGGGACTACTTCACGGACAGCACCTAGTGCTCCAAAAACTTGTGCATACGTAGCGGGAACGCGTAGTCCAAGATATGCCAATGCGTCTAGATAATCACTTACAAACTTTTTGTTTTCAGTTTTACCATTGGTATATCGTGTATGAAGATCAACCGCACGATGAACCCATTCAGAAGTTTCTTGTTGTTGAAGAATCGAAGATATAGCATCCGTGATAAGTTCTGGAAGATTTGCAAAAGTCATGGCTCGAGTATAGCAAAAATCTAAAGTAAGGATATTGTAAGTTTGTTGACTTTCCTTAATACAAGTGCCATGCTTGCTCTATGGAAGAGAAAACTCAAGAAGTTACTACTACTCGAACTGATGCTGTGGCTGTAAATACAGAACACCCTCAAAAGTCATTTGAGAAAAAAAAGGTTATTTTCAGAGCTCACCAAATTATTTGGTATATCCTGGGATTTATAGAAATAATGCTTGGATTCCGTATAACACTTAAAGCATTAGGAGCAAATCCAGAAAGCGGTTTTACTTCTTTTATTTATGGCCTTACCAGTCCGCTTGCGATTCCCTTTCAGGGAATCTTTAGGACGGCAGTTTCTAATTCTTCTGTATTTGAATGGTCTACTCTAGTGGCCGCTCTTGTATATGCACTTATAGCCTATGGCATTGTATACTTTATTCAACTTATGAAACCGGTCTCACCAAAAGAAGTTAACCAAACAGTAGATAATACCTAGATCTTCATTAATTCATACATCTTCTGTTGCAAATTTTTACGGAATACTTACCGATGAGTCTTATACTTATTAAAGAGTACTAATAGTCGATGTGACTATTTTAAAGGGAGGTGAATTTATGGGATTAATTATAACGTTAATTTTAGCAGGTATTATCGGATGGATCGCTTCAATGATTATGAAAGTTGATGGCCAGATGGGATGGATAGCAAATATTATCGTGGGTATAATAGGTGGCTATTTAGGCACACTTCTTTTTGGATTTATTGCACCTGCGTCTCCAACAGATAACGGATTTAGCTTATCAGGGATTATTGTCGGAATCATCGGGGCATGTCTAGCAATTTATATCTGGAAACTTCTTTCAGGAAGAAAAGCTGCAGTATAATAGTATTTGTTAATAAGAAGCCAAATTATACATAATTTGGCTTCTTTGGTAATAATTCACGTTTTATTATATCAGTCTATAGATTCTTTTTTGCCTCTTCCAATGTATCCTGAGCCAAATCTATAGATTTTTCCGCTTTTTTCTTTAATACATCTTTACCTTCTGTAACTTTTTCTTTTCCCTCTTCTTTTTTTTCATCTACCTTTTTTTGCACTTCTTCCATGTAACCCGACATTTGATTTTTAATATCTTTTACAACTTTTTTAACTTTTTCACGATTTTTTTTATCTTGAAGCATGGCAGCACCAGCGGCGGCAACACCTGCACCAATAACTACTCCCGTAGCTACTGCTGCCAATGGATTAGATTTTCTTTGTTTTTCCTGGTTATCATTTTTCATCTTATTCACCTCCTTAAAAAACAGCAAATAATAATTTGCCTAAGTTACCAATATTATAAAATTGCTGAGTAATACTACCATGTGAATTATGTAAGAGCTCTATAAGGATGAGGTATAGTTATGAAGTAAATAAGTTTATAAACCTCTTGAATAAAGGTTGTTTGTGTAATTCATTATATCGCTTATATCCAATCTCAATTTGTTTATATTGATCATCAATAAGTTTGGGCAGCTTATCCTTTGCAAAAAATCCAAAATCGATTACCTCATCACTAGCTTTAAATTTGCCTTTACTATATATGCCTACATAACACATATCAATTCTTGGTGTCTCTTTATCGTGTTTTGTCATAAGTATTTTTTCAACATGAACTTTAAAATTCGTCTCTTCATATATTTCCCTTTCTAATCCTTTTTTGGGATGTTCTTTTGCCTGTAGATATCCGCCGGGTAAACTCCAAGCGACACGGCGATAGGAATGCTTCACTAAAAGTAATTCTTGTTTATCATTAAAAATTACTCCTGTTACACCAATAAGAAATTCATCATTTACTAAACGTAGCATTTTAATTTGGAAAGCTTTAGCTAGTCTTAGGTGTTTCCATAGTTGCAAAAGAGATTTATACACAAGTTCATAATATCATGTAAATCACCTTTACTGTGTATAAATATATAATAAACAACGGATTCGCGTTACTTGCGGAGAGATCGGCGATAATACTTCGTAAACCGTATATTGTCTGGAATAAGCTTTGCAAATTTTGAAGTATGTAATTTTCGTGATAAAACAGCAACTGCATCAAACAACTTTTGATCTCTGTTACTCCAAGGAAGACCATATTGTACACGCAATTCCTCTGGCAGCAATCCAATTGTTATTTTTTCTAATGGCAAAGATAGCGGTAGTAAAGGAAGCCTAAATCTTCTGGGCTTTTTAAGTAATAAATATGGGAATATTTCTCTTATTGCCTCTTCACCAACACTTATATTTTTACTTTTGTACATTTTCTGCAGATACTTTCTGAGATCTTTAAATGTCGAAGGCGTGATTCCCATTTCCCCACCTAGTGGTGGAAGTAATTTTTTGTATTCTTGATAATAACTCTCTTTTCCCGAATCAGTAAGGGGTTCGATAAATGTCTCATATACTAACACGGCAGTATCTGCCAATGTCGCCCATACCCACATAAGCAGTTCTGGATCAAACGCATGATAAGACGTTCCGGCATGATAGGATCCAACAGGTTGCGGTAAATGTCCTTTAACTACTCTATGGACACGATTAATTTTTTCTGCAGCCTGCATAACATCTTCATTTGTTCCAAAAATAAAAGACTGCGTTAACTCAAGAGTACGATTAAGCCGTTTATAGGGATTCTTTCTTATTGAACTATAATCCAATACCCCTTGTGCAACAAGCGGATGAGCAATCTGCATGAGGAGTGCTCGTTGCCCTCCAAATAAAATAAGTAATCTTTCTCTGTGTAGTCGATGTACCATCCCCTTTGGGGAAAAATAAAAATCTACTGACCGATTGTTTTTAACCATATTTCTCTATAAGAAATTAATAATACCATAAAAAAACTAAAGAATAATATTTTGATCTATAGTTGATTTATAATAAAGATATGAAGAAATTTCTTATTATATTTTCGATAATTATTGTATCCTTTTTACTTCTCTTTGTCTCATTATTATTTTATATTCGCCACATGGCAGGACAAGATACGAAAGTAAAATCAGATGTTATCTTAGTTTTAGGGGGTCATGTCTATGGTGGGACTTCCTGCTATGGTCCTATATGTCAGCAAAAGGGCTTTGTCCAAAATCGCCGTTTAAATCCGTGTCTGGTTGCCCGAGTAGATCACGCAGTCGCTCTTTACAAAGACCACTACGCTCCAAAAATTCTTATGTCAGGAGGAACCGATAAAGAAGATAATGCAAATGAAGCCGAAAACATGGAAAAAATCGCTACAAAAGCCGGGGTCCCAGCATCGGATATTTTGCTGGAGAAAAAATCAACCTCAACGTACGAAAACTTCTTATTCTCCCAAAAAATACTTACTGAAGCCGGTTTACATTCAGTCATCATAGTTACAGATCCATATCACAATGCTCGAGCCGGACTTGTAGCTTCAAAATTACAGTATCAATACACGTTATCCGCGG
>CAZJVI010000023.1:0-18291 GCA_964549385.1 uncultured Gammaproteobacteria bacterium
ACAACATAGCTGAACCAGTTACAATAAAATTATGCAAGATAATCTTCAACAATCACCATTTATCGTTTTTATGAAAAAAATTTGGCCGTTTGTTTATCGTGTCATTAACGCGGTTCTTTATTTTCTTATCATGGTGATCAAAAATTTTGTTAGAGATGCGATTGAAAGTATTAAGGGAGGCTGATGACAGAAGACGCACTTGCCTTGCAGGCAATTCAAAAAAAACTTATTGGGAAAAAACTTACCTATCCTGAAATTTTTGCAGTCATGGATGAAATCGGCCATAAGCGTTTATCCTCAGTTCTCACAACATATTTTGCCGCGTCTGGTTATTCCAAAGGCTTCACTAATGAAGAAATGTACTTTTTAACGAAAGCAATGATAGAGACAGGGGAGAAGCTTTCTTTTAAAGGTATTGTTGCAGACAAACATTCTATTGGTGGCGTGCCGGGAACGAGAACTACGCTTATAGTTATTCCTATTGTTGCGGCAGCAGGTTTTCTTATTCCCAAAAGTTCATCTCGCGCAATTACCACACCGGGCGGCACAGGGGATGATATGGAAGTTTTGGCACCAGTCACCTTTGGCAAAAAGGATATCTATCGGATTGTTCGGCAGGCAAATGCATGTATCGTGTGGGGTGGGAGTGTCGATATTGCTCCGGCTGATGATGAATTGATAAAAGTTGAAGAACCACTTTCATTGGAAAGTTTTGATAAGATACTTGTTTCGATTATGGCGAAAAAAATTGCATTTGGTTCAAATCACATTGTGATAGATTTGCCATACGGTGAGCATGTGAAGGTGCATAAAAGGTCGGATGCTGAAATTCTTAAAGAAAAATTTGAATATCTTGCAAGAAAATTTGATGTAAAGCTGCAGGTATATCTTCATGAAACCAATCAACCCGTTGGACGCGGTATCGGCCCGCTTCTTGAAACAAAAGACGCGTTTGAAGTTCTTGAGCAAATTTCCTATCGTCAGCGGGATTTAGAAGGAAAAGCATTGATACTTGCTGGGATGCTTTTAGATCTTTGTTTGAAAGACTCGCATAAAAAATTACAAGAACAAATAAAAAAAGAATTTGGCAGCGGCAAACTGTGGGCGACATATGTCCTATCAAGTGGACATGCACTGAAGAAGATGCGAGAAATTATTAAAGCACAAGGAGGAGACTCTGATATAATAAGCAGCGAGCTTAAACCAGGAAAGTATAGGTATGAGGTTAAAGCAAAAAAGGGTGGTATCGTCAAAGAAGTAAATTCTAAAAATGCGACAATTCTTGCAAAGATTCTAGGTGCACCATCTCAAAAAAAAAGCGGCATTTACTTAAATAAAAAATCAGGTGAGAAGGTAAAGCCTGGAGAAATTGTTTATACTTGTTATTCTGAATTAGAGCGAAATTTGGAAGAGACAAAAGATTCACTCGTCAATTTTCCAATTTTGTCATATGAGTAGTTTAAAAACTGCTAAGTTCTGCGATTAATTAGCGTGATTTAGCGCTTTTTACATGAATGGCTAAATGATGCGAAACTATATGCAAGATTATGCTAAAGAAAAGAGTAATAAAAAATCTATGAGGAAATTTTTCTTTCTTATTGTAATTTTGATTCTTGTTGTTGGTGGTTTGGGAGCATGGTGGATTAATGGGACATCGCCTGTTGACGCTACTAATCAAAAAACGGAGACCTTTGAAGTAACACAGGGAGAAAATGTTCGTGAGATTGCCAATAATTTAAAAGCGCAAGGGCTGATAAAAGATCCGGTAATTTTTTATCTTCTTGTGAAGCAAAAAAATATCGGCGGAAAAATCCAAGCAGGTCAGTTCCAATTATCTCCTACAATGTCTGCCGGAGAAATAGCACATGTCTTGCAGATAGCAAAGGATGATGTGTCAATTACGGTTCCTGAAGGGAAGCGTTCTGAAGAAATTTCCGAGATACTCAAAGCTCATTTTTCTAACTACCAACCTTCATGGGAACAACAACTTAACGCTAATGAAGGCTATCTATTCCCTGATACCTATGCTTTTGATAAAAATGTCGCTATTGATACCATTATCTCAGCAATGAAAAGCAATTTTGATAAAAAATATGCAACTATTCCCAGTGTTAAAACATCAAATATGAGTGAATCTCAGATTGTTACAATTGCTTCAATTGTGGAGCGTGAGGCGAAGTTCTCTCAGGATCGTCCACTTGTAGCATCAGTTATTTTGAATAGGATTAATGCAGGTATGCCCCTGCAGGTTGATGCGACAGTGCAGTACGCAATTGGTGGCCCTGGCAATTGGTGGCCGACATTAACAAATAGCGGAGGTAATATCGCACCTTCTTCACCCTACAATACGTATACCAATACAGGACTTCCTCCAACGCCAATTTCAAATCCTGGGCTTGAATCACTGGAAGCGGTTGTCAACGCGCCACATACAAACTATCTCTTTTATATCTCAGATTCTTCAGGGCATAATCATTATGAAGCGACCTATGATCAGCAACAAGCAGATATACAAAGATATGGAGTTGGACAATAGTTTAGATTTCTTGATGTTAGATATGGGAGTTTCTTGATGTTGAAATTTTGATTTTTTGAATCCAAGATGTCAAACTATCAAGACATCAAGCTCAAAAATATCGCATTTCGCATATCAAATTTTCTACGTGTAAATATCAGTGGAGTATGTTAATTCTTTTTCCGTAATCCGCGGAACCAGCGTTTGTTTTTTGGCTTCTCAATAGGTTTTTCCTGAGGCACTTCAGGTACTATCTCCTCTTGTGCTTTTTCTTCTCGTGGTTTTTCCTCTACAACTTTCGCAGGCGGTGGTGTTTCTATCTCAAGTTCCGGTTCCGGTTCTGGTTCTGGTTCTGGTTCTGGTTCTTCAGGTTCACTCTTAACTTCTTTCTTTTTAGTTTCTTTTTTTACTGGAGGTTCAATTTCTCTTACTGATTCTGTTGGAATAAAATCGTCCCCATCTTCAAGATCTTCGTCGACCTCATTGTATGTTTCACGCATGAGATCTTCAAGATTGGCGAATCTTTCGATTCCTTTTTCAAGAACTTCTTTTAAAATTTCACGGCCTTTTTTTGTAGTCAAAAGAAGTGTCAGGATAACACCAACAATTACTCCCAAAAGGAAACCAGAACCGTTATTATGAGTATGATTATTGTTTTCCATAATTCTGTCTGGGCGAGGCATGAATCAGTGGTAACTGTATTCTGTTTATTTTTAAAATTTGTTTTTTATTTTACTCTCTATGTTTTTTTTCATCTTCTTCTTTGTGTCTGTTACCTAAAAGACTTTTTATAAATTTTGCGACAGTTATCAGTGATGATGCTTTTACCCCAAGCGCCAAAGAAGAGAGAGCTGAAAGCGGTGCTTCAATATTTTCAGAGATAGTACTTGCGCTATCAAGTACTTTGTTTGTCTTTGAAATAGTATTGCGCAGTTCTTTAAGAATAAGAAAGACTTGAATGCCAAGGATTACCAAAAGAACAGTAAGTACGAGGATAACAAGAAGTAAGACTAGTTGGACAGGATCTATCATAGTTTATATAGATTACCTCAACGGTAACCAAGTGTCAAGTAAAGATTTGGCAAGAGCTATTGGACATCCACGGTTCTTTGTACAATGGTTGTTTTTCCGAAGCGGTTAACCGCTTCTATTGAGATGGTAGCGCTGCCAGGGAAAAGCGTTACTTCTTTTTCAAAAGTCCCATCGTTTGAGACCGTTGCTGGATCTCCGTTAACTGTTACCGTTGCATTGCTATCGGCATTACCTGTTACGGTAACATCTTGTGAAGTTTTGCTTCCTGCAATCGGTGCAGTAATATGTAGTGATGGAGGAAGGAATGCCTCGCGGTATTGGAAGAAAAGATATCCGAGAATAACCACAAGAAAAAAAGCAAAGATCCACACTGATTGTTGGATATGTCTTCTCTCAACAGGGAATTCTTTTGTTTTTAGCATCGAGTCTGGAAGAACTTTCATAGCTCTTTTTTCATCAAATTCTCTTTTGAAAAGCATTGTAGTCTCTGCTTTTGAAAAGCCCAAATATGTGGCGTAATTTCTCACAAAACCCTGAGCATAAGCAGGCGAAGGAAGTTTATTATATTCTCCTCGTTCAATTGCTCCAAGAAACGTGGATTTTATTTTCAACTCTTGGGCAATTTCTTCGAGTGTAAGTCTTCGCTGTAAGCGTTTTTGATGTAATAGGTGACCAAGACGTACCATAATTAGATTGAAGATTATTCTCCTTGTTGTTGATTTGCCAGGAACTCTTCTGCGTTTCTCACCAAGACATCTCTTGGCTTTGCACCTTCGGCAGGACTGACAATTCCCATTTCTTCCAATTGATCAAGGATTCGCGCTGCTTTCGCATAGCCAATCGACATTTTTCGTTGAAGAAAAGACGCAGAAGCTGTATTAAATTGACAAACCAAACGAATCGCTTCTTCAATTTCTCCATCTTTACCGTCTCCGGTTCCGATAGTACCGCCTTTCTTGAGGGGCAGAGGCTGATTGATGACTTCTTCAGTATATTCAACTGGGTAATTACTTTTTTTCAGAAAGTCGACAAGCTTCTTTATATCTCTTTCCGAAACGTATGCTCCTTGGATACGGGTTGGTTTGGCTTGATCCGGAGGAATATATAACATATCTCCTCGACCAAGTAACTTTTCCGCACCTGCACTATCTAGTATAACACGCGAGTCAATCATTGATGATACATTAAATGCAATACGACAAGGAATATTTGCTTTAATGAGTCCTGTGATGACATTGACTGACGGACGCTGTGTTGCAATCACCAAATGGATTCCTGTCGCACGGGCCATTTGTGCAAGTCGTGCAATAGCGTCTTCAACTTCAACTGGCGCAAACATCATAAGATCTGCCAATTCATCGATAAAAATAACAATGTAGGGAAGCGCTTGAAAACCTGAAAGTTCATTGTATGAATCGATATTTCTGACGCCTCTTTCTGCAAAGAGTTTGTAACGTTTATCCATTTCAGCCATTGCCCATTTCAGTGCAGAAAGAATTTTTTGTGGGTCGACAATAACAGGTGTAAGAAGATGCGGGATGCCATTATAGCCAGTAAACTCAACGCGCTTTGGATCAATGAGAATAAGCCGCACTTCCTGTGGTGACGCGCGGAAAAGAAGAGAAGAGATAAATGAGTTTATCAGAACTGATTTTCCTGAACCGGTAGTACCAGCAACTAGCATATGTGGCATTTTTGCGATATCAATAGCCAATGGATTTCCTGACACATCAAGCCCCAGTGCAACAGTGAGTTTGGATTTTGCTTTCTGCATAGCAGTAGATATGAGCATAGTACGAAGATTTACCACTTCAAGTGAGCGGTTTGGTATCTCAAGTCCGACCAAATTTCTACCCGGAATCGGTGCTTCAATACGGATCTGTCCGGTTGGCGCTTCAGTCGCGAGTGCTAAATCATTGGCAAGAGAGGTGATTTTGGAGACTTTCGTCCCTTGTGCAATTTCAAGTGCATATTGGGTAACAGCTGGTCCGAGATTTGCTTCAGCAACATGAGTATCTATACCAAAGCTCTGGAGTGTTTTTTCAATAGTTGATGCGATTTTATTCACATCTCCGCGATCTGCTTTGTTTCCGTGTTGTTCTTCCAAAAGAGAAGGTGAAGGATATTCCCACACGCCACTGGTATTTCCAGCAAGCAGATTGCTGACGAGTTTTTCCGGCAAAATCTCTTGTTCTTTTTTTGCAACAGGTGGCAGATTTTCTTTAAGTGGTTGAATTATCTCGTCTTTTGGTTGTTGTGAACCTTTAATCGTTAAAGGTTTATTTTTGTCCAGAGACGACTTTTCGGATTTCATTGAAGAGAATAATTTGCGAGGGATAAGTTTATTAAAGGTGTTGCCGATATTGCTAAGCATTTCAAGAATTTCATCAATTGATGTATCAAAAAAGACAATTGTTCCGACCAACAATCCTCCGATGAATACCAAATCAGCTCCGGGTGTTGTGATGATATCCTGAAGAATAGAAAAAATTTCTTGACCGATAGAACCGCTTTTGGTCAGTCCAATAAGAGAAAGAAAAATAAGCATAAAGCCAACCGTTACATTCACTTGTGACAGATACATTTTCAGCCGCATAAAAAGAAATCCGAAGAAAAATAATGCGAGTGGGAAGAGAATATCGAGCGATCCGAATTTATCTTTTGCCCAATTGCTTATGGGCGCAGTTGAGTCGCTTTGATGAATAAGAGAAATTAAGAAGAGTATTCCAACAATGAAAAACCCAAAACTAAAAATGTTGTAAACTGTTTTTTTCTTTAGTTTGAGTTTGAACGGTTTTTTCCTACTGCTTGATCTTCTTCTTTTGGGCATAGCTTTTATTATATACCACTCCGCAATCATTTTACAAAAAAAAGTGAAATTTTGGAATGATTGCTTCGTTAGGTATTATACTTATTCATAATTTGAAGCAAAGGTGTATAAGAACGTCAAGGATGATTTCGCAATTTATATAAAAAATAGATGGTATAATTTTATTATGGCGGAGGATCAACAATTTTATATCGGGCAAAAAGTAGTTTTGGAAAAAGATGGGAAAGTGTTAATTCTCAATGATCCGGTATTCGGTGCTGATTCGCCTGGCGGTAAAATTCAGGTTGGCGAAACCGATTTTATCAATGCACTCAAAAGAGAAGTCTTCGAAGAAACAGGTTTAGAAATTTCCGTTGGAAGGCTATTTCATACGGGATATTTTGTGGTGCCTAAAAATGTGAAAGGAAGACATCACAGAAATGCAGGCAAGCATATATTCCTTGTTGTTTTTACTGCACACTATGTCTCTGGAGAAATCGTATTGAGCGATGAACATGATGGCTATCTGTGGGTCGACAAAAATGACTATGAACAGTTGCTTGATGACAAACTTGGTAATACCACAAAAGCTCTCGAGGCATATTTTTCACAGTTTGAAAAATAGTTTTTGAATATTACTGATTATTGATAGTTATTCCTTCAATTTTGTCGCCGATTTGAATACTGTTAACCACATCCATACCGCTGGTGACGATGCCGAAGTTGGTATATTGTCCGTTAAGCCAAGAAGCGTCAGTCTTGGTAATAAAAAATTGCGAGTCGTTATTGATTTGTGGATTGTTGCCGCGTGCAACCCCAAGTGATCCTGCGACGAATGGTGAGGTTGTCTGTTCGGCTGCCATTTGGCCACCTCCTGTGCCATTGCCATTGGGGTCTCCTCCTTGAATTACCCAATTCTCGACGCGGTGAAAAATAAGGCTCTTATAATAATTTGTATCAGCTTTTAGAATAAAATTTCTCACAGTATTTGGCGCTTGATCTCCAAAAAGAGTTAGATTGATATCTCCTTTTGATGTATGGATTGTTGCTGAAATGGATGCATCAAGCGGCCCTTGGAGCGAACTTGCAGCTTGTTGGTATTGTTGTTGTGACATTTGCTGCTGTTGAGTTTGTGCGCCTTGTGCTTGTTGCCCTTGGGGTTGCTGCTGGGCAAGCTTTTTCATATTTGCAGAGACTGTCGGGGAAATTAATTCAAATCTACTGGCATCAGGAGGAAGTGTCGGAGCTGCGTTTGATTTGTTATTCATTGATCCTTCTTCTGTGGTTACGATAATTCCAAAAAATACTGCAATAATGATGGAAAAGAGTGCAATATGAAACTTATTCATCGCTGTTATTGTATACTACTTTGTTAATAATTTCAAAGTTTTTTGCACCTCACTCTCAAGTTTAATCATACATTTTTTGATAGAGGCTAACAGCAAATGAGTTAAATCTGGTACAATTAAGCTCATGAAACAGGATCATATCAGAAATTTTGCGATTATCGCGCATATCGATCATGGGAAGTCAACGCTTTCTGATAGATTGTTGGAGTTGACTCATACCATTGCCAAAGACAAATTGCAGGAACAATTTCTTGATCAAAATGTCATCAGCCGCAAAAGAGGCATTACGATAAAACTTGCGCCTGTGCGGATGCAGTATCAAAAAGGCGATGCGATCTATCAATTGAATCTTATTGATACTCCCGGTCATGTAGATTTTTCCTATGAAGTTTCACGGACGCTTGCTGCTTGTGAGGGAGCAGTCTTATTGGTTGATGCTACGCAAGGAATTCAAGCACAAACAGTTGCTCATTATCAGGTCGCGAAAAAAGAAGGACTTGTGATGATTCCTGTCATCAATAAAATCGATTTGCCAAACGCTCAGACTGATGCGGTGGTGAAAGAATTGATGGATTTTGGATTTGCAAAGGAAGAAATTATCTTTATTTCAGCAAAAACAGGCGAAAATGTCCAAATTCTTTTAGAGACGATTATAGAGAAAGTGCCCTCTCCCAGAGGAATTATTGATGCTCCACTGCGTGCGCTTATTTTTGATGCCGTGTATGATGAATACCGAGGTGTCATTGCTTATGTCCGAGTTGTTGACGGTAAAGTAAAAAAAGGCGAACAGCTTCAATTTTATCAAAATGGTTTGAAAACGAATTTGGTTGAAGTTGGCTTCTTTACACCATTTTTAAAAGAAACAGAAGGACTTGAGACAGGCGAGATTGGATATTTGGTGGGTGGAATAAAAGACATCAGACAATGTCGTGTTGGTGATACGATTACGACAGTTGATTATGAAGCTTCAAATACTGATTTCAAAGCATTAGCAGGATACAAAACTCCACTTCCGATGGTTTTTTTCGGAATGTATCCTAAAACAGCTGATGATTACTTGGATCTGAAGGAAGCACTTGGCAAACTTGCGCTTAATGACACATCACTTACCTATAGTGATGAATATTCTGCATATCTTGGAAGTGGCTTCCGTGTTGGTTTTCTAGGTCTATTGCATGCAGACATTGTAAAGGAGCGGTTAAAACAAGAGTTTGGATTAGACTTATTACTCACCATGCCACAAGTATTGTACGAAGAAAGAGGAGACGAAATGTACGAGCCATATATGCTTCTTAATGTCTATGTACCTGCAGATTATGTAGGTAATGTCATGGCAGTCTGTCAAAAGAAAAAGGGAGTACTGTTAGATATGCAATATCATGAAGCATTTGTTGTTTTATCATATGAGATGCCTTATTCAATGTTTATCCGTGGTTTGGCAGGAGAGATAAAATCAGTTACGGCAGGGTATGGCAGTATTGATTATGAATTGGCGGATTACAAACAAGCAGATTTGGTGAAATTAGAAATTATGATCAATAGTAATCCGATTGATGTCTTATCTGAATTAGTTTATAAGGATGAAGCGATATATATCGCACGTGAGAAGACTGAAAAATTAAAAGAATCGTTGGATCGGCAACAATTTCGTCAAATTATTCAGGCAACTGTTGATAATCAAATAGTTGCCCGGGAAGAACTTTCACCATATCGTAAAGATGTTTTGCAAAAAATGTCAGGTGGAGATAGGACTCGAAAAGACAAATTGCTTGAAGCACAGAAAAAAGGAAAGAAAAAGATGAAAGTTGCAGGGAAAGTCGCACTTTCACAGGAAGCATTATTTTCCATGATTTCGGATAATAAGTAATTTTAGAAAACTCAGAACGACTCAGCCTTCAGAAAGTCAGAAGTCACCAGATTGCCAGATCTAGAGGATAAAGAAGATCATTCCTCCGCCGATGATAAGAAGCATTGCTCCAAGACCCAGTCCGATTGCAATTCCTGTTGAGCCGGTTGGTGGCATGGTTGGAGTTGGGTTGTTGACGGTTGTGCCGCTTCCACTTGCCGCATTTACGGTAATTGTTTGTTGGCAGTTTGCGCTTGCGGAGCTGGCGTCATTAGTATTATCCGTTAGTACTGCTGTTGCCGCATACGTTCCGGCATTATCATAGGTATGAGATGCTTGGACATTTACTGTTGCAGTCCCAATGCCGCCTGCTTGTGTGACGTCACTAACTTGGCCATCACCAAAGTTGAATGAGACTTTACTGATGGTTCCAGTACTTGCTGTACCGTTTGCTGTGAAAGTAAGTGAATATGGTGCGTTGCCCGTATTTGACCTGTCAAGGGTTAAATTAGTACATACTGGAGGTGTTCCGCTTCCGCTGATAACAGGAGTGCTTGTTGGTGTAGGTGCTGAAGAAATTACCGCTGTCGTTGGCGTGGGTGCACCAGAAGGAACTGCTGTTGGAATTGCGGTCGGGGTTGGTGCAGTTGTCGTAGTTGGCACTGGTGTTGTCGATACAGATGCAGCGCCAACAGCAATAGTTGCTGGTGTTGCCGTCGACAAAACATTCTCACTTGCCTGATCACTGGAACCGATAGAAAGCACTTGGGTATTGGAAGTATATGTCACTATAGTAGGTGTACCAGGAGGTGTATCCTTTACTGCGGTGAACGTGACTGTTGCTGCTGTCACTTCTTGCTGAATTGCTTTTGTTGGATCAGGGCCTACAGAAAGAGTGACATCAATTTTCCCTGGTGAATAGACTGGGCCTTCGAGAACTGATGGGAATGCGGTGGTATTGGCACTAAAGGCATTTGCTGAAGCGGTTGCCAAAATTGACGGATCATATTGAATTTCTAACTTCACAAACGATACCAGATTTTTTCCTGGATCAACAGTGATATTAAGAGGAATTGCGGCTCCCACAGTTGATTGAATAGGTGTTGAAGAAGATGACGTAGGAGAAAATGCCAAGGCTGTTGATTGCTGAGCGTGAGTATTTGTCGGCGGCGTTTGTTGCTGGAGGTAAAAGACTGTAAGGGGAATACCAGCAAGAAGAATAACGACAAGACCAATTATAAAAAGTTTTCTTCCACCTAATTTCATACAAATAACACCGTTGCTAAATGAACGGTAATTTTATCGTATATAAGAATAATGGTTGTGTCAATAGATAGGCTAATTGACAACTTTGTTATAGGCTATTGACGGAGGATATGTTCTACTTTATAATGTAGCATACTCACTGTTCGAGTGATAATTGGATATTAATTATATTGATATGGCAACAAAAACAAAATACAAACCACTTTTCGATAATGTTTTAATTAAGCCCCTACAGGCAGATACCCAAACAGCAAGCGGTATTTATCTTCCAGAAAATGTAAAAGAAAAACCACAAGTTGGTGAAGTAGTTGCAGTCGGTCCAGGCAAAATGCATCCAAAAGGTGAGATTGATAAAATGGTTGTAAAGGTTGGAGACAAAGTACTTTACACCAAATGGGGCGGCAATGAAGTAAAAGTCGGCAATGAAGAGTGGAAAATCGTTAAGCAAGATGATATACTCGCAATTGTTGAGTAGGGACTAGGTGTTAGGTACTGGGGACTAGATAAAAATAAAAGTTTCCCTATAACCTAAAACCTATAACCTAAAACCTAAACATATGGCAAAACAATTACAATTCGGTGAAGATGCAAGACAATCATTAGTAAAAGGTGTTAATACCTTGGCAAAGGCTGTTATTACCACACTAGGTCCAAAAGGCCGTAATGTTGCACTTGAAAAGAAATGGGGCGCACCAACAGTTGTTCATGATGGCGTCACTGTCGCAAAAGAAATAGAACTCAAAGATCCATTTGAAAATATGGGTGTCCAACTCGCAAAAGAAGCTGCAAGCAAAACCAACGACAATGCTGGAGATGGAACAACCACAGCAACAGTTCTCGCACAAGCAATTGTTAATGACGGTATGAAGCATGTCACCGCTGGTGCAAATCCAATGATTCTTCGCGAAGGTATCAACAAAGCAGTTACAGCAGTTATCGCTGAAATACAAAAAATGGCACGACCAGTCAAAGATGAAGATGTTGTCCGTGTCGCAACAATTTCCGCACAAGATGAAACAATTGGTTCCCTTATCGCTGATGCATTGACCAAAGTAGGCAAAGATGGTGTTGTTACTGTTGAAGAAGGCCGTACTATGGACATGACAGTTGATTACAAAGAAGGAATGGAATTTGATAAAGGATATGTCTCAGCATATTTTGCTACCAATACTGACAAAATGGAAGCTGAAATTGAAGATCCATACATTTTGATCACTGATAAAAAGATTTCAGCACTCAATGAATTCATTCCCTTCCTTGAAAATGCTGTGAAAGTTACGAAAAATTTAGTCATTATTGCTGATGACATCGAAGGTGAAGCACTTGCTGCTCTTATCGTTAACCGATTGAAAGGCACATTCAATTCAGTTGCCATCAAAGCTCCTGGTTTTGGTGATCGTCGCAAAGAAATGTTACAGGATATCGCTATTTTGACCGGCGGTACCGTTATCTCAGAAGATACTGGACGAACACTGGAAAGTATTACCATTGAGGATTGTGGACGTGCTGATAAAGTTTGGGCTGACAAAGACAATACAAGAGTTATTGGTGGTAAAGGCGACAAAAAAGCACTTGCCGCACGAATTTCTCAAATCCGAAGAGCAGTTGATACAACTACATCGGATTTTGACAAAGAAAAACTTCAAGAAAGACTTGCAAAATTAGCAGGTGGAGTAGCAGTTATCAACGTCGGTGCGGCAACCGAAGTTGAGATGAAGGAAAAGAAAGAACGCGTTAATGACGCAGTTGCCGCAACCAAAGCAGCACTTGAAGAAGGAATCGTTCCTGGTGGAGGAGTAACACTTTTGAAAGCACGAAAAGTACTCCCAGCTCTTAAAGAAAAACTTACAATCGAAGATCAAAAGCTTGGTGTTGATATCCTTTATACTGCACTGGAGCAGCCAATCCGATGGATTGTAAAAAATGCTGGTGAAGATGATGGATGGGTTATCAAATCTATTGAAGAAGGTTCTAGTAAATCAGCAAAGGATTCAGATCAAGGATTTAACGCAATTACTGGTAAATTTGAGTCAATGCTCAAAGCAGGAATTGTCGACCCAGCCAAAGTTACCCGAAGTGCAGTCCAAAATGCAGCAAGTGTCGGAACAATGGTTCTCACAACAGAATGTCTTATCGCTGATCTTCCAGAAAAAGATTCATCCGCAGGTGGTGGAATGCCAGGAGGCATGCCCGGTGGAATGGGTGGGATGTACTAAAAATAAGATTAGATTTTTCTTATAAGGACTGCCTGTAAGGGCAGTTTTTTTATGGAAATATCGTTAATTATTGGAACATATTTTGCTGGTTTTGCAACAATTTTAACTGGTTTTATTGCTTGGCTTGTTTATTTATCACAAAAAGCTGATCAAAAAGTTAATGCTGCAAGGATTATTATTTCAGAAATAAGAACCGCTGAGAGAAATATAGATGAAATTTCTAATCTTATTCAACGTGGACAAAAAGATTTCCCCAATGTCTTAAAAGAAAGCAATTGGAAAAAGTTCGCTCACTTATTCGCACAAGATTTCGATCAAGATGAACTAGATAGTATCAATAATTTTTTTAATCTGTGTGAAATAATCCAAGAAGCAGCTAAAAGAGATAATGAGTATTTTTGGTTGACAACAGAAAACATATCAAAAGAATCTCAGAGAAAGTTTGTTGATTTAGTTGAAAAATCTGTTAATGGAAAAACCTTTAAACTAGATAAACCTAAATTAGATAAATTGAGAGTTGCAATTGTTGATTTTTATACAAATAATCCTTTTCTTTATGCACCTAAAAAGACTCAAATGACATTAACAACATATATACAGAAAGTTCAAAAATTAAGTACGAGTTCAGTAGGCATCAAATTAAAAAAGATTGCAAAGTTGAACTAGTTGAGTTCTTTATGCATAGGGCCTTTGTAGGAGCAGACTATTTTTAGTAATTTAATTCTCCTACTTTATCATTCTTGGAATTTTGATAACCTATAATATTGTTTTTTGTAAAAAGTTTGCTATAATACTTTAATCTTATGTCAAAAATGTTAAAAGAAGGTTTAATCGTTGTTGGGGGAGGTCCTATATCAATGGAGCTTGCTGATCTAGCAAGACAAACAGGAAGATTTAAACCTATCGGATGTTTGGATGATGATATAGAAGTGGGAGAAGAGGTAAATGGATTACGAGTGTTAGGGAAACTGGCAGATGCAGAAGATGTAGCAGAAAATAACCGTTCGAGATGTCTAAGAACATTACCACGCTTTATAGTCGGCTTTGGTAGTCAAGGTTTTGACAGCATACCACAGGCGGTTGCTTCGACTGGTCTTCGAAAAGAAGCATTTGCAACACTTGTGCATCCAACTGCACAAGATGTTATGGCTCCGACAGTCAACTTATCTGAGGGAGTTGCTGTTTTTGACAATACAACCCTAAGAAATAGAGTTAAGGTTGGGCCACATTCGATTATATTAGATCACGGAAGTTGGGGAACTGATGCCTCTCTTGGAGCTTATGGAATTGTTGATCCTCTCGTAGTAGTAGCAGAAGGGGCGCAAGTTGGAATTGGTGCCCATTTGGGGGCAGGGAGTACGATCGGGCCCTATGTAAGGATCGCAGATGGAAAATTTGTGCCGGCGGGGGGTAGAGTTCCACGTAGTGTAGGGTCGGATGAAACAATTGATCCTATCCCTTTCAGCACACAGAGAGATAGAAAGCCGGGTCGCTAATCTTATGCCTGGGTGCCTTTGCCGCTACCCAGGAGTTCTTGGGATTTCTTTAAAATTTCTCTCCAATTTCCAACTTTCGTAAACATCAATATATATGCTTCAGCCTCTTTTACGTCAAAGAACCAGGTAAGAAAGAGATAGAGGGCTAGCCCGAAGAAGCTTGAAATGCCTGCCAACATAATCAAATTGATTGTTCTCGTCGTATCAAAGACAAGCTGATCAAGCAGTTTAATTGGGATGTAGAGAGCAAATGCAGTGAGAAATGATGAGATAAAGAATTTCGCCCAAGAAGGGAATAGTGCGCTTTTTTTAAATCCACCAACCCGCTTCTCAAGCAACAGAAAAAGAGCAACGAGCTGGAAAAGACTGGCGATTGAAAAAGCCAATCCCAAGCTTTGGACGCCCATATGACAAATAACAATAAAGAGATATGAAAGAAAAATAAGGAGAGCCGTTGAAATAGCGCCGATAATCAATGGAATTTTTGTATCATGAAGTGCGTAAAAAGCCCTCAATATCAATGTAATAAGCGCTTGGGCAAAAATTGAAATACTGAATAGCGCAAGTGTTTGTCCTGTTGCAACTGTTGCTGCCCAGTCAAATTTACTCGCTCCAAAAACCAAACGAACTAACGGAATACGAAGGATGAGGAAAAGAACTGAAACAGGAAGAACGAGATACAGCATCTGATTAAAACTCTGAATAAAGGTTGCTTTAAATTCTTCAGGTGTATCTTTTTCTCTTGAGAGAACTGGAAATGCTGCTTGAGCGATGGTTTGTCCGAAAAGTGCAACCGGGGCAAAAGCAAGTGTTTGTGCAAAATCAAAAATAACATTCATTCTTCCTGGATCATTCAGAAATGAAATGAAGGACCCGATGCCGATGGTGCCGAGTTGAAAGATAATGACAGAAAGGGTTCGTGGCCACATGAGTTTGCCGATTTTCCGGACACCTTCGGATTTGATATAAGAAAAATCTGGAGTGAAATGAAAACCGACTTGTTTGGCAAGTGGTAGTTGTACCACAATAAAAATGATGGCGCCAAAGATGATACCAATTGCCGCCGAGTAAATCCCCATGCTTGGTGCAAATACGAGAACACCAACAATAATACCCAAATTATAGAGTGCCGCTGCAATGCCAGGGACGAAGAAGTGATTGTAAGATTGCAAAAGCGCAGTGAAGAACGTTGCGACAATGAAGAGAAGCTGTCCGAATATAATGATACGCATCAAATTTGCCATAAGAATCATTTGTGAACTAGTGAAGTTAGCGCCAAGATTGAAAATTTGAAGAATTTGCTGGGCAAAGATTATTAAAAACAGTGAAAATATCAAAAAAAGCGTAAATCCGATTGCCAAGAGGGTCGATGCCATCTTGTGTGCTTCTTTTTCTTTTCCTTTTGCTAAATAATCCGAAAATACGGGAATGAATGCCGAAGATAACGCAGCTGCGATCGTGAGTTGAAAGATAGTATCAGGCAATTGTGTTGAGTAAAGATAAATTCCGAGGACGTTTGATGCTCCAAAGATTCCGACAAGCAATCTTTGTCTGATAAGTCCTAAAATCTGCGAGATAATAACAGTCACCATGATGACAAATGCCGCTGACAAAATATTGGTTTGTCTACGGGTCAAGAGATCTAGACTCTTACTTAAAAATTTATTTGTCATAAAAGTTGTTAATTATTGAATATTATTTGGTATTTGTTTTTTGGTGTTTATTTACGATTGTTATTTGGTGCTTGAATCTTCTCTGCTATTGTTCCAATTTTTTGATACAAAAGCAGAGTAAATATTGTTTTTTTAAGTATATCATGCTAAAATGACAAAATGCCAATATTAAAACACGCAAAGAAAAAATTGAAACAGGACAAAAAGCGTACCATAAAAAATAAAAAATTAAAAGATGCTTTTAAGAGTCTTATTAAAAAGGCAAAAGAAGAAAAGTCTTCCAAGGCAGTAAGTCTTGCTTTCAAAGCTGTTGATAAAGCTACGAAAAAGAATATTTTGAATAAAAATAAAGCTGCACATATGAAATCAGCATTATCCAAACACGTCTCAACAGACGCAAAAACTTCTGCTCCTGCTGTCAAAGCTACATCAAAAAAGGCTGCACCAAAAGCTGAAAAAGCACCAAAAACAACTGCTGCTAAACCTTCGAAATCAACCGGGGCTAAAAAAGCTAAGCCCTCCTCTAAAAAATAATTTTCAATTTACGAACATTGATTGAAAATTAGAAATTAAAAATTTACAATTGAAAGTATGGTAGATATTAATCGTATTAGAAAAAATCCACAGGAAATTCAGAAAGCTGCATTGGCCAAAGGCGTCACCGTTGATATCGATTTAGTTCTCAAACTCGATGGAGAAGTACAAAATATTTCACGCGAAGCACAGCAAATGCGTGAAGAGCGCAATGTAATTGCAAAAAGCATCACAGGCAAACCAACTCCAGAACAGGTAGAAAAAGGGAAAAAAGTCAAAGAAGAACTTGAGAAAAAAGAAGAAGCGCTTAGAATTGTCTCTGTTGAATTAAATACACTTCTTTTGGGAATCCCTAATCCTTCTAAGCCAGATGTAAAAGTAGGTAAAGATGATAGTGAAAATGAAGTCATCAAAACAGTCGGAAAACCTACAAAGTTTTCTTTCAAACCAAAAGATCATCTTGAGCTTGGGGAAGCATTGGATATTATTGATGTCAAACAAGCAGCAGTTGTTTCGGGTTCACGATTTTATTATCTCAAAAATGATGGTGTGCTTTTGGAATTTGCGCTCAAGCAATTTGCCTTTGAGACATTAATAAAAGAGGGCTTTATCCCAATTCTTCCGCCTGTTTTGATCAAGAAAGATGTTATGGATGGGTTGGGTTATACACGGATGGGTGATAAAGATGAAATTTATGCACTTGAGAATGAAGATCTATACCTAATAGGCACTGCAGAACAATCTATTGTGCCCTATCACATGAATGATGTTTTGAAGAAAGAAGATTTGCCAAGACGGTATGTTGGGTTTTCTACAGCATTTCGTCGTGAAGCAGGAAGTTATGGAAAAGATACACGAGGAATTATACGGGTTCATCAATTTGATAAGACAGAAATGGTTTCTTTTGTCGCAGAAGGAGAAGATGATAAAGAGCACAAATACATGCTTTCTCTGGAAGAGAAGTTCTTGCAAGACTTAGGCATTCCTTATCAAGTTATCGCGATATGTACAGGGGATCTTGGTTTCAACGCGGCCCGCAAGTATGACATCGAAGCGTGGGTTCCAACTCAGGAAAAATATCGTGAGCTAACTTCTACATCGACTGTTACCGATTTTCAATCACGACGTCTCAATATGAAATATCAAGATGGCGATCAAAAGAAATATTTGCAGGTACTCAACGGCACCGCATTCTCAACTCGTCCGCTTGTTGCAATCCTTGAAAATTATCAACAAGAAGACGGATCAGTCGTTATTCCTGAAGTGTTGAGAAAGTATATAGGAAAAGATAAAATCGAAGTACCAAAGAGGAAATAGAAATGACTGAAGTAAAAGGTTTAGAATTAGATCCTCAAACATTAGAGGGAAGATATGGCCCTTTCCCAGAAGCAGGTAAGGAAGGAGAAGAATATCTTAAATGGCTTGCTGAGACTTTTTCAAGAGAAGATCAATTAGTTGCCAGTGAACGAGGTCTGAAATTGCAATTTGAGGGGGAGCATTTGCCCGCTGCGCTTGGAGAAATGCCCAAAGCAGAAATAGAGATGTTTTCTAAAGG
>CAZJVI010000024.1:0-17626 GCA_964549385.1 uncultured Gammaproteobacteria bacterium
AATCTGTTTTTCAGCTTCTGCATCTCCTTCAAGCGCCTTGAGTGCTGAGCCACGAATAATAGTAACTTTATCTCCGTCATAGTGATACTTTGTTAATAATTCACGAACTTCCATTTCAACCAAATCAAGAAGTTCTGCATCCTGAACCATATCAACCTTATTAAGGAAGACAACAATAGCTGGAACACCGACTTGGTAAGCAAGGAGAATATGTTCTCGAGTTTGAGGCATTGGACCATCTGGTGCTGAAACAACAAGAATTGCTCCATCCATTTGTGCTGCACCGGTAATCATGTTCTTGATATAGTCAGCATGGCCTGGAGCGTCAATGTGAGCATAGTGACGTGTTGCTGTTTCGTATTCTGAGTGGGAGATATTAATAGTAACACCGCGTTGTCTTTCTTCAGGAGCATTATCAATATCTTCGTATTTCTTTGCTTGTGCTAATCCTTGCTTTGCAAGAACTGTCGTAATTGCAGCGGTTGTTGTGGTCTTGCCGTGATCGACGTGACCAATTGTTCCGATATTTACATGTGGTTTTGTTCGTTGATATGTTGCCATAATATTAAAAAATAAAAATTCCCATTTCTTCAATGAGAGTAAATAAGATTATAGCAAGGAATTTTTACCTGGTCAAGAGGGGAAAATAGAATATTTTAACTTCAAAAAATACCAATAATGTTAATTTTGCCCCCCTCTTTAAATATCATTTAAAGCCTTGTGTTGACTATTGTGCAATTTTCTCCACACGTTTAATTAGCTTTAAAGCAATATTTAAATGTGCTTGGCTTGCATTCATTTTTTTGATCTGTCACTATTTATAGTATGGAGCAAAATATCGAAGAATCTAGCCAACAAGAAAATCAAAAAGATGAAACACAAGTACTGACAAATAATAAACATTTTGTTGTGCGTAAAGATTTTTTACTTCCTGCAGGAATCATTTTGGCGCTTTTCATAGTTATTCCGATTATCCTTCTACTATTTTCGCACGGAGCCACAAATAAAACACAATCCATTAGACCAACTCCACCACCACAGAAAAAAACTTTAGCCATAAAGCCAACCCCTGCACCAACAAAACAGTCTCAAACACTTGTATATGGCACATGGACAAGCCAAACATCTGCCATTAGGGCAATGGATATAGCAAGCGATCAAACGACAACAATTGCAACCCTGCCTCTCACTATTAAAAAGGTAACTATCTTATCACCAAATACACTTATTTATATTGATGAAACCGACAATAATGACTTTGGACAACGAATAAGCATCTATAACCTCCAACAAAAACAAATTGTAGTAAATATCCCTGCCGACAGCGGATTTAAAATAGACGAATATCTATTATCTCCAAATAAGAAATACCTTGTGGTCTGGGAAAAGAAGCTTGGCTCCCAAACACAAACACTGCAAGGAGGAGCATCCCGCGTTTTTGGTTTGAATCTTTCTCAGCCGACACTCATCAATGTTCTTTATGACGAGACGGTAACCCCGACAATTCCTATTCATTATCCACGAGCTATTCTTAATGACGGAACTGTCCTTACCGACCAAATGATTCCAAACGATAAAAATGGCGGCACTGGTTGGGCATATGGGATGAGCGTTGTGAATTTTGACGGATCAAATAAACAAGATATCCAAAGCATGACAAATGGTACGTACGGCACGCAGCCGTTACTCTCTCCCGACGGAAAATATTTACTTTTTGCTGGATATGATGGGAAGAATGGAAACGGAACTTCTATAAAAAACGGCTACCGACAGGCTCTTCTAACACCAAATACTGTCGAATTATTGGATACATCAACTTTCACACGATATAAGCTTTCTAACCTTCCCGATACCAATACCTATTCCGATGTCCAATGGGATCAACAAACCAGCAATGTCATCCTTTCAGTGCTCTCACCAGACAACACACAAACAGGAGTGTATAGTTATAACGTAGAACAATTACACGCCACCCCAATTCCATTATCAAGCGTAAATGGAATGAACTACGGATATGTTTCAGGATTGACGACTGCCGAAACCCTTATCGGAATACAAAGTACCAACAACTCTAACTTGGGGAATCTTGGACAAATCTATACCTATGCCTATACACAATTTGCAGAGTTAAATGGAAATGGGAAACTCACCTCTTTATTTTCTACTGATCCATTTATGCAATATATAACGACTCTGCCTGCAAATTATTTCACCACTGTTTTGGGTGCGCAAACCAATGCAGTTACACCACCACAACCACCAGTCACATATGCGATCTTACAAGGAACAAATAATACTACACAAGATACAACATTTCAGAAAACAACCCTTGCAAATCGCAGACTGCAGCTAGAAAGCAATCAAGATTGTCTCAATTTAGGCGCAGCGAGATGTTCAGCGCTTGGCCTTTCACCTAACTCATCTGCATATACGGTGTGTCAAACTGTTGAGAAGTTAAATAATACGAGTACAAACGCCTGCTATTAAATAACTTCACTATATGAAGCAATTTTCAATTTCTAATTCTCAATTTTTCCCACAGGGATCCCTTCGGGACATTGAATGTTCCAATGACATAATTCTCAAATTTGAAACATTGAACTTTTGAAAATTGATTGAAAATTAAAAATTGTGAATTGAAAATTATATTGACTTAGAAATATGAATTAGCCCAAAAGGAGAAATTGCCGATTCCACGCTTGCGCAAGAATTGCTCTTTTGTGTTGACAGACTGCATATCTTCAAACCATACAATATGCTTCTGATTGTTGGTATCAGTATACTGAATTTCCGTTTCGGCTGATATAGGATCACGCTTGATTGTACAATTTTTAAACGAACATCCGTTAAGAAACTTATTTTGAATCTGTATATCACTCAACGGCTCTGCCTGCCCAACAGCATTGCCATGACTATCAACAGGCCAATCATAGCCAAACAAACCGAAAATAACACCGATTTTTTGATTGGGGACAACCTGCAAAAAATCATCAGCCATTTTCCCCATATCATAGCCATACATATCTTGACCTGAAAGAGGGAAATTAGGGCCCGGTGTTGTTGCCTGTGATTTATGAAAATCATACGCCATAATAAGGATCATGTCAGAATTCTGAGCAACTGTTTTGACATCAAAGGGACGCAGTCGATAAAATGTATCACCATAAAGTGTTGTATCAAACTCCAAAGCTTGCGCTTTTGCTTTTTCATCAAGCGCTTTGGTGAAATCATTAATTTCATCAAGTGTTGGCCCTAACGGAATACCGCTCATTTCCAAATCCATAACAATTCCTGAAAAACTATTGGCTTTGGCAATTGAAACCGTTTGAGAAATAATTTTTTGCTGCAGTGTTTTACTTTGCAAAATTGAAGCATTCGTATTAGAATCCGTCATTTCCAACGTCAATAAAGTCTTTTTACCTTGCGGAACATTACTAAAAAAGGTTGGAATATCTTTAACCCCTGAATCATTTTGGTCAATTCCGCTTATGTTTGGTAAAATACCAAAATAGATATACCGATCATATCCTCCAGGAATGATATCAAGCGCCCAATCAGGAACAAAAAGTGATGTGGTAGTATTGTGTAGCTTATCAATAGTGACGGTAGGAGCAGGAGATAATACTGGCTGAGCTACCGGTGCAGAAAAATCTTGTCCAACTTTCTCCCTAATTACTCGGAGTAAAATAAAACCACTTACGAAAATAATAAGAAGGATCACCAAGAAGCGTTTCATCCGTCTATTATACTCTATCTTCCAACACCCCCTTATATCTACTATACTAGAGATATGGAACGTGACCGCAAATCTCTTTTTTTTAACGGATTTAGTCTCTTAGCATCACTTGTTATTCTAGTAAGTGGGAAAATTATTCCGACAACGGGAGTTGATATATTGGTACAAATATTTGGGATATTGTTGATTATCTGGGCTCTTATTACCATAAAAGCGAATAAACATTCCCACAATCTTCCAAAAGGATATTTCTTCTTAAAAGAAGGCCCTTATGAAATTCTTCGTCATCCAATCTATGCTGGATTTTTACTGCTAATGATAAGTATCGTGGAAATAGATTTTACCTTTTTGCGACTTATTGCGCTCCTGATTCTATGCATATGTATTATGTTTAAAATCATTAGGGAAGAGTACCTAATGACGCAAGACGTAAAAGAGTATAGAGACTATAAAATAAAAACAAAAGCACTTATTCCGTATCTTTTGTGAGGATGATAAAATTTTCTTCTTTGGGTCTTGGCGGATATTTGGCAAGAATATTATTTACATCTTTCGTTTGAGAAACATGCTGTTTCATGGCAAAAACTTTTTGCTCCCATACAGACTCAACGCTTATCGTTTTTGATATATCTTCTTTTGCGTAGCCAGGAGGCCAATAAATAAAATACTCTTTTTGAACATTAATCGGATCGTCATTATTGCAAAAGTACCAAAGTTCTTTTGCATATGATGCGTTTTGAAAAACATATGAAGTTATAAAAGAAGTGGCAATATGATCAAGATGACCAGAAATTCCATGTGGTTCAAAAGTGAGCAAAATCTCAGGCTGAATCTCATCAGTGATTTCTTTTATTTTTGCTGCAACTTCATGGTAAATACTATTTGAAAGTTTACCATCTTTGTAATTGAGGAAATATGTTTTCTTGATGCCGAGTATTTTCCCTGAGGCCAAAAGTTCTTCTTTGCGGATATCAGCAAGGGACCCCTCTTTGCCGCTACTATTTTCTCCAGCCTCGCCATTCGTTACACATATTGTATACACGTCACGCTCTTTAGCCAAGGTAGCGATAGTACCACCAGTAAAAAAGGATTCGTCATCAGGATGTGCAAAAATTCCAACAACAGGTATCATGGACATAGTATAGCATTTTTTTATGCAGCATCTGGTAATTGCTGCGTATCTAATTTTGTTAATAGGTCTTTAAGTCCAAATGCAGCTTCTCTAATTTCTTCTTCTGACAAATATGTTAAAAATCTTGCTTCTTCTTTTCTTTCAGGATTTTCCAAAACGTCTGTTATCCATGTATCGAATTCACTTCGCGCATCCTTTATTGACATCCCTCTCATGGCACCTTTGTCCTTTCTTGGCACATCATGGTTAAGAGACCAATCTCCTACCAATTTTTGGAGCATGGCTTGTTGCCAATTAAATCGGCGAACACGAGCTTTCAAATCTTCTTGATGGGGTGTTTCTCCTTTCGGAAGTGTAAGCGCGTTTATAACAGATTGACGATTGCGCACTATAGTTTGCCAAGCTACTTCAACTGTCCCTGACTTAGGAAGTCTTTCTTTGTCTATTATGCCTACAAAAGTACCTTTTTCACCTATTTCCATTTTTACAAGAAAGCATACTATAATTTTCCCCGTGAAGTAAACATAATTATCACGTTCATGTAGTCGTATCTGCACTTGTTGCATCCTTAAGTAATCCAGATGCATGCATTCCAACTTCGATTCTTCGAGCAGATCTTCTTGTTCTAATTTCATTAGTAACCTGACGAGCTGCTAAATCCATATCATGCCTTAAGCCATCAAGTTGTACTATCTTATGAGGGAATGCCGTGCTTCGGACGGTAATTGAACCATGTTTTGGATCTATGGTGCTTACTCCCGTTAAGTCGTCAAATACCTGTTCAGTTGTAGTGTCGACAGGAAAAATAAGCGGCATATTGCCTCCGTATTTTGCTTTGTATTCTTCTCCTTGGTTGGGAGTAGGCATAACAGTTGCTGCATCGCCCTCAACCGTAAGAACAACATGACTAGGGGTTCCACCGTGAACAGTAGGATCCCCATTATTTCTTAATAAAATATGTCCAACCCAATCAACATCTGCATCATCTCCTTCTCTACGTCTTATTCCAATCGGTCTACCAATTTGTGCTTCTCTTAAATCTCCAAAGCTTTCGGTTAACTCTGCCTTGAGTCTTTCTGCAGCTTCACCTTGCCGCTGATGTTCCGCACGGGCATTAGCTGCTGCTTCCTTTAAAGAGTGAACTCCCTCTCCCAGATTATCTTGCGTTGACATACTTATATAATAATCTATTATATAGAAAAGTCAACGATAGATCAGTTATATACTATTGAACTATAATTCATTAATGATCAATCACTGCATTGAAGGTTAATAGAGGAATTACGTAAAAAGTCGTTATTCAACTCTCCCCGTGAAGGTGGACTTAGAGACGAGATCGTCGACGATATTTTTTGGAACATATTCATAATGTGATGGTTCCATGTAATAACTTGCACGTCCCTTGGTCAATGAACGAAGTTGTGTTGCGTATCCTGAGAGTTCTGACAATGGAACTTGAGCCAAAATAATCGTTGCATTCTTTCTTTCTTCATTTCCACTGATTTGTGCTCTCTTTGATGAAAGATCACCCATAACTTCACCCATGTATTCACTTGGCGTTGTGACTTCGACTTTCATGATCGGCTCAAGAAGAGTGATTCCTGCTTTTTTCGCTCCTGATTGAATTGCCTGACTTGCGGCAATCTTAAACGCGATTTCTGAAGAATCAACATCATGATATGAACCGTCATAGCAGGTAACTTTAACATCAATAAGAGGGAAACCAAGAAGTACCCCATTATCAAGAGTTTCTTTAACACCTTTTTCAACAGCTTTGATAAACTCTGCAGGGATTGCTCCACCTTTGATCGCATTAACAAATTCGTATCCTTCACCACGAGGTTTGGGCTCAAGTCGTAAGAAACAATGACCATATTGTCCACGCCCACCGGACTGTTTGATGTATTTTCCTTCTGCTTCTGCCATTTGTGAAATAGCTTCTTTGTAGGCAACCTGAGGCGCACCAACGTTTGCTTCAACACCGAATTCACGTTTCATACGATCAACCATGATTTCAAGTTGAAGTTCTCCAATACCAGAGATGATGGTTTGGCCTGTTTCAGGATTACTTTTCACGGTAAAAGTAGGATCTTCTTCTTGAAGTCGTTTGAGCGAGTAACCCAATTTCTCTTGATCAGTTCTTGTCTTTGGTTCAATAGCGAGGGAAATAACCGGTTCTGGGAAAGTGATTTGCTCAAGAACAATCGGCTTTGCTTCATCACACAACGTGTCACCAGTGATCGTATCTTTCAAGCCTACAATCGCGACAATTTCTCCAGCATATGCTTCTTTTATTTCTTCACGATCATTCGCATGCATCATCAGAAGACGTCCGATACGCTCTTTTACGCCTTTGTTGGAATTGTAAACATATGATCCAGCTACCAATTTTCCTGAATAGACACGGAAGTATGCAAGTTTTCCGACATGTGGATCATTTTGAATTTTAAATGCGAGACCTGAAAAATCTTCATCAGGAATAAGCTTACGTGTTTCTTCAGCACCAGTTTTTGGATTAACACCTTTAACATCTGCCAAATCCTGAGGGGAAGGAAGATAATCAACAATCGCATCAAGAAGCGGCTGGACGCCTTTGTTACGAAGCGATGTCCCCGCATACATAGGAACCAACTTATACGCGATAACTGCAGCGCGAAGTGCTTTTCGAAGCTCCTCAACCGTTGGCTCTTCGCCATTCAAATATTTCTCAAGCATCACGTCATCTGTTTCAGCAATTTTCTCAATTAATTTGCTGCGGTACTCTTCGACTTGATCCTTCATGTCCTCAGGAACTTCATCTTTGACGTCATACTTCGCACCTAATTCATCCGAACCCCAAATAAAAGATTGGCGAGTCAAAAGATCGACATTTCCAACGTAGGTATTTTCAGCACCGATTGGAAGTACCATAATCGCAGGATTTGCTCCGAGTCTATCTTCAACACTTTTAACAGTCTGCAAGAAATTCGCACCCAACTTATCCATTTTGTTCACAAAACAAATACGGGGAACATTGTATTTATCGGCTTGTCGCCAGACAGTTTCAGACTGGGATTGTACGCCTTCTTCGGCATCAAGTACCGTAACTCCGCCATCAAGAACGCGAAGTGAACGCTCGACTTCTGCTGTAAAATCAACATGCCCTGGAGTATCAATGATATTAAATCTGTGTTCGTTGCCGACTTCCAATCCAGTTGTTGGCACCCAGAAAGCAGTTGTCGCAGCGGATACAATAGTAATACCTCGCTCTTTCTCTTGCTCCATCCAATCCATTTGCGTATTACCTTCATCAATGTCACCAATTTTGTAAGTGCGGCCTGTGTAGAAAAGAATACGCTCAGTAGTCGTTGTTTTTCCTGCGTCAATATGTGCGATAATACCAATATTTCGGATACGATCGAGTGGATAAAGTCGTGATTTTGAACCTGTGTCTGCCATAACTAAAAAAATCATCCCCGAAGGGGACTAATAAAGAGTATACCATATTTACTACCGCTTTTCCACAAACATTTTCTTTGACATTTTCTCTGAAAAGCCATAGACTAAAATTAAGCCGCATTGTATTGTGGCTGTGTTTCTATGGCAGAAAAGATCCAAACAATTAACCTTCTTCCTCATGATTCTGAAAGCTTAATGACGCAGCTTTTTAATTGGGCATTGAGCATCGGACGCCTCCTCATTATCTTAACTGAAATAGTTGCTTTAGCAACATTTGTCTATCGTTTCAGCCTTGATAGTCAGCTTGTTGATCTACATGATAAAATAAAAAGCGAGAGTTTTATCTTGGACAATTTTCAAACAGCGGAAAATACTTTTATTGATATCCAGGCAAGACTCGCAGCAATACAGCAATATAATTCAGTCGGATCAAGAACGTCCACTATCTTTAGCGCTATAACAAAAATGGGGCAGCAGGAAAAAGTCACGTTCAAAGATCTGACTATTAATACACAAGATGCGAGAATCGAAGTCGAAGCGTCCTCTTCGGTACCACTCGGCTCTTTTGTTGATGAACTTAAAAAATATCCTCTTATCACTTCTCTCTCCGTTGACAATGTTGCAAGTGATCCAACAAGTGCCGAAATAATAGTGGTTATTACAGCTCAACTTAAAACAGCACCTTTTGCGCAAACGGAAAGCCAAACAGCAACTCCGATTAATCAAACGGTTCTTAATACACAACAATAACTATGAAATTACCAAAAAATTATTTTGAAAATTTATCGGCGACAAAATATCGAGAATACCTCAAGCTTCTTCCGAATATGCAAGAAGAAACAACACATTCTTTTATTATCTTAGCCCTAACTTTTGCCGCGCTTTCGTTTTTTGGTATTTTTGCGATCAACCCAACCCTCTCAACAATTTTTGATCTACAAAAGCAATTGTCAGATGATACGCTAGTAAACCAGCAGCTGCAAACAAAAATAGACAATCTCAGTGCACTTGAACAGCAATATAATGAATTTGGGACTAATCTCACCAATATATATAGTGCAGTTCCACAAAACCCTGAAGCATCACTTCTTAGTGCACAACTTGCTGCGCTTGCGCAAAAACATACCCTTACTATCACTGATTACCGAATTGCCGAAGTAGCATTGGCGTCTGCACACGCTAATTCTAATTCCAAAGTACAATCATTTATTTTTACCGTTGCAACTGAAGGGAATTATAACGACATGCTAGCTTTTTCTGAAGAACTTGCTCAATTGAATCGCCTTATCACCGTTGAATCAATGGAAATTGGGAGAGATCCGCAAAGTGAAAACTTAGTATTAACATTGCGTGGCAGACAATATTTTAAGGAGTAATATGAAAAATAAACAAAAGAAACGACAAAAAGATATTCTTTTTATTTTGATCTCGTCATTTATTGTTGTTGTTGCATGGATCATATTCAATATTTTTCATATTATGGCAACATCAACAATTGATGAAAATATCCAACTGCAGCTGACCCCCATTTCAGGGACATTTGATCAAAAAACAATTCAAGGACTTAAAAGCAGAGAAAATATCAATCCATTATTTCAACAGCAAACGAATGCTTCACAATCTGCACTCCCAACACCACCCGCTGCGATAGTTACCATTCCACCAATCGGAGCTCCTACACCGACTGGAGTGGGTGAGACGTCACTATCACCTTCCCCCTCCTTAAGCGAAACACCATCAACGGCACCAAGTTTGTCACCTGCGCCAACTATCAATGGAACAATAAATAAACAAGGACAATGAACTATGCGCAAAACAGATTGCTAAATAAAAAATTGCCCTCATATGCGGGTTTTTTTGTCATGCTTGTTGCGCTTGGCATTACGCTTCTTCTTAGTGGAAATGCATTCATCTTTATCTCGAGAGCAACAATCGGCAGTGATCCTAAAAATATTCAAATAAGCAATCTTTCAGATACTTCATTCACTATTTCATACACAACAGACGCAGAAAGCGTCGGAACAATATCTTATGGCATAGACCAAACTACTCCAAATATTGCGCTGGATGATAGAGCTCAGCAAGCGAGCGGCTCTGCGGAATATCAGGTGCATTTCATCACAATAAAAAATCTCACTCCAGCAACAAAATATTATTATGTTATTGATTCAGGTAGTCAAAAAATCACAAATAACGGCAGTCCTTTTGAAATAACAACTGATGCTCCTTTGCCAAACCCATCCGATAATCAAACGATACTTTCAGGAACTGTTTCTCAAAGCGATGGAAGCATCCCTCAAGAGGGAATTGTCTATGTATCAACAGGCAATGTTCAACAAATTGCTGCACTTATCAATCCTGATGGTAGCTATCAAGTACCACTTGCTCAAATGCGAGATAGCACTGCAACAACTGAAGCAGAACTGACACCGGACACTATTCTTCAGTTGCAAGCAGTTACTGCAACGCAACAATCAAATGTAAAGCTTCTCGAGAGTCAGGCAAGCCAGGTTCCGAAGATTGTTCTTTCACAGAATTATGACTTTACTCTTGGAACGACACAGGATGCATCGGTATCAGGACAAGTTGCATCAGAATCCGCCGCTGCTTTCCCTGTCGTGGCAACACCCGTACCTGTCTCGTCTCCTGAAATTACTACACCAACAGAAGCGCAAGCATTTAAAGATCAACAACCAACTTTTGAAGGGATGGCACTTCCTAACACTGATGTCAATATTACAATCCAATCACAGCAAGAAATTTCTACCAAACTCCAAAGCGGCAACGATGGCAGCTGGCAGTTCCGTCCACCGGTAATGCTGGCGCCAGGAAATCACACAATAACTATTACATCTCTTGATGCATCAGGTATTTTACAAACAGTCAGTAAATCTTTTGTAGTATATGCCTCTGGCAGCAAATTTATTGAGCCATCTGTCTCACCCATTGCATCTCCTTCTGCTTTACCTACGAGACAACCACTCCCAACAGCAATACCTACACAACAGCCGACGCCAACGCCTACCATACAGCCGACGCCAACCGCTGCACAAAAACCAATAGTAACACCTACCCAACCACCAATTCCTAAAACAGGAAGTTCAATCGCGATAATGGGAACAATCGCTGCGGTTTCTGCAATCGGCATTGGCGCTTTACTATTCTTTGTTCTATAATACAAAACTCTAAGAACAAAAAAATTTATACATAAAAATTATGAAAATTGCAGTTATCGGTGCAGGATTTACCGGACTTTCCGCAGCATATCAATTGGTCAAACAAGGCCATGAAGTCACAGTCTTTGAAAAAGACGCACAACCTGGAGGACTTGCCATTGGTTATCAGGAAAAAAATTGGGAATGGACGCTGGAAAAGCATTATCACCATTGGTTTACCAATGACAAATTTGTCATTAATTTAGCAAGAGAGATAGGACAAGAAGTCCTTACCTTAACCCCTAAAACCTCAGTATATATTGATAACGCTATTTATCAGCTCGACTCACCAAAAGCACTCTTAAAATTCTCAAAGCTTTCACTTGCAGAAAGAATTCAGATGGGAGCTGCACTCGCAGCTCTGCGTTACAATCCTTTCTGGAGACCGCTGGAAAAAATTCAAGCAACAGCCGTTTTGCCCCAAGCCATTGGAAAACGCGCATGGAAAATGATTTGGGAACCGCAGCTTACTAACAAAATGGGAAGTTTTGCAGATGAGATGTCTCTTGTTTTCTTTTGGGCTCGTATTTATAAGAGAACTACTTCCCTTGCATATCCAGCAGGTGGATATCTCTCATTTGCAAAAAAACTGACAGACCACATTACAAAAAAAGGCTGCAAAGTATATTTCAATACAGAAATTGTCTCACTTACTGATGACAAAAAAACTGTTACAATAAAAACTAATAAAAAAACATATACGTTTGATAGAGCAATTATCACAACACCTTCATATCTCTTCTTAAAAATTGCTCCACAATTACCTGATACGTATAAAAAAAAGTTAGGAAAACTCCGAGGTATTGGAGCAACAGATTTGGTACTTCGTTTAAAAAAACCCTTCCTAACAGATAAAACATACTGGTTGAGTATCTGCAAAAAGGGGGCACCAGTAATGGTAGTTGTGGAGCATACCAATCTCATAGATAAATCTCATTATCATAACGAGCATATTGTGTATCTTGGAAATTATCTTCCACAAGACAGTACAGCATTTCGGATGACAAAAGAACAAAAACTGCATTTATTTGATCCTTTCCTCAAACAAATCAATCCAGACTATGAAAAAACCCTTATTGATTATGAATTATTCAAAGCTCCATTTGCCCAACCAATTGTCCCAACAAATTATTCAAAAATGATACCACCAATGAAAACGCCGCTTCCAAATGTGTATCTTGCAAATATCGAACAAGTCTATCCCTGGGATCGAGGAACAAATTATGCAGTAGAACTTGGAGGAAAAGTAGCAAAATTAATTTCTAATGACTAATATCTAATTTCTAACAAAAGCTCAAAAAATAAACTCATTTTTTCATTATGAGAAATTTCTTTTCAAAGCCAAATATTTTACTTATCTTGCTTATCTTAGTTGGTGCAGAGTTGCATTTTTATAATTTGAATTGGGGGGCACCGTTTTATTTTCATCCCGATGAGCGAAATATCGCAAGTGCGATTACACAACTATCTTTCCCCAACCAAATGAATCCTCATTTTTTTGCCTATGGCTCTCTACCCATTTATGCAATCTATTTTACTGCTGTAATAATAAACTTCTTCTCATTTCCTACTTTTCACTTCCCACTCTCTCCAGTCACCTTTGAACAAGCGGTCATAGTGGGAAGGATCTATTCTGCGCTTTTGGCAACTTTTCTTATCCCACTCCTTTTTGTTCTTGGGGAAAAACTTAAAGATAAAAAAACTGGGCTTTTGGCTGCATTTTTTGCAACTTTTAGTATTGGATTTACACAATTTTCCCATTTCGGGACATTTGAAATGTGGCTTACGTTTTTTGGAACACTCCTTTTTCTCCTTTGCTTGAAATATATTTCAAAACCAAGCGCAATAACGCTTATTTTTCTCTCACTCGTTGTCGGTATCCTCGCATCAATCAAAGTTACCTCACTGGTACTAGTACCGATACCGATTTTAATTCTTGCGTGGCATTCTTTTCAGAAAACTCGGAATACTCAGAAATCTGGAATATCTGAAACTCAGATGCTCAGAAAATCCGACCTACTAAGTTTTCAAAATTTTCTAAAAAATATATTGATATTTATCTTTGTCGCTCTACTTATTTATGTCATTACCAATCCTTATGTTCTTCTTGACCAAAAAGATTTTCTCTCAAGTATGAACTATGAATCAAGCGTTGCCATCGGGACAGAGCCTGTCTTTTATACACAAAATTTTGATAATACAGTACCTGTCGTCTATCAATTTCTCAAGATTTATCCGTTCCTTCTCAATCCTTTGCTCATTATTCTTTTTATTCTGGCTTTTATTTTTCTTTTGATACAAACAATAAAAACAAAAAATCCTTCTTACTTATTACTTGTTACTTTTTACTTAATACTTTTTCTCTCTCAAGTTTTTCTCTTTGTCAAATGGACCCGCTATATGATCCCAACAATGCCATTTATCTATTTAATTATCCCACTTGCATTATCCAACAATGGAATAATGAAACAATTTAGCAATTCTTCACGAAAATCTTTAAAAACATTTTTACTAAACTCTACCCTTGTTATTTGCGTCATCTTCACGTTTTCTTATTTTAAAACAACATTTATCAATGATGACTCACGTATCGAAACTGTTCTTTTTGCACAGCGAGCAATTCCTGTTGACGCGCGTATTCTTTCCGAACCATCCGATCTGGGTGTACTTCCTTTTCAAGATGCTTTCCCGAATTTTACAACATTCAGTTTTTATGACCTGGATAGTAATTCTCCTGATGCGACAGAAGAACAACTTCAACAAGATTTATCTACTGCACAATATCTTGTTCTTCCAAGTCAGAGAATTTTGCAATCTCGCATAACAAATCCTACACGTTTCCCCAAAGGGTATGTTTTTTACAAATCACTCCTTAATGGCTCTCTTGGCTTTAAAAAAATTTATGAAACGCCTTGTGATATGTTCTGCAAAATCACTTATTTAGGAGATCCGACATACTGGTGGGAACAGACAGTATCTGTTTTTGATAGACCAACAGTTTTTATCTTTAAAAAATCTGATATATAATTCTATATCTTGCCTTAATAATAACTGTGCACCTATAATTACACTATGTTCAACTTCTTAAAGAAACGCGCAAGCACTTATTTCACAAATGTTATCGGTATATGCGTTATTCTTTATAGTCTATTTCTTAGCTCATCTGCTGTCCGTTACGGCGATTTAGGGTTTAATACTGATCTTGCAAGAGATTTTTTGCTGCTAGAGAATATACAAGAAACCCATAAATTAACACTGTTAGGTCCACGTTCTGGAGGTATCCCAGGTCTTTTTCATGGACCGTTATGGATGTATATCAATTTACCTGCATATTTTTTGGGGCATGGTAACCCTGTGGCAGTCGGGTGGTTTTGGGTTGGACTTATTGCAGTCCTTATTGGCATAACGTATTGGGTAGGGAAATCGCTTATTAATCACACTGTTGGATTACTAGCGGCACTATTAGTTGGTTTGAACACTGTACCTATGGCACCGCAACTATTTAATCCTTTTGGTGCGGTAATATTTTCACCGCTATTTTTTTACTTTTTTTATAAATATTTTACCGAGGCAAAAGCTAGGTATTTACTTATTGCTTTATTAATCAATGGTGTAATTATTCAATTTCAAGTGGCGTTTGGCGGACCAATGCTCTTTTTGGCAACCATCATCGTTGTGTATCGCTGTTTTAAGAAAAAACAACTCAAACATTTATACACATATTTTATCCTTCTTATCCCATTATCAACATATATTTTCTTTGATCTCCGCCATAATTTTCTTGAACTACATTCGATAATAATATATTTACAAGGCAAATCAGGAAAAGTTAATGATTTTTATTTTAATGATTTTATCTATAACCGCTTCTCAGGAATGATTAACAGTCTTATTCCCATCGCCTCTCCATCAATTTATATAATAATACTTATTCTCGGATTATTTGGTTATCTGATATATTATTCTCTTAAAAACAAGAAGGAGAAATATTCACAATTTATTCTCCTATTTTTTTATTTCTTCTTTTGCTATTGGCTTATTACACTATTTTTCAGAGGGGTTATTTGGTCATATTATTATTGGCCTTTTATACCAATAGAGCTTCTTATCGTTACAATAAGTATAAAAAAAATCAACAAATTTCTTTATACTGGAATCATTCTCGTTACGTTTATTCTTA
This sequence comes from uncultured Gammaproteobacteria bacterium, assembly GCA_964549385.1. Taxonomy (GTDB): domain Bacteria; phylum Patescibacteriota; class Microgenomatia; order Levybacterales; family UBA12049; genus JACDET01. Next base: position 15,702 of record CAZJVI010000024.1, read on the forward strand.
CTCTCCAGACTGCTCAAGCAAGTGCCAACGTTTATACGCCAGCAACTGTCGGTAAAGATGGTTCTTCATGGTTATTTAATTATAACCTTGCACAGACAGTATTTGATCAAGGAGATAAAGCTTTTGGTTATTATATTTTCTCACCCGATCAATATGGGTACAGTCCTCGTTATGCGATGAATTATGTCGCAAAGATGCATCCAACAATCACTGTATACCCTTATCAAAAAGAAACAACGACGTATCTTATTATTTCTCCACCAGGGGGTAAAGATAATTCAATCGGTGGAGATTGGTGGAAGCTTCATAGAGTTAATATCAAGCAACAGCCAAATAAAATAATTACGTTCACAAATGGTTTCAGAATAGAAAAATATATTTTCTCTGCAAAAGAGAAAGCAATCCCTTCAGATCCTAATTTAATAGATAATTTAATTTTCCGTTAAATAACTATTATGGCTCTTATCGACTTATCAGTTTCCATTAGTGAATTTATGCCTGTTTATCCAGGTGATCCAGCGACAAAAATCGAGCCCGGCGGAACAATTCAAAAAGATGGGTTTGAAGATCATTATCTTTCAATCGGTACTCACGCGGGAACCCACATTGATGCGCCAAGTCATATGATACTCAGTGGCAAAACACTTGATCAATTTCCGCTTGAAACTTTTGTCGGACGAGGTGTATATATAAAGATACAAAACAAACGATTTGATTTACGGTCAATAATGGCAATTCCTCTTCAAGAAGGAGATATTGTATTTTTCCATACAGGTATGTGTGACAGATTTGCAGAAAAAGATTATTTTGACGAATATCCCGCTTTTCCAGAAGAACTCGCTCATTATCTTGTTCAAAAAAAAGTCAAAATTGTCGGCGTTGACATGGGCAGCGTTGATCATGATGCATTTACCGTCCACAAAATTTTCCTTCAGAATAATATTCTTATTATTGAAAATCTCACAAATCTTTCGTTACTAGAAAATAAACAATTTACTGTGTATGCTTTTCCACTCAAACTTTCCCTTGATGGCTCTCCTGTCCGCGTCATCGCCGAGATAAAAGAGTAACATTACCAGCAATTTCTCATGCTACAATAAAAGAATGAAAAAGAAACTCCTTCTCATCGCAATTATCTTAATTGGCGCATTTTTCCGTTTCTACGATAATAACTGGGATCAAAACGAACACTTGCATCCTGATGAACGCTTTCTCACGTTGGTCGGCACTGCAATGAAAGTACCCCCTACATTTACTGATTATCTAAACCCAGTAGTTTCTTCTATGAATCCTGCCAATATCAATTATTCATTCTATGTTTATGGGACTTTCCCTGTTATTGCCGACAAACTCCTTGCTGTCGCAACAGGAAATGATAATTATAATGGCTTTACCTTATTGGGAAGAGCCATTTCAGGATTTGTTGATCTACTTATGGTGGTTTTTGTTTTTAAAACCGCCGAAATATTTGAAAAACGGCACAAACTCAATAGCCACATAAAATATTGGTCAAGCTTTTTCTATGCGATTACTGTTCTGCCGATCCAGCTTTCTCATTTCTTTGCTGTTGATACATTCCTCAATTCATTCGTTTTTATCTCTTTTTACACGAGCCTGCGTTTTTCATTGCAGAAAAAACTTCTGTGGATTATTCTTAGCGGGGCTTTTTTCGGACTTGCTATCGCATCCAAAGCATCAGCAATTTTTATCTCACCGCTTCTTCTATACTTTTTTATTAATGCTTACAGTGAAAAAAATAAAATTGCAAAACATGATATTTTTCTGATCCTTCGTGATCTTGTTATTTTTGGATTAGCAGCCTATCTGGTCGGAAGAATTGGCGATCCGTATCTTTTCCAAACCGGCAATCTTCTCGATCCTCAACCAAGCAAACTTTTCTTAGCAAACATAAAACAACTCCAAGC
>CAZJVI010000025.1:0-17169 GCA_964549385.1 uncultured Gammaproteobacteria bacterium
GTTTGATGGTTCGCTCGAATAACAGTATCTTTTATTTGATTATCTATTGTAATATTTTTTTCTCTGGCTAAAGGCACCACTTTTTTAATTGCAGATTCTAATATATCCAATAGAGAAACTTCTTTTAGGGTATTAGTCTTAACATTCTGATTTCTTGAAAGGAGTAATAGATCATCAGTTAAAACTTGCATACTAGTAACTTCCTCCAATGTGCTATCTATGTGACTTGTCACTTTTTCGGGCAACGTATATTCCATCATTATAAACTCAAGCTCTGAACGAAGAGCTGTAAGTGGAGTTCTCAATTCATGAGAAGCATCAGTAATAAACCGGCTTTGTTCATCTAACATATTTTTGATAGGCTTCAATGTTCTCCCTGCAAAAAAATAACCTAAAATACTCCCTATAAAAATAATTGCAGCATCGGTGACTAAGAGCATGAGGGTGATATTTTTTCTTGCTTCAGGTATATTTTTTGCAGAAAGAGGTAAAGGAGGAGCAACTGTTTGTGTAGTATGTGCTGCCTGATCCTTTTCAAATTGATCAAACGCATGATTAACAGAAAAATAGAATGGCAAGGTTAAGAAAATACAAATTGCCGTAATGATAATAAAGTACCACAGAGTTAATTTAAGACGTGCAGAATAAAACATATTTTACTTTCCTATTTTATATCCATAACCTCGTATAGTTTGAATTAAAGGTGAATCTCCAAAAGGAATATCAATTTTTTCTCGCAAACGATTGATATATACCTCAACCGAATTAGGGAGGACATCAGCATCATAGCTCCATACATGATTTATTATCTGCTCTTTACTAAGAAGTGCACCTGCATGGCGTACAAGGTATTCCAACAGAGTAAATTCTTTCGTAGAAAGCCGAATCTCTTTATTCCGTCTAATTACTTCGTGTTTGACTGTATTTAATGTTAAATCTTCAACTTGTAATATGGAATCAGTAGTATTCTTAGGTCTTCTAATAAGTGCGCGGATGCGGGCAAACAACTCAGTAAATGCAAAAGGCTTCACCATATAATCATCTGCCCCTGCATCCAGACCTTCTACTTTATCTTCTATCTGTCCTTTTGCAGTAAGCATAAGAATGGGTGTATGGATATTTGCTTCCCTAATTTTATGACATACGTCAATGCCATCCATACCTGGAAGCATTCGGTCAAGCACAATCAAATCATACTCTTCACCAATTGCCAGATCTAACCCTTCAGTTGCAGTGTATGAAACATCTACAGCATATTTTTCGTGCTCTAAACCACTTTTAATATTCTGTGCAATTTTATGCTCATCTTCTATTACCAGTATTCTCACAATACGAGTATAGCAAAAGAAGCTTACAAATAGCTGACATCTAGCTTAATCTAGTTGCCTATACTTAAGCATTTTGTAAGAAAAATTAATTATACTTTTAAAATATGCACAGTTTACTAGCTGGTATTATGGGATTTTTTATGGGAATCACCTCATTTTTCCATGGTGGTCAAAGCACTCAACCTCCGACAAATCAACCTCAAATAGTTCAACAATCCACAAATGCCGATACTGCAACGCCTTCAGGTACCATGAAGCATGGTTTTGGTAAAAATATGCAACTGCCTGCGGGTGAAAAGCCATTTTTTGGCATAGTGACAAATGTTAACGGTTCAACCCTGACTGTCCAAATGCAAAGAGGTATGAGACCAATGGGCCCAAATAGTAACGGTGCATCTCCAAGCCCAGCAACTTCACAAACCGTAACTATTACCCTTACAAGCTCTACCCAATATACTGGTGGATCACAATCTGATATTGCAACAAATACACGAATTGCTGGAATTGGTAATACCAATAGCGATGGCAGTATTACTGCAGTAAAAATACAAATTAATCCTACGATGCCTTCTGGCTTCCCTATGCATAGGGGAGGTCCTATGGGTGGACCACCAAATGCTCCAGCGAACCCCTAGCTCTTTACTTTATAAGGCAATATTTAATCAAAAAGGAAGTATTAATATTTTATCGCACACAAAAGGGGGATATATAATACGACGAAATTTTAGATTTTTAACATAAGATCTGTTGAGGTTAAAAATCGATGATGCCCTAGAGGGACTCGAACCCAGAAATGAGGCTAAACTATTTTAAAAACAATCAGCTCGAACTTTTTTTTGAATTTATTGAAGCTGTTATCCACACCCCTTTTGATCAGTACTCCCGGAGGGACTCGAACCCCCAACCAATTCGTTAGAACCGAACTGCTCTATCCTTTGAGCTACGGGAGCATTCATTAGATTAATGATTAACGAATAAAGATTAAAAATTTTCTACTCTTCAATCTAACTTGCTCTATTTTATCAATTCTGCCTCGCACTTGCAATCTAATGAGGCTCAATAGATCTGGCTTCATTGACAAGTTCAGCATTTTCCCATATAGTAAAATAAGGCTATGTTGCAGAGATTTTATGACTATTTATTAAAAAATCAGGTTATATTTGCATTGTGCATTATCTTTTTTGCATGGTTTATTTTCCTGATCCATGACATCATTATATCTCTTTTTCTTTCTTATATTATTATGGCCGCGATTCTGCCAATTAGTACGTATTTGAGAAAAAAAAGAACACCAAAATTATTGGCAGTTATTATCCCTTACTTTGTTGTCGTTTTATTACTATTTATTCTCATTTTTCCTCTGGTACCATTTGTTTTACAACAATTAAAATCATTAATTATTGATTTCCCAAAATATCTAAGCCAATCAGCAAATATGCTGGGCATGAAAATTAATCTTAAAGAGGTACAAGGATACATAGATGGGCAAATGAACAATATTGGCTCAAGCGCGGTACAAGTGACAACTACTGTCTTTGGGGGAATATTCACAGTTATTACTGTTTTCATTGTGAGTTTGTATTTGCTTCTCTATAATGATTCATTTAAAAAGAATTTTGCAAAGTTATTTCATCGTAATCAGCAAGAAAAGGTATTAACAACCCTTAGCTTGGTGAATGAAAAATTAGGAGCCTGGCTTCAGGGACAAATACTTTTAAGTGTTTCTATAGGAATTCTTACTTGGATTGCGTTAATGCTTCTTAATTTTCCGTTTTCGCTTCCTTTGGCAATTCTTGCTGGAATTTTAGAAATTTTGCCGACACTTGGACCGACTCTTGCAGCAATACCTGCTGTAATTGTAGCGCTCACTATATCTCCTACAATGGCATTGGTGATTATTGTAACGTATATTCTTATCCAAACATTAGAAGGACAGCTGTTAGTCCCACAGATTATGAAGCGAGCGGTTGGGCTTAATCCTGTTATTGTAATTTTAGGTGTGACAATCGGCGCAAGTCTTATGGGAATAGTTGGCGCTTTGGTATCAATTCCTTTTATCTCATTTATTTTGGTTATTTATAAAAGTGTCGAAGAACAGAAATAGAAATTCAGAAATCATTAATCTGATATATACTATTTTTTGGCGGTGATCATGGTCCAAGGAAGAGGAGTTTTTGCATCTTTGACGGTTAAAACACTTGCTACAAATTTCTCAAAAGCACCAGAAGTCCAATGTTGAATATGTTCAGGATGTGCTCCTAATTTCCAAACGTTTTTCCCTCGCAATATTCTCTGGATTGTAAAAAGTGGTTCATTTGGAACAGAAAGAATGAGATACTTTTTTGCAACACGCTTTAATTCGTTTAGTGCTTTCTTGGGATCATCAAGATGCTCAAGTACTTCATTGCAGATCACCAAATCAAAAGAATTCGCTGCATAAGGAAGTTCATAAATATTGCCCTTTTTAATTTTCACTTGCGGATGAAGTCTTTTTGCAAATTTGAGAGCTTCATCCATATATTCAATACCTTCAAGTCTTTCACCAATATGATTTTCACGAAACATTTCTAAGGTAAAACCTTCACCAGCTCCTACATCAAGAATAGCGTGAGGACGAATTTCTTTAACCTGAGCTAGTAATACTTGCTTGAAATTATTGAGAAAGAAACGACTGACAGGATTTTGTGTTGTATGTTTTTCAAGATTGGTGGTTTTTGTATTCATAAAAATAATGAGCGGGTGAAGGGAATCGAACCCTCGTATACAGATTGGAAATCTGTTGTTCTACCATTGAACTACACCCGCATGTATATGAGCCATAAGAGTATAGCAAAAAAGCAAAAATAGCTCAACATGATGTATAATGCTAAATATTATTATGAGAAAGTTTGTTGTCAAAAATAGACAAAAAAGAAAATATGTTAAAAAAAATGAAAAAGAATCTCTTTATTCGTTTTCTAAAACTACCTATGGAATTCTTCCAATACTGATAATGGCTGTTGCTTTTATGGCAACAATTACTATTTCAGCACCATTTAGAAATTTTTTTGTAAATTTCAGAATTAATCTGCAACTTCCTCAAATTGCTTTATCAAATCCACTGCCGTTCTTCCAATCTGTATATTTTGATTTGATTCAAAGCTACTTGATAAGTACACAAGTGATAACTGCAATAGTAACATCTCTTTTTCATACATTTGACTCTGCAACTACTGCTGCCAAACAAGGGCTAGCAATTTTTAATCCTCAACCTCTTTTTGCATTGCTTACCAACAGTTTTGTGGTACTTGGAAATTCACTTTGGAATGCCACATTGTTTATCAGCAAAAATCTTTTGCTTGCTGGACGAACTACGATTCATTTTTTCCTTTTTATGCTTTCATTTACCTTGTCTAATGCAAATTTCGCTTCAATTCTGATTGTTCATATCTTATTCTTTATAGGGCAATGTATCATTAGTTCTGCAACGATAGCACTCCAATTTGTTTTTAAATTCGCAATAGCTGCCTCGCAATTCATAACAAACGTAAGTGTTTTTATTTTTCAAATACTTTTACAAATAATTACCATACTTTTTACTATTATTGCTTCGGTCACGGTTTCGTTATGGGTTTGGCTATATTCGGTGATAGTGGCTACAACACAAGCCATCAATACTGCTTTTACAAATACACTACATGTCATTGAGATCCCCTTTAAGATACTTGAAGCTTTTGGCTTGGCTATGAAACCGTATATCGATATGTTAGACCGCCACATGCTGTTGTCTAGCGAAGATTTTACCAAGGGATTTTCTAACATAGGGAAAATAATTGCTTTTATGAGTTCTTCAAAATAGAATATTTTCAGATTCTTCTATAAAAACTTGAATAACGAGCTCAATTCGAGTACAATTAGAAATTAGTTGTTAGCTAAAAAAAGTAAAAAGTAAGTACACGCCGCGGTGGTGGAATGGCAGACACAGGGGCCTTAAGAGCCCCCGTCAGCAATGACGTAAGAGTTCGACTCTCTTTCGCGGCACATTTCTACATGTTTTACTCATTAAGTGTGGACAGAGGCGAATTCTCCTATGCAGCACAAACATCCAAAACTTTCAATTATTATACTTGCTTACAACGAAGAAGAGTATCTAAAAGCTTGTTTAGAGGCAATTAAAGAACAAACCTATCCGGCCGACGAAGTTATTGTAGTAGACAATAATTCTACAGATAAAACCGCAAAGATAGCTGAATCTTTCCTTTTTGTAAAGCTTATCAATGAAAAAGAGCAGGGGATGATTCCTGCTCGAAACGCAGGATTTAATGCCGCGAAAGGGGATTTACTTGCACGGATTGACGCAGATACACATATCCCTGTTGATTGGGTAGCCCATGTGCATGAGATTCTTGATAATCAGGTCGATACTATTTGTGGAGTTTCTGGCCCACAATATTTGTATGCAGTTTCACATAAAATAACACGAAAAATACTGAGCGATATTACTTCCAAGTATGGTTTTTTTGGAATAAGTAAACTGATGCTTGGGCATGAAACATTATTTGGATCAAATATGGTTATTACAAAAAAAGCTTGGCAAAAGGTAAAAAATGAAGTTTGTCATGATAGTTATGAAGTTCATGAAGATATTGATCTTGCGATACATATAGCAAATTATGGAATAATTCTTTTTGATAAAAATTTGATTGTCGGGATATCAGCTCGCGCTTTTTTTGAAGATTGGAGAAAACATTGGTGGCGCGTGCGAACATGGGTAAGAAGTGTGATAAAACATCGTCCGTTGTTTGCCGGACCGCCAAATTAATGTTTTTTCTAACTCTAGCTTGCGTAAGCTGAGTAATTCTTTTATAATTAAACATGTTAATTCGGTAAGATATTCTTTAATGGGGAATGTTTTGACCAGCTTTAAGAGCTCGACTTTCTCCTACTGCTATCCATCGATCAAGAGATGCTAATGTGGTAGAGCCCCACGATGCAAGCGCTTCTGTTCCACCTGTCACTAATTGATCACGAAGGTTCATTCCGTGATCTATGCCATTATTTAACCCTCTCCTGCTATGAGGATGCATTGGCATAAGTGCATCTCCCAATAATACACTATAGCCACCTCCTACTTGCCATACACATTGTGTTGGTCGAGATGGCATAGTAATGGGCACCATACTGATATCGAGCGTATTTATTACAAGCTCGCTAAGAAAATCTGGAAGTTGTCTCTGTGCGTAGCCTTCCAAAGGTGATCTCAGTTCAGGTGTCATCTGATAAGGAAATACATGAGATACAGTATTGGACTTCTTTCCAGTCATCTCTTCGAGTGTTTGAGGAGAAATATTTTGCGTTAAAGTCCAATCGATTTTCCCAGCATTTTTACCTTTTTGAATTGGCTCACTTACAAAAATTGCTACTCCATTATCTTTATTATGATACCGAGTTAAACTATCAGGTATATATGATGTTGGTTCCGTTATACCACGCCAAACTACGTAATTTTGGTATTTTAAGTGGCGATTGGAATCAAATATTGTTCTGCCTGTTGACCTTCGTCCATCAGCAAAGATAACTAAGTCAGCATATGTATCCACACCATCATCAAACGATAATTTAACTCTACCACTATCTGGGAAGACATCTGATAATTTTTTACTATGAATAATCGGTGTCCTAAGTAATAGAGCTGAATGGAATATATCCCATGTTGTATTAATTCCTTTAAGAGAAGTTGTTTTGCCTTGTGAAGTTACATTTCCTCTTGCATCAAGATTATAAGAAGCGAGAGTATCAGATGAAGAAGCTTTTATTTCTTCTAACGGAATACCAGCTTGATATAGTGCTGGATATGCTGAACCTGCAATACCTATAATACCTCCGGATGAAAATCTGGCTTGAGACTCTGCTTCGTAGGTTTTAATATCCTCAAAGCCAGCTGAGCGAAATAGTTGTTCTGTTAGTGGTCCGACTAAACTACCTCCTATAATCGCAACAGATTTATCAGGAGTAAATTTACTTTCTACATGCATTTTGGTATTTTAGCTTATTATTATAAGATATACAATACTCTTTACTTACTCTTTTGTCTTTTAAATATAGGCTTATAACTTTTATATTCCTTCAAAAAATATTGGACTTGACATCTCTACTAAAATAAGTAAATTCAATAGAACTTTCTTAATTTATTCAAAAATCTGCTATAATAGTCTTGCCCTGAAATGCGAACATTATCTGGTCTATCCAGTTAAAAAAGAGTTTGAATGAAAGTGCATGAAGGAAACACGGGGACTAGCTCAGTTGGCTAGAGCGCGCGGTTTGGGACCGTGAGGTCGGAGGTTCGAGTCCTCTGTCCCCGACACAGCCTCAAAGTTACATTTTCTTCTTATTTTTTGTGGCTAAAAGAGGTTCGAGTCCTCTTTGGGTTATAAACTAAAATACTTCTTATGCTTTTCCATCCCACTCAGCATAAAATTCCTTAAGAAATGTTTTCATAAACTTCTCTCGCTTTAATGCAATCTGTTTTGCAGTTTTGGTATTTAACATTTTTCTTAGCTTAAAAAGTTTTTCGTAAAAATGATTAATTGTATGACCTTCCGTATTTCTATATTCTTCAGTCGTTTTGAAGTTTATAGGTTTAATATTGGGATTGTAGATTTGCCTATTCTTTTTTCCGCCATAAGCAAATGCTCTCGCAATGCCTATTGCTCCCAAAGCTTCTAATCTATCAGCATCTTGAACAATTTTTCCCTCCAGACTTAACTTCTTTTTTGAATCAACATTCTTACTGAATGACATATTGATAATTATTTGTATGACTTTTAGTGTATCATCTTTGGAAATCCTTAATTCTCTGCAAGCTGCAATAATGATTTCTTCTTCTGTTTTATCTGAATTGTTTACTTTCCAATCGCCCAAATCATGAAGTAATGCTGCTGTCTGGACAATAAACAAATCTACATTTTTTTCACTTTTTGCAATTCGAGTTGCCGTCTTGTAAACTCTTTCAACATGAAACCAATCGTGACCTGTTGATTCTCCATTCATTTTCTCCTTTACATAATTGATTATTCTTTTAGCGTCTTTCATAGAATTATTATACTTATTCTAACATCTAATGATAGTAGCTGTCTGATTGTGCTGAGTTTCGAGAACAAGAATATTTTTTAATAACTTATTAAATATAATGCAGGAATGTCATTTGGATTTTCCAAATAGTAGTTCCGGACTAGGTACTGTGCCCCCGACAAAGCTTATCTATAAATAATCTTCTTAAACTCCTCCTTGACCACAGGTTATTTTTTTTATTTAATAAATGTATGGCCAGCAAAAAAAAAGTAAAAGCTAAATCTCCTTTTAATAAACCATTCCTAATCTTAGGTAGTGTGATTTTGGTTATATTAGTTGTAGCTGTACTATATAAGTACTCCATTCTTTCTGGACAACATGCTTCACCTAATAGTACGCCAATTAACTCACAAATAGAATGGAAATCCTATACGTTACCTAATGAAAAATTGTCATTTAAATATCCTCAAAATTGGAAAGTTGATCAAATAAAAGGACAAAAACAAGATTATGATTCAGTAGCAGTTTACAACGGCAGATATCTCATAGATTTCTTAGTTTATAAATCAAATCAGCCAATATATCCTATGGCTGGTTCACTTAATGATTGGACGCCAATTGATTCATTTATTCTTAATAATCAAACAGTATATCTATTAAATGAAGGTGGTGACGGTAGTAATGGTAGTGGTGGTATGACACTAAGTAGTTGTAAAAGTAACACAAAATGTTTGATAAAAGCAAAAAATGTTCCCGGTTATATAGACATTATGAGTTTATACGTTGAAGGGAAAAGTGGCGATGTAGCACCTGGAACAATCCAAACAAATGATCCAAACCTAAAAGTTATAAAGGAAATTATTGAATCAATTAATTACAATTAAATAAATAATTGATTTATGCAGAATGCAAATCGTAGAGGTTTATTTTTTTGCTTCGCGTACGGTTTTTAGGTCTTTTGTCCAAGTGATTAATTGATCCAACATATTTTCTGCTCCTTCAGTATGGTTATCCATTTTAAGTTGACCCTTTTCATCAAGCTGTGTCCAATACAAAGGAATATGCACGCCATTTCGAATCGGTACCATTTGAAGCTCTACCACTACCTGACGTAGCTGTTGAACAGACCGTGTGCCGCCAGCAGCACCACCGTAACTCATAAAAGCAATCGGCTTATTATTCCATTCTTTGTATACATAATCAATTGCATTTTTAAGAACGGCGGGATAACCGTGATTGTATTCAGGAACTACCATAAGATAGCCATCTGCCTCACCGATTTTACCCGCCCATTTTTTCCCTAATTTACTAACGTAATCTGCCTTTTGAATACTCATCATACCAGGAGACACCGGTTCATCGAAAAAAGGAAGAGGCCAATCACGAAGATCAATTAATTCCGCCTCAACATCTTTTTTTTCTTTTAATTTTTTAAATATCCATTGTGCAGGTTGCTCGACAAACCTTCCTTGTCGAGTGCTTCCCATAATTACCTGAATCTTTATCATATAAATATAATACCTATTCTTCTTCTCAATGTAAAGTAGTTACCTTTTTTAAAGTATTATGGGAATAATAATTTTAAGGTGGAGAATGATTTTTTATATAAGAAATATCATGGAGTATCATATCTACATGATACGGTAACAATTCTTTCTTGCTTGACGCTTTAGAGACAAAGAATGCGAGATAGATGACAATTTACAGACATAGAATTAATACGCAGCGAAGTAATTTTGGGAAAGCCAAGTGAGTAGAGTTTGACCAGTTCGATATCCAGGCCGAAGTCGATATAAGAAAAAGCGGTTTGTTTGATTCTGCGCGATACCAGGTACTGTAGAAACAGCAGTAGAAAAACCATCTGCTTTCACTACTTGAATCGCTTGCTGATCAAAGGATCCATTGGGATAAGCAAACGAAACGACCTTTATATGATAATTTTGTTCTAACCATGTCTTACTTTGATCAACTTCATTTTCTACGGTATTAAGTGGCAAACGAGCTAATGAAAGATGATGAACCGTATGTGCGCCAACATCAACGAGTCCACTATTAATGACTTCCTGTAATTCCTGCGGTGTCATAAAATCTGATCCACCAATAAAGCCGGAAATTACATAGGATGTGGCCTTGATGTGATATTTTTCTAAAATAGGTAGGACATCTGTTTCAAAATCCCAATGCCCATCATCAAAAGTCAACAAAATAGGCTTTTCTGGTAAGGCCATTTTGCCATCAAGCACTTCACCCAATTCTTTTGCTGTCATAAAGGTATATCCTGCATCTTTCAATGTCACTACTTGCTGTTCAAAAACTGCTGGCGGCACATTAAGCTCTACACGCAATTTGTCCTTGGGATTCTGAATATTTTCTACATAGTGATACATAAGGATCGGCACCCTAAAGGTTGCGGAAGGACTAGCATCGTTTAATTGTTTTTTTATTGCATCAGGCAATTTTTTTACGATTGTTTTGTTTGTTTCCAAAAAAGTCGTTGTTATTTTAGTTTGCGGATATTTATAATGTTGAATAATAAAAACGCATATGACAAAAAGTGCTAAACAAGCAATTCCTGTTAATGCGCCATACAAAAGTTGTCTATGCATAACTATTATAAGAATTTACAAACATTACGTGTTCTTCTTTGCGTCTCTCTTTCGCATGAGGAAAAAGGGAAGCAATGCCAAAATAATAGGAATCACTATCAACAAGTAATACCAATGATTTATATGATGGATATGAAATAGCTGTATAGTTTTTGGACCAAGTTTTTTCCCAATTGAGAGATAAAATGGAATCCAGAAACTGTCTGATATGATTACACTAACCGCAAAGAGCCAATATCTCATCTTTGAAATACCAGAAAAAAGGGTAATAGGGATTTTAAATCCATAAATATGCCTTCCTATGATAATCGCAATCGGTCCATATTTACGAAAAAATCCTTCAAAAGAATCAAGCTTTTTCATATCTAAATCGATATAACGTCCAAATTTATTAACAAGTTTTTTACCGTAACGGCTTGCAATAATATACAAAATGGTGGCACCGATAACATCTGAAATAAGTAAGATAAGAAATGCAGCAAAGTAGGGGATTCTTCCAACAGCTACTTGATAACCAGTGTAGGCAATAACGATGTCAGCAAAAGGAAGAGGAACGCCAACCTCTTCAAGAATTAAAAGGATAATAGGAGCAAGATATATCTGGCTAACAAGAAACCCTACAACACTGTCTTGAATATTGTCAAAAGAACTAAGTACATCCATTCTCAAATCATTATAGCATCTACGCAAATACTATGCTTATAAAAAGAATAACTCATCCTAAGTCGATTGTTACAACAATAGTATTGCTGATTTTACAGATTGCCTTCAGGATTATATGGTGGGGGAGTAATATTGACTGTTTTGAGAGAGTAATCAAGTAGTGCTTTCATTTCACCACGACGGTTTTGACTATTCAGAATAATCCCAATAATTTTGTGTCCGCCATAGTCAAGATAAGTCACCAAACACAATCCTGCTTCAGGAGTATACCCATCTTTCACACCTTTAACCCCAGGATAAGAAGTGACAAGATTGGTTTCATTAGAAAGAACAATTTCTTTGTGTTCGGAAGTTTGTGGAATTGTGTAAGATCCAGTCGAAACAACCTGTGCAAATAACGGATATTGCTCAAGAGCATATTTCGTCAATATTAAAAGATCATAGGTAGTTGTATATTGATTACCATCTCCTTCAAGACCTGACGGGTTGGTATAATTTGTATTTACCATTCCCAATGCTTTTGCTTTATTATTCATAGCTTGGATAAAAGCATTTCGTCCACCTGGATAATTATTTGCTAGAGTTTCAGCAGCATCATTTCCTGAATGCAAAATCAACCCATATAATAAATCTTGTAAACTATACACTTCACCGACACTGACTCCCATGTCATCACCAGTTACAATATCTGCTTTTGTCACCTCATACCTGTCATCCGGTTTTGGATTATCGAGTGCTATAACAGCAGACATAATTTTTGTCAAAGACGCCATTGGATGTCTTACCTTTGGATCCTTCTCATAAACAATTTTATTTTCCGCTAAGTCATACATTATAACTGATTGTGCTGTCAGGTCAGGCAAATCTCCCGTGTCGCCATGAATTTGCTGGATAACAGGTGACCAAAAATCAAGCAAAGTTACTTGATTATTTTTGGCTATCATTAAAAAATCAGGAATTGGTGAATTAATTGCCACAGTTCGATCAAAATATGATCGGCAAAAATACCATATCCCGCCATAAAGAGTTGCTGTTAAAAAAATAATGAAGAAAAAGTAGGCAAAAAATTTTTTCATGAATTATTATAATATAATTTCTAGACACTATATGGCAAGTTTACTTTGTAACTGACAAAAACGTCAGAATGACTTACTTAAATAGTTTTATAATAGTAAAAAACTTATGCTTTCGGCCACATCGTTCTTCTTTGTATACTTAGCGTTAACGAATAATAGAGTTTTTATTGAAGAAAAGACATTTTGATATAGTTTTAGTATCTTTATACTAATTGACAAATCAGTTCACTTATTTTATTCTCTTTATAGCAAAATGATTGTCTGTCCAAGTAGAAATTATCTAGCCTTTTGAATTCTGTTTTTGGGGGAATTCAAAAGGCTTTTTTCATATTTGATTAAGTTATTTTTGGACAAGACCTAACAGACTGGATTCTTTGAAGTGCAGAATTCAGCCTGAACAACGCTGTATTTAATAACATCTTTTCAGTGCTTCATATAACAAGTTTTCACTGTATAAAACATAAAATAAACTACCTAATTTTTTTAGGAGTTATTGTATTTGAAATAGATAAGATGAAACCTCTTATGAAAGGAGGTGAATATAATGAATATTAAATCAAGATTTGCAATAGCAGCCGCTTCGGCAGCAATCATTTTAAGTGCAGTTGCTCCGGCAACATTCGCAAGTACAAATGTCACTGTTACAGGAAACGGCGCATTTTCAAAAAATAACGTAACAGTTAACAATACTACTGGAACAAATGTTTTCCAAAGCAATTCGTCATCAGTGACAACAATTGTTAACTCAAATGCAAATACAGGAGGCAATTTCACCAATTTCAATACAGGCGGTGGAAATGCTATCGGTACAGGAAATGCAAAAAGTAATGTCACTGTCAATGTAAGCGGTTCATCAAACAACTCAACCGTTAACAACACTGTTGATCCCAACACAACGGTTAATGTCACACATAATGGTGCATTTTCAAACAATAATGTAAAAGTGTCAAACAATACTTTTACAAACGTTATTCAAACAATGGTAAATGTTATTACAACGGGAGTAAGTTCTGTAGCAAATACAGGAGGCAACTCTTCTAGTTTTAACAACAAGGGAACCAATGGTATCGTTACAGGAAATGCAACATCTAATGTAACAGTAAATGTTACCGGTTCATCAAATACATCAAATATACAACAATAACGTAGTTTGTGTGTTTAAATCTAAAAGCTCTGCCCAGAAGTGCGCAGAGCTTTTTTTTATAAAGATTTCTTGAGAAGTGCTACAGCGACAAAACGATGAGAATCAAATAATCCTGTACATGTATAGAGTGTTATCCGCTCATCATTTGATGGAGCAAGAATAGTTGATTGATCAGGTGAAACAATCGACGTGTATGCAATCACAAATGTCTTTTTTGTTCCATTTGGATAGGTAATAATAACTTCCTGACCTACTTTTGCATTTTGCAGAGGACCAAACAAACTTTCCCAATTATGTGCATAGACAATACTATTTCCTTTATTACCTGGCAATGGTGATGAAGTCAAATATGATGCACCCAAATCAGTTGTTTGCCAAACATTATTTACTACGGCAGATGTAAAAATAGGCAAGTTGATTCCCACTGCTGGAATTGCAATACGAATTGGCGCGGATTTTCCTGTATCAGTAGTCTTGGCTACAGGTTTGGCGTAAGAATAATTATTGAATGATAATACGGTGGGAGTTTCATGCAAATATACTTGATATAACCCAACAATTAACAAGGAAAAACTTTGGAGTATTAACAACCAAGAGAGTAATTTTTTCATAGGAGTTTTAAAAGTTTATTTACTAAACTTTCTTAATATCACCCCAAGGATGAGGGATGCAGCTCCCGCGAGGAAAACACCGAGGATAACTAACCAGTTACCAGTAAATGCTAATGTATTGTTTGCTGAAGCAGCACCTACCTGTGTTTCAGGCGTAGGTGTAGCTGCAGGACCAGGTGTTGGCGTTGCAGTAGGTCCAGGAGTTGGAGTAACTGTAGGTGTCGGTGTAGTTGATACGGTTGGTGTAGGAGTACATGCTGTACAATCATAATTACTATTTTGTGCTAAATAAGCAGTATCAGCCAAACCCCATGCACTACCATCAGGAATATATGTCCATCCTTGAGCGGTAAGATAATCAATTTGACTACTTGAGTATCCAGAAGCTTTCAGCCAGTTTGTTTGGTACCCTTGACCAAGACCTGTACATAAACATTGAAGAACATTACCATTAGAAGAATATATTGTATCAGTTCCAGAAAAAGTGCCCACATTAACAACTCCATGATTGTCTCCATAATTAACTTGTGTTTGATTCCATTGTGGATTAAGACATGAGCCAAAATTAGGCATTGGGTCTGCATAAGCAGGAAGAGCAACACTCATAAAGAGTATTCCTGAGATAGTGGTTATTGATAAAGTTTTTTTCATATATTCCCAGGTCTTTAATAGACCTATATTAATACTATATGGGATTATAACAATTTGATATAGTATTTGTCAAGGGGCAATTTATATTTTCTTATTGAGGCTAAATATTCACTTTTCCTCGTTTTTAAACTAGTTTTAATATAACAAGAAAAGCTTATAAGTAATTTACTGATAAAAACTTTTAATAACTGAAACAGCGGGCTTGGGAGTATTATTTGAATTCCACAACGCAGTAGAGCCTCCTTCATTTACCCAGTAGTTAACGCCAATAAGATCTTTATCTACCGACAAAAGCTGCAACGCATTCTCAATCCAGTCTTTCTGCTGCTCATCCGTCATAACCCCTTGAATATCTGGAATGGGTACGCCAAACTCACCGAGCATTACTTTGCCGCCGGATTGTTGTGCAATTTCCGCTACGCCTTCGGCAAGTTCTTGAGGCGTTTGAACATAATGATCTATGACTACGACACCACCAAGCTGCTGCGTTGTTGGTCGATCCATGACAGCTCTTGCTACATCTGCATTCATAGAAACATAACCGACAGAAACATTTTTTCCTATTGTCGCAAAGACTTGTTTTTCCATTGTATTTTCAGAAATGAGAAATTGCCGGAAAGATGCTACTTGTTGTGGATTACCTGGATCGAGTTTGAGTCCATTTTCACACTCTGGACAGGCAGTAAAGATGTCGCCATCATGGAAAAGTTCTTTATTATTTAAAATAAATTGTTTTGTTTTAGTTATATGCTGTGTCTCAGTCATTGAAGAATAATTAAACCATCCTTCCCATCCAGACCAATTCCCACGGAACCACACATGAAGACCGTTTTGTCTGGCAGCATTAACCCACAATTTCAATATAGGAAGAAATTCTCCATCATATGGTGTGTCAATTGCAATATAATTCGCGCCAGTTGCGGCAATCAGTGCAACTTGCTTCTGAACTTGCGCAGTATACGAGGGATTATTAAGGCCTTGTCTTGCCATATCCCGTGAATACTTCATTGTATCAATCGATTGAATTTGCCAACGTTTTTGTGGAAGTGTATGAGTTATTTTCATAGGTAAATTAATACCGTTTAAGATAATCAACATTAATCCCAATCCAAACAAAAATGTAGCAATAAGAAATAGTATTTCGTCCTTTGAAAATTTCATTGCCTTTTTATTATACCGTTAAATTTATGTTCTTGGAAATGGTTCTGTATGGAGCTCATCTATAAACTGCGGTTTGAGTTCATAAATATCAGCAAACGGATATTTCCCTACGAGAAAATAATCATTTTTAAATTCTGGATTATTATGAAGAAGTTTAAATGTCTGATCGTTCATATCATTATCTCGCAGAATAATCCACCGAGCCCAATGAGCAGGCTGCGTTGTTGCAAGAGTCCAATAAATACCATCTCCTTCATGAATGAACCGGCTCATTTGCAGTCCTGATGAAAAAATAATAGCATCGTGAGAGGCAACAGAGATTAAAATAAAACCAGGAGTGTTTGTTGCATGGGTATGAAGCCATCCACTGACCTGAGTTACATTTTTCCCACTTGCTCCAAATATAGCATCATCTATTGTCACCGCGTCACGATTTGCAAAAGAGAAAAACATAACAAATAAAAGCAGCAACACCACTATGTACTTAACTGCATTTAATCGATAAATAAGATAGCCGACAAAAATAGCAATTGTTGGCGCCATCATTAAGCCATAGCGAACATTGAACCATGAGTTACCGCTAATTCCCTGAAGAAAAAGAACAGATTGTCCTAAATAAAGTGCGAGAATGTTAAAAAAGAGCGGAGCCAGAAGAGCAATTGATGCCATCTTCAAACTTCTACTTATTTTTTTATCAAACCAAAAGAACGCCATGCCGATCCCTCCAAGTATGGTCTGAAGCATACCTTCGTTATAAACGATCGCTAGAAAATATGTCTCAACTGAAAAAGGTAAGTTATGCTTAGTGAGAAGTTGACCTGCCGCTGCAATTATTTGTTGCTGCGTTGCTGCTGCATACGGACCAGTTATGAAATAAAG
>CAZJVI010000026.1:0-5454 GCA_964549385.1 uncultured Gammaproteobacteria bacterium
CAATGTATCCCCAAACCAATCATTCCCATCCATCACAACAATAATATACGCATGACCATTCTTAACTGCTGAAGTAACCAAAACCTCCTTTGCTCCTTCGGTGTTGCCTGTTTTAATCCCGTTAACACCCTCGACTCCTAACAATTCATTTAAATTAGTAAGCTGATACTGTCTCGTAAAATTAATATCAGAGATAGTTTTGTATTTTGTTGAGACGATCTGAGCAAATGTCGGATTGGTGATTGCATACGATGCCAGATGAGCCATGTCAACGACAGTCGAATAATCTCCATCATCCACAAGGCCAATCGGATCAGCATAATGAGTATTATAAAGATGTAAACTATTTGCCTTGGTATTCATTTGAGCTACAAAAGCAGTTTCTCCACCAGGATAATTATCTGCTATTGCTTGCGCTGCGTCATTTGCAGAGGGCAAAAGCATCGCATACATCAAATCGATAAAATGCAATTGTTCTCCATAATAAAAATTAAGCGCTGAACCTTCTACATAGGAGCGCTTCACTGTCAAAATGTCATCTGGCTTGTAATGATGTAGAGCAATCATTGCAGTCATAATTTTTGTTGTTGAAGCAAGAGAAAATCTCAGTTGTGGATTTTTTGAAAAAAGAATTACTTGCGAATTTCTATCAAGAATGATTGCCGCTTGTGATGAAAGCTGTGGAAGCGAACCTTTCTCGATATATGGATACGGATTAAGCGTTGTCAGATTATTACTGATCGGAACTTGTTTGGAAAGATTATGAAATAATTGATCGTTAAAGACATATAAAATAAACAGGATAACAAGCAAAATCAATGGAAAGAGAATGAGCTGAATATCAGAATCGTATCTTTTAATCCACATTGCCACATGCGGGGGTTTGTGAACTTTTTCTTTCTTCTCTTTTGTTTTATGAAACCACTGAGAAATAAACGATTTTTTTGAGGATGTAGTTTCTTTTTTCTGTTCAGATGGCTGTTTGACAGGAACCTCTAAAATTTTTTTCTCAGGAGAGACCTTCTGTTGCGGTTTGCGTGTATTTTTGAATTTTCTTTTTCTCTTCTTTTGCCAGATTGGGGCTTGCGATTGCTTCATTGTGGATATTGATACAATATTTATTGTAGTTGTTTTAGAAGGAATTGCAAAGCTTTATTACAATTTAATAAATATTGATGGAGGAAACTTTGAATGAACTCACGCTATTTTTTTGCAACTTTTAATCCTAACTCTTCCAATTGTTCCTTTGAAACTTCAGATGGCGCATCCATAACTGCTGTACGACCTGTTGAAGTCATGGGAAAAGCAATTGCTTCTTTAAGTGAAGTCTCACCTGCAAGTATCATAATATGCCGGTCAAGTCCCAAGGCAATTCCCCCATGCGGCGGCGTCCCGTATGAAAATGCTTCAAGCATATGACCAACACTTGCTTGAATTTCTTTCTCTGAATATCCCATTATTTTATATGTAGCCTTCAAAAGATCAGCTCTATGAGCACGGATACTTCCACCACCTGCTTCAAATCCATTGCAAACCAAATCATATTGCGTTGTTGTAATTTGATCAATATTTTTTCCTTCAAGTAACCATTGTTCATGTTCAGGAATCGGCATGCTGAAAGGATTGTGAGTAAACGTCCAACCAGATTTACCATCGCGAACTTCAGCAACATCCTTCTTGTCAACTTTTTTAAAGAACGGGAAATTAACCACCCACGCAAAAGCCAAGACATTCTCTTCTTTTTCCTTATCAGTGCGCATATCAAACTTATCAGCACCATATTTTTCCATCGCATCCTTATAATCAATGACAGGGAATGTTGTATCTTTTAACTTGCCGCCAACTGTGGTAACCGCCTCTTTAACGACTTCCTCAATAGTTTGCATCACCTCATCACGAGTGACAAAACTCATCTCGACATCTACTTGCGTATGTTCAAAACCCCGATCAGCCCGCAAATCTTCATCACGAAGACATCGAGGGAACTGAAAATACCGTTCAAAACCTGCAGTCATCAGAAGTTGTTTATACTGCTGAGGACTTTGCGGCAAAGCATAAAATTTACCGGGCTGGAACCGTGAAGGGACAAGAAAATCCCGTGCACCTTCCATGGTGGATTTGGTTAGCATTGGTGTTTCAATCTCGACAAATTCTTTTTTAAGAAATGCTGAACGGATAGCATTTGTGTAATCAGATCTCAAACGCATGGTTTTTTGCATCCGATCACGGCGTAAATCGAGATAACGATATCGTAACCGTACATCTTCACCAATTTCATGACCATCAGTATCAAGTTGAATCGGCAACTCTTCCGCTTTATTCAGGACTTTGTAATCGTCAACTGAAACTTCAACCGTTCCCGTCTCAATATGTGGATTAATCATCCGCTCTGGCCGTTTTTTGACCGTTCCGACAATTTCAACAACAGACTCGACACTCAACTCACCCATTTTGCCAAAACCAACACATTGAATAATTCCTGTCCTATCACGAAGATCAATAAATGTCAGTTTGCCATGATCGCGTTTGGTCGCAACCCACCCCTGAAGGAGGACCTGTTCATCAACATGCTTAAGCGTATCTTTAACTAATGTCCTTTGTAATTTTGAATTTTGCATTTTGCCTTTCGAATTTACTTTCGTATCATACACCAGCCTCGACTTATTGACAAGAAGCTAAACTGCTTTTATATCTTTCACCTTCAACTGCAGCTTTGTCTCTCCATTCCATGTATTCTCATCAAGAGAGTAAGCAACATCGATTGTGTCGCCTGATTTTAAACTAGTCGCAAGCTCTCCCATCCCAAAAGCAATTGCTTCAAACGTTTCTTTTCCCTGCTTTAATACCAACTTCAAGTGATTCCTTTCTTTCCCAATGACTCTAAAATTTTCAACTGTGACTTTTTGTGAAGAGAACACCGGCTCAGGATTGCTCATGCCAAACGGTGCAAGCTGTTGGATACTATTATATACATCTTGCGAAAGTAAACTAAACGGCACCTCGCAGTCAACCTTTAATGTCCGTGTTAATACTTCTTGAGTAAGCAACCCCTCCGCTTTCTCTTCAAGTGCTTCTTTCAAAACAGCAATCTTTGTCGTTTCAATAGTAAACCCTGCTGCCATTGGATGTCCGCCAACATTGACAAAATGCTCTGTATGTAACCGCAAAAATTCGATTATGTTAAATCCGCTGACCGAACGGACAGATGCTTTACTGACAGTCGCACCCATTGATAACACGATTGCCGGCCG
This sequence comes from uncultured Gammaproteobacteria bacterium, assembly GCA_964549385.1. Classification (GTDB taxonomy): domain Bacteria; phylum Patescibacteriota; class Microgenomatia; order Levybacterales; family UBA12049; genus JACDET01. The sequence goes on from CAZJVI010000026.1 coordinate 3,252, forward strand.
ATAAAATGCCTCCACCAATTTCCCCGCAATAAGCCCAATAACTCCTTCCGAATAACTCTCATCCCCAACAATTAAAATCTTTCTGTTCCCTAATCCCTGTTCCCTAATCCCTGCCACCGCATGCTCAGCACCGTCCCGCAATAATTGCTGCCGCTCACGATTGACAAGCTCCAATTTCGCGGCAAGCTCTGCTGCCCTCTCTTCCTTTTTTGTGCATAACAAACGCAGACTATCCATTGCCGACTCAATCCGCCCTGAGGCGTTGAGTCTTGGCCCTATGATATACCCAATTTCATACACACCAATTGCTTCTTGATCAATTTTTGCCAGTTGAAACAACGCCCTTAAACCTGGTCTTTTAGTCTGCTGAAGTTTTTTCAATCCTTCAAAAACAATTGTTCTATTGGCGCCAACAAGTGGCACCAGATCAGCAACCGTCCCCAACGCGGCAAGCTCCAGATGAATATCGTCCTCTTCTTTATCTTTTATCTTTAATCTTAAATCTTTAATCTCCTTTGATAAAAGGTACGCTACTCCGGCACCACATAATTTTGTCGTGTGAACAATCGCAAAAGCATCTGGCAGCGTTTCTGAAACAGTATGATGATCAGTGATAATAACATCAATATTATTTTTGTTAGCAAAAGCAACAGCCTCATTGGCAACAATTCCGTTATCAACGGTGATAATTAATGTTGGATTCTTAGTTCTTAGTTCTTCGTTCTTTAGTGCTTTTAAGGATAAACCATATCCTTCTTCTTTTCTGTTGGGGATAAAAGGCGTAACGTTGGCACCAAGTGCATAGAGGGTTTCCCACAAAATCGCACAACCGGTAATCCCATCGACATCATAATCACCAAAAACAACAATTTGTTCTTTAATTTCGATTGCTTTTTCGATTCGAGAAAGTGCTTTTTTTAGTTGTGCAAGATCAATGTCGACATTTTTGGGAGTTACTTCAGAAAGGTCTGGATGCAAAAATGCATCGATCTCTTTTTTCGATTTTAACCCTCTGTTTTCAAGAAGAATCTTTATCAAATCGTCAATCTTAAATCCAGAATCTTTAATCTTTAATCTATTACGAATTTCCCAATTTTTCATATCATTTATCAAATACTTCAGAAAGCCACTCCGAAACTTTAGGAGGAACTTGCATATATTCTTTTAGCATCCCATGATCATTGCCAGAAATTAATACAAGTTTTTTCCTTGTTTGCAGCATATCAAAAAAATTTACTGATTGTTTGGAGCTTACTAAATTATCTTTATCTGAATGAATAAGCAGTACCGGAATTGTAATCTTATCCACCTTGAGATCCTTATATAAAAAATATAATTCTTTTGCATTTAATGGATTAGTAAATAATAATGAAAATATTACTATGACATTTGCTTTATATAGAAATTTTGGATGAAGAGTAAAAAATCCGTTGATCGTTATAATACCGTGAATAGTTTTATATTTACTTGCTGCGATGGCGCTAGTTGCTCCACCCAAACTATTCCCGTAGAGTACAATTTTCCCGTATTTTGAAGAAAAATAATCAACAACACTTTTGATCTCCGAATCGCGTTTTATTAAACTAACAACATGCTTTCCTTCACTTTCACCAAATCCACTAAAATCAAAAGAAAAAACACTCGCTTTCGTCTGGTGAGAAAGATCAATAAAATATTCTGAAATAAGTTTTGATGTAAAAGGAGGTGAAGGATGATTATTACTTTCCAACCCATGACAAACAATGATAAGGGTCTTTGATGTCCCCTTATATAAATAGCCTACCAATTTTTCATTTTTGTCATTTGATATTATTACTCTCTGCGGTTTCACATGATATACTATACCAAATATGTCAGATCTAAACCAGATTCCTGAATCAATTGTAAAAATCCAAAAAAAATTTATTGATGCCGGTTTCAAATTGTATCTCGTCGGTGGATGCGTGCGGGATATTTTGCAAAATAAACCTCCCAAAGATTGGGATCTCACAACTGATGCGACACCTGAAGAAATGCTCAAGCTTTTCCCTGACGCTTTCTATGATAATTCCTTTGGAACTGTTGGCATTCCCTTAGAAAAAATTATAGAAACTGAACATGTGGGTGTTGTCGAAATAACCACCTTCCGCACAGAAACAAACTATACTGACAACCGGCATCCAGGAGAAGTGAGTTGGGGAAAAACAATCGAAGAAGATCTTTC
>CAZJVI010000026.1:5554-16739 GCA_964549385.1 uncultured Gammaproteobacteria bacterium
GAAGATGCACTGAGACTTATGCGAGCAATACGATTTGCGGCGCAACTTGGATTTCAAATTGAAGAGACAACACTACAGGCAATTATCAACAATGCATCACTTATTGCCAATATCTCAGGTGAACGGATCCGTGATGAATTGTTAAAACTTCTTGGAAGTGAATATCCCTATGAAGGCATTATGCTATTAAAAAACACAGGAATCCTCCATGAAATTCTTCCTGAACTTTTAGAGGGAGTCGGCGTTTCCCAAGTTCGTCCTGGCAGACATCATAAAGACGACGTTTTTACTCATAATGTTCTATCTCTCAAATATTGTACCTCAACGGATCCGATTGTCCGCTTTGCAACACTCATCCATGACGCTGGCAAACCCAGAGTCGCATCAACCGATGAAAATGGATTTGTCATTTTTCATAATCACGAAATTGTCGGATCAAGGATGAGCTTTGAGATTAGCGACCGGCTGCGGCTTTCCAAGAAACAACGTGAGAAAATTTTCAAACTCATTCGCTGGCACATGTTCACGGTTGATGAGCATATTACAGACAGTGCTGTAAGACGGTTTATCAGGAGGATCGGTGTTGATAATGTCAAAGACATGATGGATTTGCGAGTGGGCGATAGGCTTGGCGGCGGGACACAAACTGCTGAAAGTTGGAGGTTAAAGCTTTTTAAAAAGCGCGTTGAAGAACAACTTGCACCAGCTCCTTTTTCGATTAATGATCTCGCAATCGACGGTAATGATATTATGAAAGAATTGAATATAAAACCTGGACGACAAATCGGCGAAATCCTGCAAAAACTTTTTGAAGAAGTAGATGAAGACTTAAGTAAAAACACTCGCGAATATCTCTTGCAAAGGATAAAAGTTATTAACCGTGAATAATTTTTTACATAAACATCTATCACTCGTCTTATCCACAAGTATTTGTTTTCTCTTTTTTATTGCATATGCTATTTTAGGACTTGAAAGGTATTATACGTTCGCTGCCGGTTATGATTTGGCCGTTATTGATCAAGCAATTTGGCATTATAGTCATTTCACCGCTCCAATATCAACCAACCAGGCCTATGCCTTTACTTCAATTTTGACTGATCACGTCGAATTAATCTTTCTTCTTATAGCACCGTTTTATTGGATATGGGACAATGTGCAATTGCTTATTCTTCTCCAAGGATTTCTTATTTGTTTTTCAGGGATCGCTGTTTTTCTCCTTGCACGCAAAAAAAATCTCAACTTTTTTGTTTCTACAATTCTTCTTATTGGTTATCTAGCATTTTACGGTATACAAAATGCCATCTGGGCTGATGTCCATAGCCTGGTAATTGGCATTTCATTTATTCCTTGGTATGTGTACTTTCTTGAAACAAAAAAATGGAAAACTTCTTGGATATTTTGTGCATTGATAATTATCAGTAAAGAAGACATGGGGCTTTTTACCTTGATAATAGCGTTTATTTATTTCATCATAACAAAAAATAAAATGCTCTTATGGCAAATGCTTCTATCCGCTTTTTATCTCTTTTTCTTTTTCTTTATTTATTTTCCACACTTTGTTCCAGGTGGATATCGGTTTGAAAATAAAAACGGCCTACTTTCAGATATTAATTTAGCTAATGCAGCCAATACGCCAGATAAAAGACAAGTATGGTTTTATACCTTCAGTTGGTTTGGTTTTCTTCCTATTCTTTCACCTTTGTATTTGCTTCCATCACTTGCTGATCTTCTAAAATATTTTGTTCTTGCCAATGATACTGTTTCATCTGGACAGAGTATTTTTGGACATTACCGTTCATCGCTCGCTTTTTTTACCGTCTGGCCTACTATTATAACGATACAAAAATACAAAAAACAGCAAAAATATTTTGCAGTTTATATAGTACTCTGGCTACTTATAATACAATATATGCTGCATGCTCCATTAAGTTATCTTGCAAAAGGATGGTTTTGGACAATTCCCTCAAATGCTGTAACCATGAATCAGGCACTTATGAAAATTCCAAACGATGCTGCTGTTGTTTCGCAGATAAATTTTCTCCCACGACTATCTCACCGGAAACTGACTTTTGTTATGTGGCCTGAAAAGAAAAACTTTACAAAGGATTCACCTTGTGGTGAGTCTAGTTGTAACTGGTTCCGCTGGGCAGGAAGTCCTACTCTTATGATTGTGGATACATCTTCTGATTGGGATGCACGTTATTGGCTGGAAAATCATCAAGATTTTATTGATGGGTTAACGAACTTAAAAAAAGTAGGAATCATTACACCACTTTATAGCTTCAATACAACATCACTATATAAAGTAAATAAATCTCCAAATTGATAGCTCACAGGTTGATTTTTTCAAGAATCTGGTTATAATATAAACTGTTGAGTAAGAATTGCCCGCTTTCTCGTTTTTTTTGAAATTACGTTATGTCAGCATTAAATAATCTATAACCACTTAACGATTCTTCTAAAAATTCGATTAACGGCGCGTTCTTTTTGTAACTTTCTTATGAAAGAAAAAATATCTAAAAATCCAATCGGCTTTATCGTGTTTGCTAGTAAGCCGCACAAAAAGTGGGCGTTTGCAGCACTAGTAAGTGTATTTTTTGCCAATTTGTTGGGACGTCTTAACGTGCTTGTATTTACCAATCTCACCAATGCCGCTGCTGCACAACACATAGATATCAAAAATTTATGGTTCTGGACAATTGCATTTCCGGTGGTGTACATTGCTTCATCATGCATGTGGCGTCTGAGTGGTTTTGCTGGGATGCTCTGGATAAATAATATACGCTCAACAATTTACCGTAAACTTTATAATTATTTATCATTTCACAATAAAGATTATTTCAATAGTCGCTTTGCTGGGTCGTTAACCAATAAAATTTCAAATGCAGTCGATGGCTCTGACAATATCATCGGTATAACATTGTGGGAATTTCTTCCACTTATATTGACTATCTTTTGGTATGTAATTTTTGCCGGAAGCAATGACTTACGACTGGGAGCCATTATTGCTGTATGGGCAATCCTTTTTGTATCAATAAATCTATGGTTTGTAACAAAAATGCAAAAGAGATTCTACACATCTGCACAAGCTCTATCTACATTAAAAGGAAGAATCGTTGATTCGCTATCAAATATTTCACTTGTTCAAGAATATGCCAACTTGACCGGCGAAAAAAAATATATCGATAAATATATTCAAAGACAATATAACACAGGTATAAAAGGTTGGTATTTAAGTGAATGGGTGCTTGTCGCGAATGGATTTTTTATCGCAATTTTTGCTTTTTCCATTACTGCATTTACTGTTTATCTCTTTCAACATCACGCTGTCAGTATCGGAATTATTGTTATGGCAGTGACTATTGTCGTCGATTTAGCAAATCAGTTTTTCTTCATCGGACAAGAGATGGCAAACGCGACAAAGTATTACGGACAAATCCGTGAAGGACTTGAGGAGATATTAATTGAACATACAATTGTAGATCAGCCGGATGCAAAACCGCTAGAGCTTTCAAAAAATATTATTGCATTTAATAATGTTACCTTTAACTATGAGAATACAAAAGTCTTTAATGATTTTTCTCTCATAATTGAAAGCGGACAAAAAGTCGGACTCGTCGGAAGAAGCGGTGCGGGGAAATCGACATTTGTCGCGTTAATGTTAAGACACTTTGATGTTGATCAAGGAAGCATTACCATCGATGGACAGGATACTAACAAAGTAACACTTGATAGTCTACGTCGTGTAATTGCATATGTACCACAAGACACATCACTTTTTCATCGCACAATTCGAGAAAATATATGTTATGGCTCACCCAATGCAACATTTGAGGAAGTCAAACGGGCAGCTCAATTAGCTCAGGCAGATGGGTTTATTCAAAAACTTCCGCAAAAATATGAAACACTCGTTGGCGAACGAGGAGTTAAGCTTTCTGGTGGACAAAGACAAAGAATCGCAATTGCTCGAGCATTTCTCAAAAATGCGCCAATTCTTATTCTTGATGAAGCAACGAGTAGCCTTGACAGTGAAAGTGAACATGCAATTCAACAATCTCTTGAAAAACTCATGCAAGGAAGAACTGTCATTGCGATTGCTCACAGACTTTCGACACTCAAAAAAATGAATAGAATTCTCGTCATTGAGTCAGGAAAAATTGTTGAAGATGGATATCCAAATGAGTTACTCAAAAAAGAAAAGAGTGTTTTTAAATCAATGTGGAATCACCAAATCAAAGGATTTATCCTTGATGAGTAAAACTACAGAATACAATTATTTTTGACGCATTCACTGCAATTAATAACATCTCTTTTTCTCTGGAAGAAGGTGAAATTGTAGGGTTGGGGGCCTAATGACGTATAAAAAAAGTTTTAAATTCTTACTACAAAGAAATTGTATCAATATTACTTAGAAGTGTCTCCTGGAGGCCTACGAAAATAATCTATATCTGTTGAAACTATTTTCCCTTGATCAAAATCATTTATTCTGAACGGTGTTCCTATTTTAACAAGTCTTCTATCTACTTTCCGATAAACATGTACACCATAGCTTGTTAAGTTATCAACATTATTTATAAGCTCCTCACCTACATTAATCCAAATTCCTCCATTTTTTAGTGAAAGAAGAACAGCATCCTCAAGTTCATATGGTTTATCCAATTGATAACCTACATAAAGACTTATTGCACAATCTAAATATGGTAATTGTCCACGAGAAAGCGCAATGCTTCTGATTTTTTCAACAGTATCGTTCTGATTTGAAATGTCAGCAACGATAAAAGGAAATGTCTTATTATCAGCCGTCATGACTTTTTGAGCAAGTTTTTCGCTTGCTTCACTATCATCATCCCATAACCAACTAGCTTTTGTCCATAAATAATTTTTTTCTCTATCTATTTTATCCAAACCAATCCCTAAAGAAATAGTAACATCATCTGAAAATTCAACAATTTTTTCTTTATCGGGGAAATCTACATCTCTATATAATGGATCATTAAGAATAGGAAATGTGTTATGGAGTGCTGTTCCATAATCAACGCCGGTGATAGGTTTATCGCCAAACTCATGACGCAATATATACTGAATAGGAATATTTCGCAATGGGAAAAATGACGCAAGAGGTCTCCAAAGATTTTCATGAAAAATTTCGCTCATAGTATCATCTTTTAAAGTATCTTGTATTATTGATGTCAATGATTCATCATTACCATCAGTATAAGAATACTTTAATGGAGCCCTTTCCGTCTTTAAGCGAGCTAACTGAAGAGATCTCCAAATACTACCAAACAGAAAACTAATTTCTCTGTCAGATCTGGGTTTGCTATAGTCTATATTCAAATCATCTAAATGATGAAATAATTTAACAATACTTGGGATACTTTTACCATCTTGTGGCAATACGCTTATTCTCTGCTTCCAAAATCTTTTTACTTCAGATTTTAGTTCTTCTCCTTGCCATGTCCGAATAGATTTTTCTCTCATCAACGCAACTTCAGATTTTGGATAATTCAATGCTTCTATACTCATAAATAGAGGCAGTAAATCCTTATTGTACCATATAAAAGTATTTATGATATAATTTCCGTATGAATAAAACTCAACTCAAAGAAGAACTCAAACAATCAATGTTAGCAAAAGATAGTGAGAAAACTTCAACGCTTCGCATGGTAATTTCAGCACTTGGCTATTATGAAATTGAAAAAGGTGGCGCCGGATATGAAGCAACTGAAGAAGATATAGAAGCGATTCTTCAAAAACAAGCAAAACAACGACGGGACTCAATCGAACAGTTCAAAGCAGGAAATCGGCCAGAATTAGCTGAAAAAGAAACAAAAGAATTAGAACTTATTGAAGCGTATCTCCCAAAGCAAATGGACGAAGAAGAAGTAAAACAGCTTGTCGATGAGGCAATTAAACAAACTGGTGCAACAACGCAATCCGACATGGGCAAAGTCATGGGTGCATTAATGCCCAAAGTAAAAGGCAAAGCAGATGGCGGACTTGTCAGTAGATTGGTAAAAGAGAAATTAGGAAATTAATGTTATCCAAGCGATGGCAAATGTAAATGATCTTCTAGTCTTGTGATTCTTTTTTCGTGAGATGCACGAGCTCCATCCAGATGTTTTAAGATCAAACTCAAATCTTTACGAAGCCTTCTATGACTGTTCTTTAATGATTTAATATCTTTTTTAATCGGTTCAAGTTTTTGATCAAACTTCTGTTCTAGCTTCTGTTCAATGAGTTCTCCAATTTTTTGTAAATCATCATTTGTCAACATAACTCTAATAATAATAGAATTATCTCTCTTGCACAAGAAGTATATCTGTATCAAATGTTATCTGCGAAGATTTTTTCTGTCCACCCATTCCTGCCAAACGACAAGAAGCTGTGAGGCATTAAAGATTGAAGAATATGTTCCACTCGCGATACCAATTAACATTGCGACAATGAACCATCTTATAGAGGCTCCACCAAAAATAAGTAAAGTAAACAGAACCAACATCGCAGTTAGTGAAGTGTTCAACGATCTGACTAAGGTCTGAAGAATCGAATCATTAACTACCTGCGGGAACTCACTGGTAAGATTGCGACGTAAATTTTCACGGATACGATCGAATACAACAATCGTATCATGCACCGAAAATCCGATAACAGTCAAAAGTGCCGTCACAAAAAGACTATCAACTTCAACACCCGCGAAATGCCCAAGCAAAGAAAAAATACCAAGAACAACGAGCGCATCATGAAGAAGCGCAATAACTGCACAGATGCCAAACCTCCAACTGCTCATCGGTTTTCTGACGCCTCTGAAAGCCCATGCAATAAAGAGAACAATCAAAACCGCCGCAACAAGAATTGCATACAGAGCATTTGTTGTTATTTCACTCCCTACAACTGGACCAATGGTTTCAAATTGCTGTTGCGTCACTCCTTTATCACTTTTCTGTAACGCCTTCAAAAGAGCATCATCTTGCTCGCTTGACAAACCTGGGGTCCTTACTGTGACTTGATTACTGGACTCCTGAACAGAAATGATTTTAATTTTTTCATTGGTGAAAGAATTTTTGATATCTGAAACATTTTTTTCATTTACTTTTTGTGGATAGGTGTATGTCATTTCAGATCCGCCGGTGAAGTCAATTGAAAGATTCAGTCCCCACAAGAACAACGAAATAACTCCCGGTATAATAACCAGAAGCGAGAAAACAAAATACCAATTTCTTTTTCCAACAATATTCATAATTTTCTATCCTTTCTTATAAAACACTTGTAAAAACGTCTTTGTTACAAAAATCGCTGAGAACATCGAGACAAGAATACCCAATGCCAATGTTACTGCAAATCCCCGAATAATACTTGTCCCAAAATAGAATAAAATCGAACTGGTAATAAGACTTGAGACGTTTGAATCACGGATTGATGGCCATGCACGCGAAAATCCTAGCTCAATAGCATTTGCCAACGTTCTTCCCCTGCGGATTTCTTCTTTCATGCGCTCAAAAATAAGAATATTTGCATCAACTGCTATACCAACAGATAGAATAAACCCTGCAATTCCTGCTAACGTCAAGGTAATTGGGATCAATCGGAATAATGAAAGATCTATTAAGGAATAAATAATAAGCGCAGCGCTTGCAATAACTCCGAGTCGACCATAGAGCACAATCATAAATATAATAATAACAAGAAATCCTAAAATTCCAGCAACAAGGCTTGCCTGCAAAGAAGATTTACCAAGCGTTGCACCAATTCCCTGCTGCTGTAAAACTGATAATGAAACAGGAAGAGCACCGGCATTGAGCTGAATCGCTAACTGATTTGCCTGTTGCGTCGTGAAGCCACCGGTAATAACTGCATTGCCGCCGACAATCGGCGTACTCACCCGTGGCGCTTCAATCACCTGCTGATCAAGAGCAATTGCAATTATTTTCCCGACATTATTTGAGGTAATATCAGCAAATTTCTTTGCACCTGATGCTGTAAATGTCAACTGTACCTGCGGTTGCCCGCTGTTGCTGTCAAAAGTAACAGCAGCTTGTTTGAGATCGCTTCCATTCAAATCTGTTTCTTTTGGATTCCCACCAACTGCACCAGTCACTCCAATTGGAAGACCAGACTTATAATCAAGCATTGCCGATTCTGTCGCAAAAGATGCCGATTGAGTTGCCAAAGAACTGCCTGCACCTTCCCAGAACGTTAATTTTGCGGTTTTACCGATGAGTGAAACTGCCTGATTTACATCAGTTACTCCTGGAATTTCAACAAGAATACGATAATCATTATTTACTTTTTCTGTTTGGATAGTAGGCTCAGTGACACCAAAAAAATTGATACGATTTTGAATAACTTGCTGTACCGAAGCAAGAGCGCTATCCCTCTCACTCTGTGGAATTCCTTTCATATTTGCTCGAAGTGTAATGCTTGAACCACCCTGCAAATCAAGACCCAAGCGAAATGACAGATCTCGAAGTTTGGTGATAAAAGGAATGCCGGGATAACTATACCGAACTGGCATCGGTTTAAGTGTTGAGGGATTAAGCAAATTAAAATTGAGATTTGCCGGCGTTGAAAGATTAATAATAATGACAATAACTGTCAATAATGCGATAAAAAAAGGTGCTAGCCGTGGGTGATATTTCACGCCAAGAGCCCCTCCTCATCGCCAATAATCATCACGCGAGAACCTGAAAGGATCGCAACGAGAAATGGATCATTACGCTGCTTGCGGAATTTAAATTCTTCTTCTGTCATTGCAGTGTAATTTATTTCTGTACCAAGCCGCATTTCTTCATTGCGAACCAGAATGGCAAGTTCCGGCAAAACAACGGTCCCAACGATGATCAAATCAACATCTTCAGGATTTTCTTTGATACGGCGGACAAATTTGCCTGAGAACATAGCATATTTAACTTTTCCAAGCTTTGCCCTATTCTCAAGGATTTGCTGCCCCAAACCAATCGTCTTTGCGCCAATTTTTAATAAATCGAAATAAAAAGGATAATCCTTAGAAAGAGAATAATACACTCTGTTCGCTCGCTGTTCACGCTTCAGCACTCCTTTGCTCTCAAGTGAAATAAGCTCTCTTCGGACTGCATTGATTTCTTCCTCAGTTCGCCGCACGCATTCACGGACATGATACATATCATGAGGAGATGTGAGAAAAAGATTAAGTAATTTTGTTCGCGTTTTTGATGTAATAAGATCTGAAAACATAATGTGATGAGGGCAAGATTAAGATATTATAGCAAATTTTTACTCAGTTTAAATAGTTATAATTAGATATTAGTAATTCAATCGATTGCAATATCAAAAAAGCAGAACAAATCAAACGTTACTGTACATCAACTTCCGCGCCGATTGCGAGGATTTCAAACCACATTTTTCCAGGTGTGAAGGTTATTTGATTACCACTGGTATCAGTTAGTATCGTCCTGGCAGTTCTGTTGGCTTTGCTCCATTTTGCTTTAATCTCTTTTCCATTTTCGAAAACAAATGCATCTCCTGTGCCTGTTGTTCCATATAGTTGATGGGAACCTTGATCATACCCATCATTTGCATCCTGCTCCGTCTGGAACAGAATAACCACATTGGATGCTGTCAATTGTTTATGGGTATCACGATCAATATGCTGAACACCACCATTATCGCGATAATATAAATTATCTTTTGGATTGTAGGTCCACTTAACCTCATAATCAGGACCTGACCACGGAATGTCTATAACCTGACTCGATGCTTTTGCACCAGTTGTTGATGCATCAGAAAATTTGTATGGGACAAAATTTGCATCCCATGGGGCACCCTTCACTGTAGTTGTTATCCCTCGTGATTTCCCAACCGCCCACAGTTTGGTCGTCACAGAATACATCGTGTGCTCTGTTGCTGCTTCATGACCGAGACGAGTCTCATCCCGATAAAAGACAGGAAAACCGATTGCAAACTGACTCAAATCATTATAACCGCCCCACCAATAATCATTAATTTGTCCCAACGCATTTGCAGGGCCAGGAGTATTTGCGCCGCCCACATGTGCATAGAGAGGATAGCCACCATATTCTGATGCCCAATCCAAGAAATACGTCCTCGCTGAACGTACAGGCCCTACAATGCCAGCATCTTGGCAATAATAAACATTCATTGTTCGAGTAATGCCGCCTTCTGCGATTGCTTCATAGGTGACATCAGCTGCATTGATACCAGATTGAGGTCTAGCTGGGGAACTATTCTCAATCATTACTGCCAATGGTTCATGTGTCTGCCACCATTCTTCTTGATCTTTTCCATACTTCACACCAGTAAGTGGACAAGTTTCTGTTTTGGGAAGATTGGGATCAAATTCTAATGCGCCATAATCATTGTTTACTTTACCAAGATTTGAAGGATTTGTATTCAATGCTTGCTCTTCTGCAGAGGATGCGTGTTTGGAGAAAAAGATATACGATGCTACAGCAACGAGAAAAAAAATAATGACAGAGAGCAGAATAAGTACTTTTTTATTCATACGTTAATGTTAGTTCTTCTAAACTCAACCTTTTGGGTATAATTCGGCAGCCATATGTATTGCTTTTTTTTCTTCTTCTGAGAGTTCATGTTCCGTACTTTTTCCAAGAGAGACTCTTTTGGTATACCAACGAGTCCCCATACGTGAATAAAGTGCGGTGATGACAACTCCTGTGTCATGTGCATCAAGAAGCGTCAAGATAAAACTCTGATCGCCGCCGGTATCTTTAAAAGGATTAAATCGCAAAAGACCAAGCTTCTGGATATGAAATCCTTCTTCTTTTTCTATTCTATCACAACGAGCAATTATTTTTGCAATATCCTCTTTTGTACTTTTCTCATTATGAACCAAACTGCTTAGTACATCATCTAAACTTTTACGATTTGTTCCTTGTGTAAATGTGTCGTAATTTTTTCTGAGACGAAAGAAATAAAAAGTTATTATACTGAGCCAAATTATGAGAATGATGAAAAAAATAGTTGTTACCATTGTTTCTTTTACCAAAAAAGTGGAGCATTTAGCTTCGTTTTTTTTGTTTAATCAATATTAACCTCTTGACAAGGCTAAAGTCAATAGTGTAACCTAGGCTCATTCATGCCTAAAAAGAGAAAAACACGAGAGCAAAAAATTTTAAGCGAACACAAGAAAGAGACTGTTCACCAGACTGTCTCTTCACATCTGTCA
>CAZJVI010000027.1:0-16506 GCA_964549385.1 uncultured Gammaproteobacteria bacterium
ATCTTCAGTGGGCGGACCGTCTTTTTTCAATATTGAAATTGAATGCGGTAAAATGCTTTCTTTTAAAACAGTTAGCGTAACAAATGGCATGAGAAATCTTAAGATACTTAAAGGATTTAACCCTGACTATCTTTTCGACTCAGTTAAAGATTTAATAAAAATCTTATAAATACAAACTTGTTTTTAAGAAATAATTTAATATAATTTACTAAATGAAAAGAATTTTGATTACTGGAGCTGGCGGCTCTCCTTCCGCAAATTTTATCAGATCGCTTCGCAAGGCAAACGAAAAATTTTACATTGTAGGTACGGATTCTGATAAGTACTATTTAATGAGAGGAGAAGTGGATAAGCGATATTTGGTGCCATCAGCTACTCATCCACTCTATTTTGATATTATTAATACGATAATTAAAAAAGAAAAACTAGAGTTTGTCCATATACAAAATGATTTTGAAATTGGAATAATTAGTGAAAACCGCGAGAAGATAAATGCTCAACTCTTCTTGCCCTCAAAAGAAACTATAAAAATATGCCAGGATAAATTTCAGTCCTATGAAAAATGGAAAAAGGCAGGAATAAAAATCCCTCAGACTATGATGATAAATAATACTAATGATTTAAAAAAAGCATTTAAATTATATAAAAATAATCTTTGGATACGGGCAATTAAAGGTGCTGGAGGGAAAGGAGCACTCCCCGTAACAGATTTTAACACCGCCAAAAATTGGATAGATCTTAATAAAGGGTGGGGAGAATTTACTGCTTCTGAAATGTTAGAAAAAACTAGTATTACGTGGATGTCTATTTGGAATAATGGAGAACTTGTCGTTGCACAAGGGAGAAAACGTCTAACGTGGGAGTTAGCAAAAATTTCACCGTCCGGCGTAACAGGCGCAACTGGAACTGGACTAACTGTCTCTGACCCTCTACTTGATAAACTCGCAGTTAAAACAATTAAAGCAATTGACAAAAAACCGCATGGATTATTTGCGGTAGATATGACTTATGATTCGAAAGGAATTCCAAATCCAACGGAAATAAATATTGGAAGATTTTTTACTACACACCTTTTCTTTACTGAATTAGGGGTAAATATGCCTTATATTTTTACACAAATTGCTTACGGAGAAAAACCACAATTACCTAAAAAGCCTATAAATCCTATAAAACCTAACTTTTTATGGATTAGAGGTATTGATTTTGAACCAGTCTTAACAACAACAAAAGAAGTTGAGAAATATGTCAAAAATTTGGAAAAAATGGAAAAGAAACTCAAAAAATGAATATATTACTAACTGGAGCAACGGGATTTTTAGGGCTTAATGTTTTAGAACTACTTAAAAAAAGTCCTCATACAATTTATATATTATCTCATCAGAAAAATATTAATAAAAAATTGGGTAAAAATATTATTATTAAAAGCGGCGATATTTCTGATAAATCGTCGTTGATAAAAATTAAAAAAGAAAATCCTGAAATAGAAATACTTATTCATATAGCTGCATTGGTACCTAAGACAAAAAAAGAAGATAATGAAGTTTTGATGAAAAAAGTAAATGAAAAAGGGACAGAAAATCTTTTAAATGTATTTGGTAAAGATCTGAAATCAATAATTTATGCGAGTACCGCTGAAGTATATGGATCTGCTTTAAAAAATAAAATTGTAAATGAGCAAACCCGCCCTAAACCAATAAGTAATTATGCAAAAACAAAATATAATGCGGAAAAAATTATTCAAATTTTTTCTAAAAAAAATAAAATCCAATCGGTTATATTAAGATATTCCGTAATGTACGGATATGATGATCCTATTGAACGAGCAATTCCAAATTTTATAAAGGCTTCTTTGCAAAATAAAGAAATAACAATAAAAGGTGGTGAAGAATTGAGAGATTATATTCATATAAAAGATGCAGCAAAAGCGATTTTAAATGCTTTAGATAAAAATACAAGTGGAATATTTTTAATTGGTTCCGGCAAAACAATCTCTATTAAACAAACTGCTGAAGAGATTATTAAAAAAGCAAAAAGCAAAAATAAAATAAGAATTGAAATGAGGGATAAAAAAGGATTTGATTTGCTTATAGATATTTCAAGATCTCAAAAAATTCTCAATTTTTCACCAAATTACATTTTCCCTGAAGGTATTGATGAGGAAATAAAACTTATGCAATCAAGGCTTAAGAAGAATCTTTCTTAATTCTTTTATAACAGTATTCTGATCTTTTCTTGTTATAGAAAAATGGATAGGTAAGGACAAGACTTCTTCGCTCACTTCTTCAGCAACTGGTAAATCTCCTTTTTTATATCCAAGGAATCTAAAATGTTTTAAAAGATGCAAAGAAGGAAAGTAAAATACTCCAGTCATAATTTTGTTCTGTTTTAATTTTTCTCTAATTATATCTCTATTCTTAATTCTAATTGTATATTGATGATATACATGAAAATTACTTTCCAATTCTTTAGGAAGTTGTAGGTCTAAATTTTTCAAATTCTTATTATAATATGATGCAATTTTTCTTCTTTTTTCAGTAATTTCTTCAATTGATCTAATCTGTTCGAGAGCAATAACAGCCAAAATATCTGTCATACGATAATTTAATCCCAATATAGTAGGGCTACCGTTTTCTAAGCCTTGATTACGAAAAGATCTTGCAAAACTAGCTATTTTTTTATCATCGGTTACTATTACGCCGCCTTCACCTGCTGCAATATTTTTAGTTGCATATAATGA
Source organism: uncultured Gammaproteobacteria bacterium (assembly GCA_964549385.1). Taxonomy (GTDB): domain Bacteria; phylum Patescibacteriota; class Microgenomatia; order Levybacterales; family UBA12049; genus JACDET01. The sequence goes on from CAZJVI010000027.1 coordinate 2,738, forward strand.
AAAAATTGCCGCAGCAACGTATTTATTAACTGGCTTACTATAATGTAATGCTCCAATAGCTTGTGCTGAGTCACTTAATAAAATTAAGTTATATTTTTTTGCTAATTCAGATAATTTTTTATAATTTGCAGTCTGTCCATATAGATCAACAGTAAGAATAGCTTTAGTCTTTTTTGTTATCTTCTTTTCTACGGACTCATAATCTAAATTAAAATCTATAGCGGATATATCAGCAAATACTGGTTTGGCATTTGATAAAACAATAGCATTTGCCGTACCCACAAATGTAAAAGGACTAGTAATAATTTCATCATCCTTATCGAAGCTAAAACTTAATAAAAGAGTATGTAATGCTGCTGTTCCAGAATTTACAACTACTGCATATTTCGCACCTACTAGAGATGCTATTGAATTTTCTAATTCTTCAACAGCCTTTCCTTGAACCCATAGGCGTGATTGAAGAACAGAATTTACCTTACTTATTATTTTTTTGTTTATTATTGGTTTGGCTGTAGTTATTTCTTTTCCCATAATTTTAAATAGATATTTACTGCATTATCCCAAGTTTGTGTCTGCACCCATTTATAAGAAAATTCTATTTTCGCTTTATATTTACTAGGATTTTTATGTATATCTATTATTGTGGTACAAACTTTTTCTGGATCGTCAGTAATTGTAATCCAATCTTTCCAAGGAACAGTATTCAGAACATATTCTTTTAATGCATCATCAAAAACTGATATCACATATTTTTTATTTTGAAAAGCTTCCATAGTACCCAAATATGATGCAGAAAAAATTATATCAACTTTTTTCATAATTTCTTCAGGTTGTGAGACAAAGCCATAAACCTTACCGTACTTTTCAACTTCTTTTCTTAATTCTCCATCTCCAAAAACTTCGAATTGATAATTTATTTTTCTTTTTTTTAATAATTTCACTGCTTTTATATAAACAGGCATACCATTATCTATCGCAAGTCTTCCAACAAATCCTATTCTTATTTTTCTGGAAGTGCCAGAGGTTATCACATCATGCTTTTTAATTGCTCCATACATTATATAATCTGCTTTTGTTCCATACCAATGACTCAAATAACCTCCAATACAAATATTGCCAAAAGATAATTTTTCAGAAAGTTTTCTTACTATAATAGCTTTTCTAGGAATTGGAAATTTTTCAAATCCATGAAAGGTCGAATAAATAGGTCTACGGGGAAATAAAAACCTGAATGGTAAATACCAAAAGAAAATATCATGACAATGGACAACATCCACATCTTTTATCATATCTCTTAAATTCCACATCCCTTTCCAAATACGGAACTTTTTAAACCAATCGTCTCCACCACCTGGAATTCTATAAATTGTTATTCCTTCTTTCTTTTCTTTTAAACTAGTGTCTTCTAATTGCTCTGTAATAACAATTACTTCATGCCCTTTTTTAATTAATATTTCTGAAATTTCCATGACATGTTTCTCAACACCGCCAATATGAGGATAAAAGAGCCGGCATAAAAAAAGTATTTTCATAATAATTATTCTCTAATCAATACACACATTTAGTACATTTAAAGTAACAGTTTTATATTGTTTTAGTATATTGACAACTGACAGTAATTTTTGCAATAGTCATTATAGAGCTCAAGCATAAAAATGAAGTCCATCAATTCTAAGTTAATCTTTCCTTTTAGTTTTTTAAGCATTTTATTAATTGTCGGAAATTTTCTTACTAATCCTGTCTTTGCTTCCGGTACTGTTACAGGTTCAAACAGTTTAATTTCCTGCAATGCTAATTTTACTACTGATCCTGAGGGAAATACAATTAATGGTGAAATAGATGTCACTAATACTTCAGGTTCTGATATAGATAATATCGCCTTTGTTTCTGTTGGTTTAAACGATTTTAATGAAAGTCCTAGCGACATGATTTCAACTGATTTAACGGATAATGGTTGGTATAATAATGCTCCTGATTCTCAACAATCTTTTTCTTATGGCGCATTAGATTATGGTGCAGATTACGGATCCACCACTTTTACAAATGGAGAAACATATCATATACAATTAAATAATATATCTAATAATCTAGGGAATTCATTCCCACAAAGTTCTCAAAATGTAGAAATTATTTTATATCAAGATAGGAATATTGGGGGAAATCTTATAGATAGTTGTACAGTCCCTTGGGAAACACCTTACTTTACTGAAATTACTCCTACGGCAACACCTACACCTGTCCCATCGGTTCAAATTGTTACTAACCCTTCAAGCTCAAACGTTACAGTTGGTACTCCATTTAATGTTGATGTAGATGTTAATGATAATAGTACTGCTTTCAATGCAACAAAGGCAACGGTTAGTGTCTCCACTAATCTTTCCATCACAGGAATTCACAATGCAACATCTAACGCCTGTAATTTTCAGTATACGAAACATCCAACAACATCTGACCCATCATTTGCAGGAGCAATTTATGGTGGATCTTCAACGGGATGTACTGTATATACAATGACTCTTACTCCGACTGCTACGGGAACAGGAACAATTACATTTACAAATGGCTCTATTAAATCATATTCAGATAGTTCAGAAATTCTTACAGGGACACAAGGTGGTTCATTTACCATTGGCGATGGTCCGACGCCAACGCCAACAACTGGACTTAATCAATTAACTGTGACCTCTCCTTTGCAGACATATTATCTTGATAATATGTATACTCTTACTGGCACTAAAGATGCTAGTATAACTACTGTGTATGTTAATGGTTCAAGCTCCGGAGTAACATATCCGACAGATACTACATGGCAAGTATCAGAAACATTAGCAGCCTTAGGGGGTGGCAATACACCAAGTGATAATAATTTCACAATTTATGGAACTGATGATAATGGAGATTCAACGGCATCACAAACAGTGGATGTAAGTAGACATACATTGGGAGATATTAATGGAGATGGGACTATTGATTTAACAGATGCATCATTATTTGCAGATGATTGGGGTAAAACTGATCCAAGTGCTTTCACTTATGCGCTTTCAGATATGAATGGTGATGGTGTTGTTGACTTAACCGATCTTTCAATTCTTGCGAAACTTGAAGAATAATCATATTTATACAATTGCTCCTCCCTCGAAAATTATATATACTCATGCTAAATAACAAATGTTGAAAAAAATACTTTTTTCTTTTATAACCTCCCTTTTATTTATTAGCATTGTTTTTGCACAGCCAGTATTCGCATCGGGAGCCACAATCGGTCCATCGCCTAACAGCGGATCATATGGTAAGTCATTTACTGTTAATATGGTTATTGACGGAAACGGAGAAAAATTCAATGCAGCAGAAGCAGCTGTAGACGTCTCTTCAAACTTAAAAATACAAAATTTAACATTGGGAGACTGTAACTTCTCTTTTTTGCGTACACCAAGCATTGAAAATCCTTCTTTTGCTGGAATTATTATTTCAACCTATTCGACAAGGTGTATAGCATATACGTTGACTCTTGCTCCTGTACAAAAAAGTGCTGCAACGATTACTCTTTCAAAGGGAAGTATTAAACGCTATGGAGATGCCCATGAAATCCTTTCATCAACAATGAACGGCACCTACACCTTAACAGGGGTGGTAAAAGATGTATTAGAGACAGATACAAAAAATACTTCGCAGAACGGATTATATACCCTCTCTCTGAAAATAGTTTCAGCAAATGCACCAGTCCAAAATGCAATAATTACTCTTAACGCTGTATCAAAACAAAATAATCGGCAAGGAATAACTGATAATTCAGGAACTGCCAGTTTTGCAAACCTTAAAAGTGGTATTTATGATGCAATAATAAAACATGATAATAATAAAGTTGGAGAAACAATTGTTAATGTTAGTGGAGCAAATCATATTTTATCTCTTACCATAAATCTTGATACGCAGAAAAATAATCCACTTATGAAAGGCGGAGGATCGTTTCTCGCCTCGCTAACAACAAATCCGTTACTTCTTTTAGGAGTATTAGTAATAGGTATAATCTTGGGGATAAGTATTGCTATCCTTATTATTAAACTATATGGAAAAAAGAAATAAATAAGTTCATTATGATATGGAAGATAAGTATAGAATAACAAATTAATTCTTTTTCTTTTTTGCCTTGCCACCAAGTCTTCCTGCATTTTTTGCTTCTTCGTGGTTAAACTGATGTGCTTTACCTTGCTTATGTGCAGCAATTCCACCTGACTTTGCAATTGCGGTTCTTTTTGATTGTGACATTGAAGCAAAACCTCTTTTACTTTTACTCATGTATATAATATACATAAGTTATAAAATATATTCAACTTTTATTTTTGCTCATGTTGACAATTATTGTAAAAAAACGAATTTTTATAGTTCCAGATAATTCATAAGCTGAGTGCGGGCTTGGGTGACAAATCTTCTCAGTTGTCTGATATTTACCCGGTGAAGTCTTCTTCCTGGAGCTTCTTCTTTTTCTTTTAACAGTTGTTCATACAATTTCTCTAAATAGAAAGCTGTTTTTTCTATTGAAAATTTCTTTATAGAATTTCGAGCTTCATCAGAAAATTTTTTATAAAGCACTTTATCAATAAGAATCATATTTACTTTCTTTGCAAACTCTTCGGGATCCTTTTTGACTAAAAATCCATTTTTTTTATTGAGAACCACGCCATTAAATGCTTCATCAGCTACTGCAACAACCGGCAGCCCAGAAGCTAATGCTTCAGTAATAACAAGCCCTTGCGTTTCTGTCTGAGAGGCAAAAACAAATATATCAGCATCAGCATAAACACGAGGGATATATCGATGCTGTATGATCCCGCAAAAATATACACTTTTTTCCAACCCCAGTTCTTTTGTTAATTGCTTCAAATTTTCTTTTTCATATCCATCGCCCACCAAAACAAGTAAAGTATTTGGATCCTTTTCATGGATATATTTAAACGACTGGATAACAAAATCAACTGATTTTTCCTTTCCGAGTCTGGCAATTGATAATAAAATTTTTTTATTTCGTGGTAATTTTAATTTTCTTCTCAGAAATCCTTTCTCAACATCTTCATAATTTTCAAGAGCGACTCCTGTGGGCAAAATATGGATAGGTTTTGTTATGCCGTACGAAATAAGTGCATTTTTTACTCTTTCGGTTGGCGCAATCATATAATCACACATATTCCCGACAACTTTTGTTAAAAAATTCGCCATTTTTGGTGTAATTACTTTCCCGTAAAAGACATAATGGACATAATGTTCAAAGATACTATGATAGGTAGCAATATAGGGAATATTTTTCAGCCGTGCCAATTCGAGACCCAAAAAGGTAACTCCACCTCCCCATGGGTGTCCATGAATAATATCAAAATCAATTGCTAAAATATCCAAAAGAGATTTTTCAGGAATTTGTAATGCTATCCGTGCACCTGTTGACTTGGGTAGTTTAACTGAAAGTAAACGGTGTACGTTTTTTCGTTTATCTTTGTAGTGAGGATAACGAGGTGCAATAATATAGACTTCATGTCCTCGAGCCTCAAGTGCTTGAGCGCAAGTTTCGACAGAAATAGTAACTCCATCAATGTGAGGCAAGTAGTTGTCGGTAAAAAAGCCGATTTTCATATTTGACAATATCTACTGATTATACCCTAGAGTTAGATGAATAACAAATTACTAAACTGAAAAATTCTTACCTGAAGTATTAACAGATATGTACTGAATTTAGATAAGCACGTGCAAACAAACAATCGTATTTTTGGATAATAATCATTAATTATGATTCCACCACAGAAGGTCGTTGGAAATTATGGCCTCCCATTTCATACTGAAGAGAAGTACTATATATGCCCCCTTTAAACATTGTTTTTATGCTGAAATATAAATATTTCCAACATGTTATCCAAAATCCATCATGTTCCAGCCGACGCATTGAACAAACACATCGTACATCAGGCAAAAATTGAGCTTTCACTCCCCGTTTATATGCTTTTATAATTAAATTATGATCTTCAGCCATGGCAAGTAAATAATCAAAACCACCAAGACTATCAAATAATTTTTTTTGTATTACGATATTTGCACCAACTGACAAAGGTTTCCCAACTTTCTGTAATAATCTAACTAAATTCACTGATACATTGGTAACTACATTATAGAGAATTGCCGAATTACTCGACACGATTATAGGTAAATAGAGTACTTTATTTTCATTTTTTATGTGCTTCACTAATTTCTCAATTGCATCGGAGCTAATTCTTGTATCAGCATCAAGAAAAAAAAGATACTCACTCTTCGCTTTGCTGGCGCCAAAATTTCTCTGAATTGATACGTTCTTTTTAGTTGATAGGAAAAAATTTAATGCTAATGTATCCTTAAACTCATACGCTTTTTTCTTTGTGTTATCGTAAGAATGAGCATCTACGACGATAACTTCAAAATTCTTTTCAGTTTGCCCTTTTAGATCCTCAAGCAGTTTCGGCAGATAATTCTCTTCATTGAGGGTAGGAATTATAATTGAAAGTAATGGCCGCATATATTTACCTACTTATTGTAGTTTATCTCCTCTCATTGTACAATACATTGTATGCCTGATGCTCTTCCAAAGGTATCTGTTGTTATACCTGTATATAATGAAGAACAATATCTCACTGCTTGTCTTGATAGCCTTATGGCACAAAGTGTAAAAGCAGACGAGATTATTGTTGTGGACAATAACTCTAGTGATGCTTCTGTTGCAATTGCTAAAAGATATCCTGTGACTATTGTTCATGAAAAAGAACAAGGAATGACTCCTGCAAGAAATCGAGGTTTTAATTCAACTCATTATGAAATAATTGCGCGAACAGATGCAGATACGATTCTTCCTCCCACATGGATAAAACGCATCAAAAAAACCTTTCTCAATGAAGAACTTGTGGCAATATCTGGTCCTGCTTCTTTTTATGACCTCCCAAAAATTGTTAAACATACTTCCTTGTCAACAACAAAATCCTCAAAGTTTATCAAATCTTACAACACGATTGTTAGACAATTTCTCAAACATGACTGTCTGTATGGCCCGAATTACGCTCTGCGCAAAAACGCGTGGGAACAGATAAAAAATTCTGTCTGTCTTGACGACAAAAAAGTGCATGAAGACCTTGACGTTGCAATTCATATATCACCATTTGGCAATATAAAATTTATTAATAGCTTATCGGTTAAAACTTCTGCACGACGTTGGAAACGACCTGAAGCTTACCTTGAATATCTTTATCGCGGACTTTTATCAATTCAGAGACACAAACAACTTGCGGTAAAGCTGCGCGGTAAACAATTGGTAAAAAAAGTTATGGAAAAAGCTTTTTTCCTCGAACAATTCCCCAGTGATTTCAAGTAACTACAGGTATAAATTTTATAGTGGTCATTGAGGGATTCGAACCTTCGACCTCTTCGATGTGAACGAAGCGCTCTAACCAACTGAGCTAAATGACCGAATAGATTATTTTAGCATACTAACATTGACAAATGAGCGCAATTATTGAGATAATTAGCCAATGGAATTTGCACGAAAAGCGTATTTTTTTACACTCGACCTTCTCCAGACTGTCCTTCTTGCTGCATCAATTTTTTTGATCATCTATATTTTTCTTTTTAGACCTTTCCAGGTTAGCGGTGATTCCATGTACCCAACATTTAAGAATGGTGAATATATTCTCACCAATCTTATTGCCGTTAAAACTAATGGAATCCAACGTGGTGACGTTATTGTATTTATCGCGCCGCCAGATCATGAAAAGGATTTTATCAAACGCGTCATTGGACTTCCAGGAAACATAGTTCTTCTTAAAAATGGTTATGTCTATGTCAATGGGAAAAAGCTTGATGAAAGCGCTTATCTCGCAAGCAGTGTACGAACGTATGGAGGGAGTTTCTTAAAAGATAATCAGCCGTACACAATCCCTCCAGATAATTACATTGTTATGGGAGATAATCGACCGTTCAGCTCTGATTCACGCGAATGGGGACTCTTGCCTGCAAATATGATTATTGGAAAGTCTATGTTTGTCTATTGGCCGCTCAATCATTCACGGATTGTTCATAACCCATTCCCAGCATCGTTGCAAAAATAATTTCCAATTTCCAATTTTTAATTTTCAATGAAATACCAATGCTTTAATGTTCCAAAAATTGAATAAATGAAAATTGATTGAAAATTATTTTGTGAGGATATCGTGGATTTGCTTCAGTTTTTCTGTTGTGATATCTGGACTACCCTTGATAACCATAGTGACTCGAGCAAGTTTACTTGATTGAAAAATTTGCACTTTATCAAATGTGTATTTTTCTTCAATTTCTTTTGCCATTTGATCTTGTTCAGGTACCCATAATTGATCTTTTGGTGCTGGTGGTTCTTTCTGTTGGATATCACCTTTTACTTTTCGAGCAAGTTCCTCTGTCTGACGTACTGTGTAATTGTCACGAAGAATTGTTTTAAACACATCCAACATCAGCTTTGTATCTCCAAGTGACAATAAGGGCCTTACATGACCTTCTGTGATAACTCCAGCGACCAATGCATCTTTGATTGCATCAGGTAATGAAAGCAAACGAATAGTATTTGAGACAGCGGGGACACTTTTTCCGACTCTTTTGGCGACTTCTGTTGTTCCAAGGCCGAATTCATCAATAAGCCTTCGATATGCGAGCGCTTTTTCAATCGGATTCAAATCTTCACGCTGAACGTTCTCAACGATTGACATTTCAAGCATTCGCTGTGGGGTTGTTTCTTTAACAACTACTGGTACATATTGCAATCCCAAAACTTTTGCCGCGCGCCATCGTCGTTCTCCTGCGATAATTTGATATCCTGCTGGAGTTTTTGCTACAACAATAGGCTCAAGAATGCCTTGTTCACGAATTGATTCTACAAGATCGGTCAATGAGTCGGGGGTGATAACTCCGCGCGGTTGAAGCGGATTTGATTGAAGTTGATTTGTCTCCAGTTCGTATATTTTATCTATGGCTTGTTTATCCATGGATTACCTCAACATATTTTTTACCTTTAAGAGTTTTGAAAGTAACCGTTCCCTCCTGCATCGCAAAAAGAGTAAAATCCTTTCCCATCGCGACACCTGTACCTGCATTAAATCGTGAGCCTTTTTGTCGAACAATAATATTACCTGTGGCTGCATATGCACCACCGTACAATTTGACTCCTCGACGTTTTGGTCGTGAATCTCGATTTCCTTTAACTGATCCTTGTGCTTTTGTATGTGCCATATAATTTAAAATTTAAAACTTTTCTCTTGTGAAAATTTAATTTATATTACGACAACTTTTCACAGTTGTCAAGTTTCTGCTTACTTTTCCTTTGTTTTTGAGACAGTTTTCTTTTCATTTTTCTCGGATAAGCTTGTAATTTCAACCTGTGTTAAGTGAGCTCTGAATCCTTGTACTCTACGATAGCGAACTTTTGCTTTAAATTTCGCGACACGTACTTTATCGCCTTTTTTCTCACCTATCACTTTTGCGCCAACGGCAACATTGTCAAGATAAGGCACACCAACCTGCACGGTATCACCATCAACCGTTAATAAAACTTTATCAAACAAGTAAGTTGATCCTGCATCAGCTTTTATCTTGTCAATTTCAAGAACTTGTCCAACGGTTACTTTATATTGTTTTCCGCCGCTTGTGATTACTGCGTATTTCATGATTTATGTATTATACCAAAGCTTCTACCTAATTTCCAGCACGTTTTTATGTTTCTCCTTTGAAATCATTGCGGACAGTAAACCAAGAAAAATAAAATTTGAAAGAAGAGAGCTTCCGCCAAAAGAAACGAAAGGCAATGTCACGCCTACGATTGGCATAATTCCTAAATTCATACCGATATTAACAAATGCCGGTATCAAAAAAAATCCAAAGGTACATGCGGCAAAAATTTTGATAAAACGATCTGATGTAGTGTTAAAAATACGAAAAATTCGATAGCAAAGGAATAACAAAGCACCAATGATAATAAATCCGCCAACAAATCCCAAACCTTCTGCAATTGTTGCAAAAATAAAATCTGTTTGCCGCTCAGGAAGAAACTGCAGACCAGATTGCGTTCCTTCAGAAAGGCCTTTTCCCAAAAATGATCCCGAACCTACTGCGATCAATGCCTGGATACTATTATAAGACACACCAAGAGGATCTGCTTGCGGATTAAGAAAAGTCAAAATTCGTGCGCGTTGATATGTATGCAATTTTGTCCAAATGATTGGCATAAGAAGGAGAATAGGAAGAAAAAGCAATCCAAACCATCGAAAAGGGTACCCATCAATTACCAATGCAAACAAAGCAACAATAAAATACAACATTGCGTTCCCCAAATCAGGCTGCAGATAAATGAGAAAAAATATTGGCAAAATAAAAAGGAATGATAAAAGGAACGATTTTACTGATTCATTTTGTCTTTCAGCAAGAAATGATGCAAAAACAAATGATAAAAATGGCTTGAGAATCTCGGAAAATTGCAGTTGTGCACCAAAAATATTTATCCATCGTACTGCCCCATGACTTTCAATTCCGATCGCAAAGGTTATTAAAAGAAGAACAATTGACACAACATAAATAGGCCCCGTGAAGTGTTTGATAAATGCGATGTCCACTTGAGAAAAAAAGATAAATGCAGTTACAGCAATAATTAAAGAAATGAGCTGATTTCTAAAAAAATCTATATTTAATGACAGTAAAGTTACCAAACTCACCGAGACAAGAATAACGACGGGAATAAGCAATAAAAGATCTATATGGAGAAACTTTTTCATAACTAAACACTCTTCCGGGTGAGGTCAACACTGTAACAATCTAACAATGAAACAATTACTTCAGCCTCTTTACTCCAAACTCACCTCTTGTTAGCGTTTGAACCAATGCCTGCTGTTTGATGTAGTCTTCAAACTCCTTTGGCCAACTTTCTAGTGAAACGAAAACCTGTTCATCAAGCTCTGTCCCCACTTTTTTCCTCTCCTCTTGAATTTTACGAACAATTTCACGAGCCTGCCCTTCTGCAATCAATTCGTCAGTTAAATTTGTATCCAAGGATACCTTGGCATCTCCTGAAACATGCTTTGGAAACTCAATTTTCTTTACATTTAACTCATCAAGCAGAAGCTGTTGGAGATTTTCTGCAAACTTCTCATCTCCAGCTTCATGGGTATGACAAACAAAAACAGTCGCCAATGGTTGTTTTACCTTGATTTCTTGTTCTTTACGCGCAGCCAAACCAAGCTCAACAATTTTGCGGACGTGTTTCATTTTTTCAATCAATTCCTGTTCCCTGATCCCTATTCCCCGTTCCCTGTTCCCTGTTCCCTGTTCCCTGACCGGCCAATCTGCCAAATGAACTGATTCTTCACCTGTCAAATTAATATAAATTTCCTCTGAGATAAACGGAGCGATTGGTGCAAGTAATTTACAAATAGTAGTCAAAACGGTATAACACGTCTCGTAAAATGCCTTTTTATCATCTTCATCAGGTGCACTGGGCCCTACACGGTCGCGGCTTCGTCTGATATACCACGTAGAAAAATCAGTCACAAAAACACGTAATTTTTCAATTGCGACAACAGTATCATAGTTATCTAAACTTTTTGTAACATCTTCTTTTAATTGTTCTAATAAACTCAAAATCCACTCATCTAAAACATTCCCTGTTCCCCGTTCCCCGTTCCTTGTTCCTTGTTTCCAACCATCCAAATTTGCATAGGTCACAAAAAAATTATATACATTCCACAAAATCAACATCGTTGAGCGAACTTGCATTTTGTATTGTTCTTCTGAAATAAGAATATCTTCCCCGTGCATCACAGGACTGCCAAGAAGATACAACCGCAATGCATCACCACCATATTTCTCAAGCATTTCGCGAGGATCAGGATAATTTTTAAAATTCTTACTCATTTTCCGGCCATCAGTTCCCAAAATAACACCTGTGACGCCGACATTTTTAAAGGCTTTTGCTTTATAGAGAGCGCCTCCAATGACATGCAATACATAAAACCAAGCACGAATCTGCCCTGTGTATTCGGAAATGAAATCAGGTGGAAAAAAATCTTCAAGCTTTTCAGACGTTTCAAACGGGAAATGCCGCTCAGCAAACGATGCAGAACCTGCCTCAATCCAGCTATCCAAAACTTCCGACACACGCTTTGCTTTCTTTCCACACTTTTTGCAGTCTACCAAAACATCATCGATCTCAGGTTTATGCAAATCTTTCACTTTCTGCCCAGACGCTTCTTCTAATTCTTTAATAGATCCAGGAACAAACCGTTCACCGCATTCACATTCCCACACAGGCACAGGAGATCCCCAATAGCGATTACGTGAAATATTCCAATCAGGAGCATTTTCAAGACTCTTAAGGAAACGACCATTTTTAAAATGTTTGGGAAACCAATTGACTTCCTCATTTGTTTTCTTCAAAAGTGGCTTAAGCTCCTGGACATTAACAAACCATGCATCAATCGGCGCATAATACAAACGGGTATGACACCGCCAGCAAAGAGGGACACGATGAGGCTGGGTTTGGATTTTATAGATTAAACCTCGCTTAGTAAGATCTTCATCTACTAATCTGTTCGCTTTCAAATAATATAATCCAGCAAACTGCGGAACTTCGTCTTTAATATGTCCTTCCTCATCCAAATGCATCTCCACATGTACATTGTATTGATGCATTACTTTCAAATCTTCTTCGCCGTACGCGGCAATCGTGACGATCCCTGTTCCTTCATCTGCTGTTACAAAATCTCCGGGGATAATTTCAAAAACTTTCGTGCCTTTTTTTACTTTATTTTTGAAATAATCATAATGTGGCTCAAATTTTATCCCTACTAACTCTGAACCTTTTACCTCTTTAAAAACTTTGTAGGTCTTTTTGTCCCCAAGCATTTTCAGTGTGGACTTAGCTAAAATATATGTCTCCCCATTTTGTTCAACTAGTGCATAGACAAACTTAGGATTGACTGCAAGAGCCGTTGTAACAAGTTTATTCCATGGAGTAGTAGACCAAGCAAGAAAATATGCTTTACCGGAAGCATTTTTATCCTTAATCTTTAATCCTAAATCGTGAGTCTCATACTTATATGTAGTTGTATCGTCTTGAATTTCTTTATAATTTTCAGCATCCATCGCAACTTCAAAATTTGAAATAGGTGTGGCACAATGCGGACAATAGAGAGAAACACGAAGACCTTTATAGACATATCCTTTTTCATACATCTGCTTGAAAACCCACATTACGGACTCCATGTAGTCAACATCCCACGTCTTGTAAGCATTTTTAAAATCAACCCACCTGCCGATATGCTCAACATACCATTCCCAATCTCCGGAGATAACATTTACGTAATGTTTGCATTCATCAATAAATTTTTTAACGCCAACAATCTCCTCAATATCTTTTTTACTTTTAATTTCAAGTTCATTTTCAACTTTATTTTCTATCGGCAACCCATGACCATCCCATCCCCAGACACGACGAACGCGGTAGCCCTTCATCGTCCAATACCGGCCGAAAACATCCTTGGGAAGACTTGAAAGAAGTGATCCATAATGCGGCATGCCGGTAACAAAAGGCGGACCATCAAGAAATGTCCATCGTTTATCTGCTGGACGTGAAGAAACAGATTTTTCAAATGTCTTATTCTTCTTCCAATACGTTATTGTTTCTTCTTCTTGTTTGGCAAAATCTATTTTTGGCGATACAGATTTAAACATGGATATAATTGTAGTTGAAA
>CAZJVI010000028.1:0-16390 GCA_964549385.1 uncultured Gammaproteobacteria bacterium
AACACCCCTTCCTGAAGGATGCGATAGTGGGGGTAGTGTAAGCGGCTCTTGTGGTGCGGTTGTTGATTGGGACAATAAAATCGTTGCAAAATTAATACCAGGCGTACAGAATTTATATAATAATCTTACTATTCAAATTAAAAGTAATTGCGCAAGCAGTACTCCTCCACCTTGGTTCGAAAATATGTATTGGTGTACTTATAGCGTAGTCGATGCTTATAATCTTGCTGGTTTAAAAGGTATGACAACAGCAGATGATGGAGCTGTTATTTCAATGCATAAATTTTTTAAGCAACAGCAAAATGGCTATGTGTATGTAGAATATGAAAAGGCCTCTAATCATTTGGCAGCTTTACAACAAGTGAAGCCTGGGTATGCCATGATGTTGGAAGCAAGTTATTTACAAGAGAGTGGAGATGAACATGTTATGCTTGTTAAGAGCATTACTATTGATAGTCATGGGAATGGTAAAATTATAGTAGACCAATCAAATTCTGGCAGCCCCAACGGAACATTCCCTATTGTAAATGGTGAGGTGCAAGGGGCATGGATTCCTATTGCTGCATTTGGAGGACACTCCTAAATATGATATTCTAAATTAAATAGTATGGACAATACAAATAATACAAATAATGCAGAGTATTCTACTCATAATACTTTATTAACTACACTTAAAAATTCTTTTCAAAATCATAGAGAATATTTTTTTCTAGCAATACCCCTCATATTAATTTTATTATTTATCATTATAACCATTGCTTTTTATTCTCCTAAAAAGCCTTCAACCGCTAATAACTTACAATCTCATCCTACTCTTCCACCTAATAACTCTTCACAAAATATATCTGAGCAACCAGCATTACCTATAATAGCTACAACACCTTTAAATAACGCTACAAGTGTAAATATTTATCCCGCTGTCTCTGCTACATTCAAAGATCCACTTACACGAACTGAGCAAACTGCTCTCACATTAAATGTTTCTCCCTCGGTGCCAGGAAGCTCAAACTGGTCGAGCGATGGAAAAACTATTACATTCATTCCTACTCAACCTTTTAGCACAAATCAAAATTATACAATTATTCTCTCTTCAAATAAGGGATCGTATTCATGGGGTTTTACAACAATGTCGGTTGATAATGTCAGCCCAACAGACCAGGCAAAAGAGCAGACACAAGCGGATCTGAATTATGGAAAGCACGAACAGTCCGTTAACAATAACTATCCTTGGTATAATGATCTTCCTTTGCAAACCGACTCTTATTACTTCTATTTTGATCTTAATTCAAAATCTTTTATCGGGATTCTTTATCCTTCTAATTCTTCAAATGAGTCAATTGATAGTCAAGTTGCCAGTATGAAATCAGATATACAAACACAACTTACTAATATGAACATTCCTTATACTAATTATCCTCTAAATTGGGAGGTTACCCCTGAACCCTAATCGGCATGATGAGATGAAGAAATGATTCATCGTTTTTTATTTTAAAGACTCCTGGATTTAACGGTCCTATCATATCAAAAATCAAATCTTTTTCTTCCACATTTCCTAGAACATCAAGTAAATATCTCGCATTAAATGCAATTTCATTTTCTTCGCCCGTTAATGTTGCATCTACGCTCACTGTGTTTTCTCCACTTGCTGAAGATCCTGACGAAACAGTAATTATCTCTTTAGACAAAGCTAACTTAATAATATTTGCTGAATCTCTTGCAAAAACTGAGCATATTTTTACCGCCTTCAATAGTTCTTCCCTATCAAAGGCAACACTTACCGAAAAATCGGATGGAATAATTTTTTCAAAATTGGGAAATTCCGCTTCAATCAGTCGACCAACAAGAAGTGTGTCTCCTTGTTCAAAAAGTACTTGATTCTGTTCTTTTGAGACATACATTACAATATCAGAATCACTTTCTTTGATTGCCAAAAGCTCACGAAAGACGCGTGCAGGGATAATAAATGATGCATTTTCCGATTTACTTTCTGTTACTTTATAATGTCTGAGAGAAAGACGGTAACCATCAGTCGCAACAAATAAAAATCCTTGTGATTCTTTTCTCACTAGAATACCTGAGAGAGCGGGTCTTGTTGATTCCTGACTAGCTGAGAAAACAACTGATGATATTTCGTTTTTAATATCTTTTCCGGAAAGAACAGCGAGTTTTTCTCCTTTTGATTCATAAAGGCGAGGGAATTCTTCGCTACTAGATGTCTGAAAAACACTTTTAGTTCTTTTGGTTATTACTTCAAGTTTGTTATCTGTTAACTGCATAGAGATAGAATCATCTGTTAACGAAGCAATGAGTTCTGTAAATAATCGTGCAGGAACGGTCGTTTTTCCTTTTTCTTCTATTTTTGCGGGACAAATAATCTCAATCCCAATTTCTAAATCTGTTGCTGTTAGTTTTATATAATCATCATAGGTTTCTATAAGAATGTTAAGAAGTATGGGTAGTTGATTTTTTGTTGAGATGGCTCTGTTAAGAAAAGAAAGTTTTTGTTGGAGGTTTTGAGTTAATAAAGTAATCTTCATATATATCTATTTGTAGTTGTTGTAGTGTATATGGAAATGTGGAAAAAAGCAATAAGTAGTGAGCTTATAGAAATTGCTTCATTGTTGAATTATTATATTGTTTAGTCGTTTAGTTGAACAATTTAGCAATAAAACCATTTACCAAGCGATTAAAAATTTGTATATAGTTATTTTTTAAAAAAAGAATATCAAGGGTAAGATTATGTGGAGAACTTGTGGACTAAAATGGGTATTATTTGTTTAAAACTTTAGCAACATGAGTAATCCCCTTTTTATCCACGAAGTGATTTTGTTATTCCCAAGATATCCTCAGTGACCTGCTCCTTCTTATCCACAAGGTCTTTGATTTTATCCACACCATGAATGATTGTCGTATGGTCTCGCCCACCCAACAAATTACCTATCTCAACCAAAGTGAGCCGCAACTCTGTATACAATAGATACATTGCCACCTGTCGAGCTTTTACCAAAGAAGCAGTTCTTTTGGGTCCTTTCAATTGTGTTGTTTTAAATTTATAGTAAGAACAGACATAATCAATAACATCATCTGCATGTAAATGCTGTCTTTTCTCTTCAATCATATTTCCTAAAGCCTGTTCTGCCAACTCGATAGTTATTGTGCTGTTTGAAGTTGTTGCTTGTGTTATAACGCGAAGAAGAAGACCTTCAAGGCTTCGTGTGTCTTCCGCTTTTTCAGCAAGCAGTGTCGTTACATCAGGAGGAATGACAAAACCAAATTTTTGTGCTTTAATTCCGACAATTGCTGCTTTAAGTTCAAAGTCGGGAGTTGAGATATCAACGGTTAATCCTCCTGCAAAGCGAGAAGAAAGCCGTGCTTCGAGTTTTTTTATCTCCTGGGGCGGACGATCAGAAGTGAGACATATCTGTGAGCCGTTATCGATAAGAATGTTAAAAGTGTGAAACAATTCTTCTTGGGTTGCATCCTTTCCTTCTATAAATTGGATATCATCGATAATAAGGATTTTTGCTGAACGGAATCTCTTTTTCATCTGTGCTGTCTCATGATTGCGAATTGCTTCGACAACTTCATTGGTAAATTCCTCACTAGTAATATAAACAATTTTGTTCGCAGGATTTTGTTGGTAGACGTCATTGGCAATAGCATGCATAAGATGTGTTTTCCCTACACCAACCGGACCATAGAGAAAAAGCGGATTATAGGAAGATCCGAGATTTGTTGCAACAGTTTGAGCAGAGACAAATGCTAATTGATTCCCTGCAGAAACAGCAAAATTTTGAAACGTGAAATCCGCACGAACGCGAGGAAGGTGTCCGATTGTCAATGGTTTCTGAGGAGCATCTTCTCCAATAAAAAGTGGCGCGTCTTTTCCTTCAATATTTTTTTGTGGAAGGGCTTTTGTAATAAAAAGTAAGGAGACATCGCTTCCGCACTGTGTTGAAAGAATTGTTTCTATATCTTTTTTGAAACGTTTTTGTAACAGATCAATGATCATTGTCGAAGGAGCAGCAATTGTTGCAATATTTTCTTCAAGAGAAAGGAGGTGAGTATTTTTAAAGAGTGTGTGGAAATTTGCTGAAGATACGTTTTTTTGCATTTCCTGCATTACATTTTTCCATAGTTTTTCAAGCTTTTCGTCCATATGTATCGTTGTCTGTAAGCAATTAAATATTGTGGATAACTTTTTGTCAAGGACTAAAACAGAAAAGTATCAATAGAGTCATGGATATCGGAAGTATCAAAAGCTTTTATTTTGTTTTTACACCCTTGATGCTCCTGATACTTTGATACTCTTGGTACTTTTATCAAAATATGGTATACTTAGGCATATGCAAAGATTAACGAAAAGTAAAAAGCTTAAAAGAGTTCGCAAACATGGTTTTTTGGGGAGAATGAAAACAAATGACGGAAGAAAAATGATAAAGCGTCGTCGAGATCAAAACCGTAAAGATATATCTGTTTCTCTCTAAACTTCATGTTAGCTCGAGAATATCGTTTGCCCGCACATATAAAACTCTCTCATACGCGTTTTTTTAAGACATCTCTGTTTAGCTTTAAATATACAAAGAATGAGCTGACTGTAAGTAGATTTGCCTTTCTTGTCAGAAAATCAGTCGATAAGCGTGCCGTTGTTCGTAATAGAATTCGTCGAGTCTTCCGTTCGTGTATTGAAGAATCGCTTATTCAAGTGTCACAGGGCTATGACATGCTTTTTTTCTTGGAAAAAGGTATAATAGACGTTACGAGAGACGAATTGCTGAAAGAAGTCAGCAAAGCACTCAACGAAAAAGGGTTATTAGCTTTAAAATGAAAAAAGTCCTTATTGCAATCATAGATTTCTATCACTATTTTATTTCTCCTCTCCTCCACCAATTATTGGGGACCACAACTGGCTGTAGGCAAAACCCAACCTGCTCTGTCTACGCACAAGAGTCAATTTCAAAATATGGTGTTCTTAAAGGATCTGTTTTGTCATTGCGACGATTTAGTAACTGTCAACCATTTTTTAGCATATGAATTATTTTGATATCATTCTCGTTAATCCAATACTCAATGTCTTAGTAGCAGTTTATCAATTATTGATGGCTCTGCATGTTCCTTCGGCATTGGGTTTTTCAATTATCCTACTAACGATTATTGTCAGACTGATTCTCTCTCCTCTTCTTCATCAAAGTCTCAAACAGCAAAAGAAAATGCAACAGATTATGCCGGAAATCAACAAACTTAAAGAAAAACACAAAAATGATGCAAAACGTTTGCAGACGGAACAAATGGCGCTTTTTCAGAAACACGGCGTCAATCCTGCTTCAGGCTGTGTCGTAATGATTATCCAAATCCCCATTCTTATTGCGTTGTATCAGGTTCTTCTCGGTTCTGTCTGTTTGACGACAAAAGGAGCACACTCATTATGTTTGCCAACAGCAAATGCGGTGAATGAGCGTTTGTACTTTAATGGGTTAAAACTTCATGAGTTATGGAATACGAGTTTCTTTGGACTCTCTTTGGGACATACGCCTTCTCAGCTTCTTAGTCAGGTTGGTTTTGGAATTGTTCTCGTTGCCGTGTTAACAGCTTCTTTACAGCTCATTCAGTCAAAAATGATGATGGCGCCTGCAGCGCTTATGCCGAAGAAAGAGAAAAAATCCGAAGAGGATTTTGCAACAGCATTTCAAACGCAATCCATGTATCTGCTTCCCTTAATGGTAGGCTTCTTTTCTTTTTCCTTGCCTTTTGGTCTATCTTTGTACTGGAATACTTTGACAATTTTTGGTATCATACAGCAGTACATAATTCAAAGGTGGGGTGGGCTGGTTGATTGGTTCCCCTTTTTGAAGGATACACAAGAAAGTAAATATCAATAATTATGGAAAAAATTGAACTAACAGCAGCTGAACGTAAAGAGGTTGAAGCATTAATTGAAAAGTTTTTTCGACTCCTTGAAATTGAAGGAACGTTCACATTGGAAGAGCGAGACGATATTTTAGACGTCATGATGGAAACGCAGGATACAGGAATTGTCATTGGCTATCATGGTGAAGTTCTTGAATCACTTCAGCTTATTTTGTCACTTGCGATTGCAAAAAAAATTGGACGTTTTGTCCGCGTCTCAATTGAAGTTGATGATTACAAAAAGAACAGAACAGAATATCTCCATAATTTGGCCATGCAAGTAAAAGAAAAAGCTCTTGCTGAGAATAAAGAGCAAGTGCTTTCTTCTTTGAAATCATGGGAACGACGCATTATTCATCTTTATCTTCAAGAAGATGAGCAAGTCACCTCTGAATCATCAGGAGAAGGAAAAGATCGCGTCCTCATTGTAAAATCTAAATAGTCTTCGTGGAAGGCCCCCCATAGGCAAAAATAAAAAGTAAATATTTGCATTGATTTTTTTATAGGGTTATTGATAGTATTGGGATATTCATGCAGAAGGTTGAACGTTTTCTCTTTTATTGCTTTATTCTTTTTCTTCCGACGCAATTGGGCAAACATTTTTGGCCAGACTTCTCTTTTGTCTCTGGGATACGAATTGATTATCTTTCCCCTATTATTTATTTTACGGATGTTTTGTTTGTCTTATTGTTTGCAGTTTTTCTTTTAAGAAAAAGAAGATCATTTACTATCTTACATTTCAAAATCCAAATCGTAAAACTAAAACGCAAATCTAAAATGTATTTTTTTGTTTGTTTCGCTTTATTGTTCCTTGTTTGCAATACCTTTTTTTCTAATAATCCCCTCTTAAGTTTTTATGGATTGCTAAAACTTTGCGAGTGTTCATTCCTAGTAATTTATCTCGTAAAAACAATTCACAAAAGAGTTCACTTGCAATGGATTTCTTTTTTGTTTGCAGTGAGTGCGCTTTTCGAATCGACGTTGGCAATTGCGCAATATGTAAACCAGGGATCACTCAATAGCTTTTTTTATTATTTTGGAGAGCGGACATTCACCGGTACAACGCCAGGAATTGCCAATGCTGACATAGGTGGTGCATTAGTTCTTCGCCCCTATGCCACATTTCCCCACCCCAACGTCCTTGCCGGATATCTATTGGTATCAATAATTTTGGTATGGAGTTTTGTTCTAAAAAGTAATCAACGGTGGGTACAACTTTTCGGTGTTGTTTCATTAATCATTTCTAGTATTGCTTTGTTGTTAACGTTTGGACGAGTTGCGATTCTTTTGTGGTTGTTCCTTGTTCTTTTTATTGTTGGACGAAATATTTTTAAAATGGCAAAGACCTTTCGTATAAGGATATTTTTTGTCTTTTTACTCGCGATGGGTTTAATCATTCTTAGCACATTCCCTTTAGTGCATGAAATTTCTCTTCGCTTTTTGCAGACATCATTGTCAGATGAATCTGTTACTGAAAGGACAGAGTTATTGAGTGCATCATTGAAAATGATGCAGGCGCATCCATTTATTGGTGTTGGTCTTGATAATTTTATTCCTGCTCTTGCTCCTTTGCAAAAACCAATGCCACTCGGTTTATACTTACAGCCAGTTCATAATATATTTGTATTAGTTTTGGCTGAAACGGGAATCGTAGGGTTTGTTTTGTTTATATGGTTTTTGGTTGTTACAGTAAAACGAATTATGAGTCAGGAGTCAGGAATCAGGAATATGTTGTCCTGCTTATTATTAATTATTTTTTTTACAGGATCTTTTGATCATTATTGGTTGACGCTTCAGCAAGGACAATTACTTTTTGCTATGATTCTGGGATTGAGTTGGGCAAGACTCCAGCAATCATAAAAGTTTCCGCTATAATAGATACATGCAATTAGTGGTCCCCTCTTCAAAATATAAAGAAAGTTTTCTTGAAGCATTGATAGAATATCAGAAAGAAAAACCGACTGACCGGTTAGATATTTTTTCGCTGAACAAAAAAGAGTTACAAGGAGACTTCCAATCTTACATCAAGAGAATTGAAAATTACTCCCATGGCGAGAATCTTCCGCTAGGTTACGTACCAGATACCACCTACTGGTTAGTTGACGGGAATGAATTCATCGGGAGGATTAGTATTCGTCATACATTGACTAAATCATTATTACGAGAAGGTGGACATATCGGTTATGACATTCGTCCTTCAAAAAGAAAACTCGGATATGGGAAAAAAATTTTAGAACTTGCATTACCGAAAGCAAAAATGTTGGGAATTACAAAAGCTTTGATAACTTGTGATGAGACAAATATTGGATCAAGAAAAATTATTGAAGCAAACGGTGGTGTTTTTGAAAATAGTATTGAGACGAGTGAAGGAAAACCATGGAAATTGAGATATTGGATATCTCTTTAGCAGCTCTGCTTACTCGAATCTTTTTTAAAGAAATTTTTCCTCTTGCCATTCCCTTTGCTCTTCTCGGCAAACTGTAAAATCATATATCTGAAGAAAGGCAAAAATCTCAGGGAATTTATTGAGAAAATCTGCGGGACTTCTTTTTCAGAAACCTCTTTATTTCTGTCAGAGATTAAGCATAACAAAACCTTTTTTATACCTATCTTTTCAATCTTCCATTCACACGACCAGAAAATTCAACGAAAAAGCGAGGCTAGAATTATTGTTCTTATTATTTTCAGTTTTGCTTGTTAAAACAATCCAAACTCATCTATTGATTTCTACGAAAATTATACGAGCCTCAGATTCAAAACAGGCTATGAATTAAAGCTAAAATCACAGTTAAAAATAAAAATTTTAAACTTTTGTCGCATTATGTTGTATGATAAAAATATGGAGCAAAAAAGGCCTTTACTGATTACAAGCGAGGAAGTTACACGATTGCCAATTCTCATTGTTGATAAAAAGGGTTTTATCGGCAATGCTCTCGCTAAAATTCTCCGTGACCAATTTCTTGTCGTTGTTGTTACTGCGCATGAATTAGAGAAGCACGACAATGTCGTTCATATTCCTTACCGGAAAAAAATTCCAACAATTCCGGATAATGCTTATTCACACATTTTCGTTATTTATAATGGCGAGTCAGAACTTTTGGATATGTTTTCAGCCTTTGAAGAAAAAGCAGAAGCAGTTAAGGCACGATTGTTATTTATTACCTCGCTTCTTTATAGTAACAAAGCGGTATTTACAAAACTGCACCGTCAAGATTATCCTCTACTGCAGTCAGTAATTTATGGAGAGACGTTTGATAACTCCATCACTGAGGCAAACGAAATGAATTTTTTTATCCATCAGGCGCGTGTCTATGGAAGAATCGAAGTCCCAAAAGAAGGATTAGGCATTTTTTATCCAATTTTACTTGATGACGTTCTTACGTCGATTGTCTCTTTGGCTTTTGCTATAGAAAAACCAAGGGAAATTATTTATCTTTTTCCTCATCATGTATTAAATGAGATTACTTTTGCCCGAACTATTCAAAAGATTGATCCGTTAATAAAAATAGATTTTTCTAAAAAAAGAAGTCCTGTGAGAAGGTATTATATCCCGCCGGATGGTCTTTATTTTTTTAGAGATTATAGTTTGGAAGATAGACTCCGAAAAATTGACCTATCACGAGCAACGCGTAAGCCGTTGGTGTCTCAGAAAAAAATACATTTAAAACTAGCGGAACCTCAATCAGGGCAAAATCGTATGAGATTTTTGGCGGTAATTCTTCTCGCTGTTTTTGTCGCACCTGTTATGGCAGCTCTATTATGTGCACTGATCGGTGGAGGATTTTTGGCATTTTCTGTAAAACAAGCAGAAGGGGGACACTTGTCTTCTGCGCAGTCAAGTGCGGTTGTGGCAAAAAGTTCATTTGCTGCGGCGCAGGTACTTGCTTCCAGTCTTTTGCTAGGACAATGGATCTTGCCAATTCAGACAAAGGAATTTAATGAGACTATGCTGAATGGTGAAACAATTGCTACGACTGAGATTTCTTTCATTCAAGCAATACAGACAATGAAAAATATTTACGAGGGGAAGAGCTCGGATCCCAAAGATGATTTTATTCAGTCAATCTCTACAATGAAAAATACGTTGGTGACACTGCAAAAGTTAGAGGCAGAAAATAATTTGCCGTCCGTGATTCTTGAAAAAATTCACAGTATGGATGACACAATCAATTTGGCTGAAGAGACAATTGATACGTGGCCAGATATTCTTGGATTTGACGGGAATAGAACATATTTAATTCTTTTTCAAAATAATATGGAACTTCGTCCAGGTGGGGGATTTATCGGTTCCTACGGCGTTCTCCCAATAAATAATGGGAAGATTGGTAAATTACAGATTAATGATGTTTACAATGCAGATGGACAGTTAACGCAGGCAATACAGCCCCCGTATGGATTGCAGAGATATCTTGGTGTTTCTCATTGGTTTTTGCGTGATAGCAATTTTGATCCTGATTTTACTCGTGATGCTGCGCAAGCGGCGCAATTTCTTCAATTAGAAACTCATCAAAAAGTAAACGGTGTTATTGCAGTTGATACAACATTTCTTAAAAATGTAATCTCAGTAGTTGGACCTATTACGCTTCCTGATTATAACGTGACAGTGACTCCAGATAATTTTTATTTGCTTACCGAGACAAATGCGGAGAAAAATTTTTTTCCCGGCTCGACACAGAAAAAAGATTTTTTAACAAGTTTGATGAATGCACTTATGGAAAAGCTTGCTACTCAAAAGCAAATGCCCTATGAAAAATTTGCGCAAATGATTGTCTCGTCTATACAACAAAAAGATCTCCTTATGAGCTTCTCCAATCCAGGCGTCCAAAATGTCTATACGGTGAATGATTTATCATCATCATTGTGGGATGGGAGAACGTATGAAAAGAATACTCTTTATGATTTTTTTGGTGTCGTTGATGCCAATGTAGGGACCAATAAAGCCAATTATTATGTAAAACGATCCATAAGTCAGTCAACAACAATTGATGACTCTGGTGGGCAGCAGACGACCGCAGAGGTAACATATGTAAATACAAGTACAAAGAACAGTCCGTTTGGTGGAGACTATCGGGATTACGTGAGATTTCTTGTTCCCGAGAATGCAGTGCTTGATTCAGTTTCGATTAACAATAAACAGGTTCAGACATCTCCTGCAGTGACTGATCCTACTATTTTTACCGCTGAAGGTTTTACTCCGCCACCTGGACTTGAAGTAGACCAGGAACAAGATCAGCAAGAAAGTGCAATAGGATTTTTCTTTATTGTTCAAGCAGCGTCAACAGAAACAGTAAGTATCACATATCATACTCCTGGAAATTTAGATACCAACGCTGTGGCTTTTACGTATAGTCTAGGACTTTTCAAAGAACCGGGTGCAGAGGATGATCCCTATCAATTGTATATTTCCTATCCAAATGATTTTTCTCTTTTGACAAGTGATAAGAATTTGTCAAATGTGGGGGGTAAATTAATTTACAATACGCCGTTCTCAACCGACAAAATCTTGGGTGCACGTTTCACTCGGAAGTAATCACTTGTGTTCATTGAGGTTTTTATACATATAAAGGTGGTCGACATACGCATCTTTATAGAAAATTCCCTTGGGAAGTCTTCCATACTCCTTAAATCCGAATTTTTTATAGAGCGACAAAGCAACTTCATTACCTGCAAAAACACTCAGTGTGATTATTTTTAACAGAGGTATTGTAGTAGTTTCTTGTAAAGTAAGTTTCATGAGCATGTTTCCAATGCCTTCTCCTCGTATTTCTTTTGCTACTGAAATACCAAATATTCCGACATGTTTCTCTATCCTTTCGGACAGATCTATGGAAGAGACACCAAGTATTTTTTTATCAGTAGCGACAACGAGCATGACAGCTTTTTTTTCATCTATTGCCTTAAGCCGACTAGCGAGGAATTTTTGTTCTTCAGAAAGCGTTAATTGTTCTCCCTGAAAGGTGATTTCTACCTGTTCTTTCGATAGGGTATTAATATATGTAAGTAATCTTTTGACATCTTTTGGAATGGGGTAGCGAATAATAAAGGGTATACCTTCTTTCGTTACACTAGAATGTAGTAATTTGGAGCTCATACTTAAAGAGTTTTTGTAGCTTTTTTTAGTGCTTCGATTCCTGGCAATGTACCATTTTCAATAAACTCCAGCATTGCGCCGCCTCCTGTTGAAATGTGGGTGATTTTATCAAGATACTCTTTTTTTGAAATCGCTGCAAGAGTATCACCGCCGCCTACAACAGAGGTTGCGTGATCATTGTTTGTTATTGAATAATACAAAAAATCAGTTCCTCTTTTAAATTCTTGATTTTCCATATAGCCAACAGGTCCATTCCAAACAATAGTACGAGCTTCATCAATTATTTTTCCAAAATCTGCTTGTGTTTCTGGTCCGATATCGAGTGCTTCTTCATCCTTCGAAATATTCGTTACTTTTTTAATCTCGCTTGTTTTACTATCAAGTGATTTTCCGACAACAACATCAACGGGTAAAAGAAGTTGTGTGTCTTCTCTATGGGCATGTGAAAGAAGTTGTTTGGCAAGTTCTATATCATCTTTTGAAATTAGGCTTTTTCCAACCGCATCATCTTGAGCTGCCAAAAAAGTGTTTGCTAAGCCGCCGCCGATAAGAACATAATCGGCAACTGCTGTGAGTTTTTGGATAAATTTAATTTTGGTCGCAATCTTTTTCCCGCCGATGACTGCAACAAATGGTTTTTGTGGATGTTTCATTATGCCCTCCAAAACAGTGATTTCTTTTTTTAACAGCAATCCACCATAAGAAGGCAGCAGTTCTGGAAGTCCGACAATTGAAGCTGCTTTTCTGTGAGAAACACTGAACGCGTCGTTTACATATACATCACCCAGTTGAGCCAGTTCTTTGGAAAATATAGGATCGTTTGCTTGTTCTCCATGGTAAAAGCGTATATTCTCAAGAAGAATTATTTCTTTTTCTGTTTGTTTTTCTAGTGGTTCGGAGTCGGTTGTAAAATCATCTACTAACACAATTTTGTTGTGAGGAAGATATTGCGCGAGTCTTTTTGCAACTGGAGCGAGAGAATCATTAGGGTTTCTTTTTTCTGGCTCTCCCAAATGGGCAATTAAAATTAGTTTGTTATGTTCTTTGAGAAGATATTCGATTGTCGGCAGAGATTGTTCTATGCGTGCGTCATCTGCGATTGAATGATTGGGGTTGAATGAGATATTGAAGTCAACACGGAGAAGGATAGTTTTACCACTAATTTTTACATCATCAATAAACTTCATCTTTTTCAGTATAGCATAATAAAATATTTTAAAGAAAATGCAAAATTATTAGACTTCTATAATACCTTCAACACACTGACTTCATTATTTTGAAACATTGTTCTTAAAAAAGGTGGCGGAGATTTTGCAAGCTTGGTCTCAGAACCAAGATAAATATATGAAATATTATTCTTGTGTAATAACGTCCGTATTAAAAATGGTTTATCATTGGCGAACACTGCTTTTGCGACAGTTACTCTTTCATGTGTGTCCACTCCATGACTTTGGACAATGCTATTAGTAAAAATATCTCCATCAATAAACATCGACCTGTCAGAAAGAAAGCTAACGTAATAAGAAAAATTGCCTTGCCAGAAACCGCCAGTATTTAGCGGAACTGTGAAAAATCTTTTTGTCTTTGCGACATAAATATAGCCAGATTTTTTCTCGAGATTGTCTACAAGAAGTATTGCGTTTGGTGGTGTAGTGCTTTTTATATACGCAAGTGCTTGTAATTGCTTATTGTCTATCACCAAAGAAGGATTATTAAAAAGGTCTGAGATATAGTCATGTTCAATATCAATAACGCGTGGAATGGTAAGAACGACAATAAGAACAATGGCAACATATTTTATTATGCCTTTAAGTTTGTCCAGCCAGTAATAACAAGCTAACGCAGCATAAATAGAGCAGATAGCATCTATCGTTATAAGGAATTGAATACTGTTTGCTCCACCAGATGTTTGGATAAAGAAAAAACCAAGAATAGCGCATATTCCGATACCCGTGAGAAGAAAGATATTTAATTCTTTGGGGAAAAGAGAAAGAGATTTTTTCGTTTGGAAAACACTAAGTATTATTGTTCCAAAAACAAAAACAAGATAGAGAAAAGCAAATAATAGTTCAAACCTTGCAACGCCAAACCAATTATGATGCTGGGCATAAATTTCTATTGCCATCACCAGATGAATGAGATGTAAATGGGGTTGTGCGATAAAATCTTCAAACCGCCATGTACCGGTAAAAACTAGGCCACCTGCAGAAATATTTACTGGTAAGTAGAGAATAAGACTTAAAATTCCTGTGAGAATAAGAGGAATAAGCATTTTGAATTGCTTCCTGAATAAAAAGTAAATAAATAATCCTCCGATTCCAGCTGCCATAAAGACACCTTCATAGATTTTAAAACTCACAAGACTTGCAAAAACAAAGGCTGTAAGGATGCCCAGGAATAATTTTTTTTGTTTGATCCACAAAATGAGAAGACAAATCCCTACAAAAAAAATGATTGTGGCAAAGACTCGTGGCGGGCTAACCCATAGCCAAAGGGCATTTTCCATAAATGGTGTATTAAAATTAAAACCATTGCCTGTTAAAAAAGTAAGAAGAAAGGTAATATCGCCACTAAAATAAAGGAAAAAAACAAGCCAACGGATATATGCTTTTTTCATATTTGTCAGTTGTCCAAAAGTAATTGCCGATAAACCCAAAAAAAGAGAAAGCATCACAACAAAATATTGATAAAGAGTTGCAACAAGTGGTAAATGAAAGATTCGTATCAGATCTGCCGCAACAAGATTGCTCATATAATGATAGTTGTGTACAGTAATGCCTGCCATGCCTGGTTCAGTTGGTGGGAATTGTTTAACAAGTTGATTTGTCAGCGCAATGTGATAGAGAGAGTCAGGTGATGCACAGCAAAAGAACATTCCGGTTTTTGTTAAAATGCCGACAAAGAAAACGCTTGTCAATTGCATTAGCGTGCCAAAAATAACGATAAACACTAAAAGAACATCAATGTTTTTACTAAATTTTTGTTTAGGGTTTTTTATAAACTCTAAAAATTTTTTCCATACACCAGAGCGCATCCATAAGATGAAAAAAACAAGCAAGTAGACATATGTCATCCACCGTATATTAAGAAAGCCAAAAATAAATCCTTGCCATCCCCACAGGGTCATCCCCACAACGATTGACAATATAATTTGTTGAAAGGAAGATAGGTGAGTCTTTTTAAGAAGAAAATTGCCAGGAATATAAAAAGCCAAAAAAACAACGATAAAAAACCAAACTAAAAATAGCCAAAAAGAAGGAAGAAAAAAGGTAGTCATATCTTTTCTACCGAGCTCTTTTAGGTCGGAGAATGTTTTGTTATAAAAAGTATAGCATTTTTACATTTTTTTAGTAAGGCAAAAATTTGCTAAAAGAGCAAAAAGACTATACAATACAGGCATGCAAACGCCTGTTTTGGAAAAAGCGTATCCGATAACATTTCAACAAAAAGAAGCGAAAAAGTTAGGAGAATACCTGCGTCAGCGTCAATGTATTAATATCGTTGGCATGAAGCGGGTTGGTATTAGCAATTTTCTCCGCTTTTTTTTGCGACATGAAGATATTATCTCTACCTATGTCAGCGACAAGGATGTTCATTTATTTATTCCAGTTGACTTGAATGATTTGGTCGAGCAGGAGATTTATCCCTTTTGGACGTTAACCCTTAAGAGAATTCTTGATGCTACTGAACAATCGGATCTTGCTCCTGAAATAAAACAAAAAATCAGTGAACTTTTCGATAAAAGTATTCAATTTCAGGATCTTTTTTTGGTGATTGATAATATTCGTCAGGCATTAAACTTGCTTGTTGCGAGCGGTGTTTACCCTACAATTTTTTTCTTACCCTTTGATAGACTGAGTGATGCGTTAAATCCTTCGCTATTTGACAACCTGCAGGGACTCCGAGATGCATCTCATGGTAACGTATCGTTTGTTTTCACCAGTTATCGAAGTCTTAGAAAAGCATTTCCCGAAGCTAAAGCTACTGTATCTGTTTTTGCTCAAACATTATATTTCAAGCCGGCTAATGACGGTGATATGGAAATTGTTTATGACGCCTACAGTCATCGATATAATTTATCTCTTTTACCTGAAACAAAAAAGTTTTTGTTTTCTGCCATTGGTGGATATCTGCAGTATTTACAATTAGGATTAATTCATTTGTATGAAGTGAAGGATAAATTTTTTAAGACAGAAGAGGCTATTCTTAGAGAGCTCCTTAATGATGAAAGAATCAGTCTTCAATCAGAAGAATTATGGGAGAGTCTTACTCTCGATGAAAAGCGTATTTTGTCAGATATTCTTGCTGGGCAACCTATAGATTCTAGTAACAAAGAAAAAGAAAAGTATCTTTGGGATACAGGTTTTGTTTGTGATAAGAAAGGTAAAAGTA
>CAZJVI010000029.1:0-15526 GCA_964549385.1 uncultured Gammaproteobacteria bacterium
CATTGCGGCTTAATACTAATAACACCTATGCAAATGAAAACGCATGGGGTGATACGGGAAGTGGATGCAGTGCGTATGAATCGGCAAATGCGTGGGAAAAAAGTTTGTCAAATTGGGGCGTGACGAAATGCGGAACAACACGTGCTGTTTCAGATGTCGCGGCCGATGCCGATCCAAACACAGGTGCTGCAGTATATGATTCTACTTCATATGATGGAATGACAGGATGGTTCCAAGTTGGTGGAACAAGTCTTGCTTCTCCGATTATTGCAGGAGTTTATGCGCTCGCAGGCGGTGTCTCAGCAAATACTATTGGTTCATCAGTTCCCTATCTTAACGTTTCATCCTTAGTGTTTCATGATGTCACACAAGGAAATAATGGTGTTTGTGGAACGATTATGTGTACTGCTGGAACTGGTTATGATGGTCCAACTGGTTTGGGATCACCCTTTGGTGTCGATGGATTTACTCAGAATTTATTGAATCTTATACCGACAGCAGTTCCAACACCGACAGCGTCACCAACTCCTACTGTTACGCCGACTCCTTCGATAGCTTCAGTACCTACGGCAACACCGACACAGATCCCGACGCAAACAGTTACTTTTGGTTATACCACTGTTGGTTCTTTTGGCGATATACGGGATGCTAATAATATTACTGGTTCACGTTTTCAAACAGGAGTTAAAGGAACTCTCCAATCCATAACTGTGTATGTCGGCTCAGTCCAAAATGCTCCAAATAATCAATACCAATTGGCGATTTATTCGGATAATAACGGAATGCCTGGAACACTGTTGGCAAAATCCGCAACAGGAGAATTGAAAGCAAATAGTTGGAATACACTTTCTGTTTCAACTGCACTTAATGCAAATACCTACTATTGGCTTATGTATAACACAAATGCAACAAGTATTTCATCCAATAATTTGAAGTTTAACCTGACTACCACTCAAAACGGTGCAGTCAGTTCAAGTTCTACGACTTTTGGCACATGGCCAACAACATTTACATCTCGAAAAGATGGCGACGAATATTCAATCTATGCAACATATACTTCTCCATAACGCAACGTTTAGTTTTTCATGTAGCCATCTTGGTGCGTTAAGCATTCTTTTCGAGCCTGATCCTCAGAGTCGAAGGCCGAGATAATATTAAGGATTCTGGATATACCCCTCCGGGTACAGGCGTCAGAATGACGGTTTTGAGCAATATAAATTCTCTACTTTTCGTCGCCAGCGGCGGCGGAAATTTCAAGCATTCGTAATCTATTCTTTGTATCATTTGTCTTTTTCCACTCAGCCATCATAGCATTGTTTGCATCAATTTTGCTCGCCAAACCGTTATTTTTTGGTTTCATTATAAGTGGTTCTTTGTCTTTTTCTGGCTTGCTTGTTCTATTGAGAATAATTGTGTCAATTTTCCCCGCAAAGATTAAAAGAACTATGCCTCCTCCAATTAAGACTACAGATCCAATAAGAAGAACAATATTTATTGAACCGTCAAGACTGTTAAAAAAAAGATAAATAAGAAATACGCCGACAAGTATTGTTAAAATTCCCACAAGTGAAAGAAGAACAGATTTCATGGCCTTCTCAGGATAGTTAATTTTGAAGATTTTTTCAAGTTGGGTTTATGAATCTAATTTTTTATTATGTATCGTAAAGAAGGCAATAATAGAGCTTAATAGGGCGAGAAACGCATTGATGCCCATGGCCCAGCGGAAACCATAAATAAAAGAATCATCAATCGCGTTTTGCGCAAGTTCTTTAGTTTGCAGGCTAAAACTTGATGGAATTTGTATCCCTCCCAATTTGTCTTGTTGAATCATAATTGCATGTTTGGCAACAGAGTTCATAGTGGATGACATAACTTTTTGATTCAACTGTCCTTCAAAAAGCGACACGACAATAAGTCCCAAAAGAGCAACAGCAAGAAGTCCTGCTATTCGTGCGACAGCGTTATTAACGCCAGAAGCTGCTCCTGAATATTTACTTTCAACTGTGAGGGCAGATTTTGTGAGAGGTGCTATAACGAGTGACATCCCAAGGCCAAAAAGAACAAGGCCAGGGAAAATTTGTGTAAAATAATCTGCATGAGTTCCTGGTATGACAAGAAGTGCCATCCCGACGGCAACAATTAATGGTCCAACAATCATTGGAAGACGTGGACCAATTTTGTCCGCTATTTTCCCGCCGAATCCAGATAAGAATGTTATAAGAAGAATTGAAGGCAACATACTTAATCCTGCGATAATTGGCGAGTAATGTTGAACTTGTTGAAGATTCAGAATAAGAAAAAAGATAACGCCGCTTAACGCAAAATAAAGACAAAGCGTTGCAAGATTGGATCCAACGACAAGTGGAGATTTAAAAATACTAAATGGCACCAGTGGGTGTTTGCTCTTCCGTTGAACAATAATAAACCAGATGAATGCGATAATACCTCCCCCGAGACTACCAATAATGCGTGGATTATTCCAGCCTAAATCAGGTACTGAAATAAGCCCCCAGGCAAGACCTAACAATGAAAGAAAAATAAGAAGTGAACCGATAACGTCAATCTTCGTTGATTCATTATCCTTCGATTCAGGGACATATTTAAGAGCTAGTATAAGGGCAATTATTCCCAATGGTATATTTATATAAAAAATTGATGGCCAACCAAATGTTTGTACAAGCCATCCGCCAACAAGGGGTGCAAGAGCGGCCACTCCCCCAGCAAATCCTGACCAAATTCCAATAGCAAATCCTCTATATTTTTCTTCAAAGGAGATATTGATAATACTGAGACTGCCTGGCACCATCATGGCTCCACCAATTCCTTGTATGATACGAAAGATAACTAGTTGGTTTATCGATTGCGAAATGCTGCAAAGAAAAGATGAAAGGATAAAAAGTCCAATTCCATACATGAAAATTTTTTTTCTTCCAAATTTATCTCCTAATGCTCCACTAATCAGAATAAGTGAGCAAAGCATAAGCGTATAGCCATTGACAATCCACTGGATGCCAGTAATTGTTGCATTAAGTTTTGCTTGAATAGTTGGTATTGCAATTCCTACTACTGATCCATCGAGAAAAGCCATGCCGCTTGCGAGAATTGTGGCAGAAAGAATTAATTTCCCTTCAAGTGATTGTACGGTAAACTGTTTCACTAAAATTATTATAGCAGGAGTGATAAATGTTTTATTGTTTAGTTAAGCTGGTATAATAGTTTGGCATTTATGGATAACACACAGCGACTAAATAAATATTTGGCTAATTTGGGAATTTGCTCGCGAAGAAATGTCAAAAACTTTCTTAAAGCAAATAATGTTTCGGTGAATGGACAAAGAGTTACTGAACAAGGATTCAGAATTGATCCAAAAAAAGATGCGATTCTTTTAAATGGTAAAAAAATTGCGCTACCAAAGTACGTTTATTTTTTATTAAACAAACCCAAAGGTGTTGTTTCAACCACAGCTGATGAATACGGAAGAAAAAATGTTATTTCACTTATTCCCACCGAAAAAAGAATTTATCCTGTCGGAAGGCTAGATAAGGATACAACAGGATTACTTCTTCTGACCAATGACGGCGAACTCACTAATCATCTTATTCATCCAAAATATCATGTCGACAAAGTCTATCGTTTAACAATTCAAGGACATGCAAATGATGTACAGCTGAAAGCTCTTAGAAATGGAGTTTTATTAGATGATGGTATTACATCGCCGGCAAAAGTTTCTGTTTTATTTATTAAAAACGGAGTTTCAGAAATCACGATGACAATTCATGAGGGTAGAAATCGTCAAATTAGAAGAATGTGTGAAACTGTCGGCATTAATCTTTTAGCATTGGAGCGAATTTCATTTGGGCCGATTAGGTTGGGAAGTTTGAAGAGTGCTTCTTATAGAGTGTTAACTGAAAAAGAAATAAACGAACTCAAAAAATAAGATAATTATTTATAGTTCTAATTCTGCAACAATCGGAAA
Source organism: uncultured Gammaproteobacteria bacterium (assembly GCA_964549385.1). Lineage (GTDB taxonomy): Bacteria > Patescibacteriota > Microgenomatia > Levybacterales > UBA12049 > JACDET01. The sequence goes on from CAZJVI010000029.1 coordinate 3,977, forward strand.
ATGATCAGAACCGTGAAGTTCGCGTTTTTTGCAAAAAATAACTTTCACATTTCTCACCCAAATATAATCCAATCGCCTTCTGATATGCACATTAAATGTTTTTACAAACCATGGAACTAGCTTACTGTTTAAATAATCAGCCATATAGATGTCAGATGTCCAATCAATTTTTTTTGATGCGTCAACAAAATTCTTACCAATTTTTTTTTGTAACAATTTTTTTTCATAACCTGTTTTTAATAAATCAAAAGTATTAAAATCACCGCAAATAATTTCAGATTGTGGAGTTTTCATTCCATTAAGCTTTGTGATTAAATAAGTGATTTGCTTCATTCTATGTAATGGGCCACCGATATTATCTATATGGATACTTGTTACTCTCAAATTAGTTTGTTGGTCTATCGTAAAATAACAAGATAAGGCTTTACGTTGCAGTGTTATCGCTTCTTCACCAACAACTTTATAAAAAAGTTTTTCATGAAAATCAAATTTTTTTATTTTAGGTAACAATAGTTTTTCTTCATTTTTAAGAGTAAGTATTTCAGAATTCCAAAGAATTGCTGTTCCGATACTTAATTTAGAAATTTCTTCTCCAACATGATATGAAGCTTTCCATTTATTTCCTAAACGTTTCAAAATTTTTTCAATGATAAAAACTTCATTGTGGATATTGATAATTTCCTGAAGACAAAAAATATTTACTCCTTCTTCAGCAAGTTTTTTTATATTATTAATAATTTTTTCGCTATTTATTCCAAATTGGATATTATAGGTGGCAACAGTGAGATGTTTGTTATTAGTCATTTAATTTTCATTTTATCACAGAAAATTTACGGCGTGGGTGTTGGTGTTAATTGCGCAACAACTTGCCCGATAGTGTTGTCCGGCGGATACCATTGCCAATCAGCTGCTGAATGTGTTGTGTGGATCCATTCATCTATCCCCAACTGCCAACGATTTACTCCATCCTTTGAAACAGGGTCGCTCTCCTGCACATCATAATACAGTTTTCCATTTGCCATTTTATAGTCAGGTGATGTTTTCGTTGGCTCAGTCCCTTTGATGAAGTATTCTGACCGTGTTGGTTGATTTTCTACAGGAAGTCCTCCGAAAAGTGTATCGACTTGTTTGGCTATCACATCATCAGGCTTTTTCGGTTGCTCATCAGGTTTGCCTTTTAGTACATAACTCATAATTTTATTCCAAATCGGTGAAGCCCCTGTCTCTCCTGATGCAATTGCTTGATTCATCGGAGAATCGTCATTATTCCCTACCCAAACCCCAACGACATAGGATGGCGTGTACCCGATTGTCCAGTTATCCCGTTTTTCATCAGTAGTTCCCGTTTTTACTGAAACTGTTTTACCTGGAACCACGAGCCAGGAGTTAGGGCCAAAAGCCAAAGTCCTGGCATTATTATCAAGCAAAATATGAGAGATAAGAAAACTTATATTATCAGGAATAACGCGTTTGCCAGCGATTGGTTGGTACTGGTACAACACATTCCCTTTAGCATCAGTCACCTTAAGAATTGATACTGGATTATGACGGATGCCGCCTGTTGCAAAAACACCATATGCAGTTGTCTCATCAAGAAGTGTTGTCTCGCGTCCTCCAAGGACCAAAGACAAACCAACTTGTGATAGAGTTTCAGGAGTTGGATTCCAATTATTGATTCCCATATTGTATGCTTGCTGCATGACGGGTTTTATCCCGACGCGTGCAAGCATTTTTACAGCCGGTATATTGAGAGAGTTTCCTAGTGCAAAACGCAATTGCACCGGACCTGCATAGGTTCCCTCATAATCGACCGGTTCATAGGGAGGCATTTGCGCATTTTCTTGAAAATCTGTCGGAACATCCATTACCATTGTTGCTGGCGTGTAACCTTTTTCAAAAGCAACAGAATACATAATTGGCTTTAATGATGATCCCGGTTGTCTATTGGCGAGGGCATCATTATAACTTCCAGCATTTGTTTTATCAAAATAATCAGTACTGCCGACCATTGCGAGAATTTCACCAGTTTCTGGATCACGCACAACTGCTGCTCCATTTGAAACATGATATTGCTTAAGTGCTGCAATTTGCGACTTTACTGTATCTTCGGCATATTTTTCAATAGTATAATTAAGTGTTGTTGTAACCGTAAGACCGCCTGATTCAACTTCCTGTTCTCCAAACATTTTGACCAACTCACTTTTTACATACATAACAAAATGCGCTGCCTTGAGTGAAAGATCATGTGTTGAAAATTTGTAATTTGTTATTTCATTAAGAGCTTGCTGTTCTTGCTGCTTTGTAATATAGCCATCCTGTTCCATTTGTATCAGTACTTCATTTGTTCTGCCAATATAATAGGTATGACCGCTGAACGGAGAATAGTATGTGGGACTTTGCGGAAGGCCAGCGATAAAAGCAGATTGCGCTAGATCTAAATCTTTTACATGTTTGCCAAAATATTCTTCAGCGGCCGCTTCAACACCGACTGCTGGTCCGCCATAGCCAATGTCGTTAAGATACAATTCTAGAATTTCGTTTTTTGGATAGGTTTGTGTCACTTCGACAGCTAGAATTAATTCTTTAATTTTTCGATCAAGTGTTTGTTGATCAGTCAACAGAACATTTTTGATCAACTGCTGCGTGATCGTCGATCCGCTTTGGAGTCCACCACCGAGCACCATATTTTTTACTGCGCGCAGTATACCGATTGCCGAAAAGCCCTGATTGATATAAAAATTTTTATCCTCAATTCCAATAGTTCCTTCCTGTAAATACTTTGGAATTTGTGACAATGGCACATAGGTTCTGTTTTCATTTAAATAAAACGAATAGAGCAGAACGCCTGTGCGGTCATAAATTCTTGTGTTGCTGTTATTATCTGCGGTTACCAATTTCCTTGGTGCTGGCAAATCTCGTGATATCCAAATCATCCATGCAAGTGCAAAAAGAATTAGAATAATAAGTAGGCAAATACCATATTTCAGAACAAATTTTTTCTTCAAAAATTTTTTCTGAAAAAGTCTCAAGGAATTTTTCTTTTGAGGGACAGTTTTAATGGCAATTTTTTTCACTTTCTTTTTAGCCATAAGAATTAAATACGCGGTAATTTATTATACGCTAAATTTTTTGTAAGATAAAATTGAATATATTGCGCAGATTGTAAAAATATGTATCTTTGCTACAATGAAAATATGAAAGAAGATAAACATATTCGCGAAACGCTGCTTTCTTTTCTTCAAGGTGGTAATGCATATATGCCCTTTTCTGAAATAGTTTCAGATTTTCCTGAAGAACAGATGAATGTACTTTTTCCAAATGGTACCTATACTCCTTGGGCATTGTTAGAACATATACGCATAACGCAATGGGATATTCTTGATTTTATTAAAAATCCTAATTATCAAGAAATGAGTTGGCCAAACGATTATTGGCCAAAGAGTAAAAATAAGGCTACAAAAAAGGATTGGGAAAAAACAGTTTCACAATATAAAGAAGATCTTGCTGAATTAGAAAAAATTGTAAAAAATCCCAAGACGGATTTGTATGCGAAAATTCCAAAAGGCACAGGACAGACAATCTTTCGAGAAATACTTCTCGTTTGCGATCATAATGCATATCATCTCGGAGAGTTTGCTATTATGCGTCAAGTCCTGAAGACATGGGGCAAAAATCACTAGAGAATTAAGAATGTTTATCGGCTATCTGTTGTCAGTTCTCTGAATTTAGTTTGTCGGTTTTCAGTTTTTCATAAATTAAACAGCAAGACTGATAACTGGTAAACGCGTTTTTGATAAAATTTATTTTATGAAAGGATCAGTGCTTACTACTACAATAATTATTGTTGGTCTTATTGTAGTTATAGGCATGCTGGGTTTTGTCTTTTTTAATCATCCAGGAAGTTCGCAATCTTCTTCAACACCAACAAATTCTTCAGCGCAGATATCTCCTGCAATTGCTGTGAAAGATTTTGCTCCAAATATCCCAATGAGTCAAAAAACTACGATTCTTATTCAAACTTCTGATAGCTCTGACCAAAAATATATTGTTCCGACGGATCAAGTTTCTACGTACGTGAAGAGTTTACCAGAAGGATATAGAGTAGTTTCTCAGAGTCCGTAATTTGCATTTTTATATAGTAGATCAAGCCATCGTAGCATTTCCCCGTCCCATGGATTATGTACCCATTGAGGATCATTTTCGTCAAGAAGTATTTTCTTTATTTTTTCAAAATCAAACCACTGGATTTCATCTACTTCTTCTTTTTCAACTGGGAAATTCGTGTCTTCTCGATCAAGATCATAGAAAAAAAGCGCTTCAAATTTTTCATGATCGCCATCTCCATGAGGTAAAACTTCATAAAAAATGAAATTCTCCTCAAATGCATTAGTCCCTAACTCTTCAGACAATTCTCTTTCTGCGTTTTTCAAATATGTTTCATCAGGTGCAAGATGTCCTCCAAAAGCAGTTTCCCAAAGTCCCGGATGCGCATCTTTTTTTAGTGATCTCTTTTGACAAAGAATTTGTTTTTTATGATTCATAACCCAGATACCTGTAGTTCTATGCCATAATTTTTTTTCATGAGCCACATGACGCGGAAGCGGTGTAAGCGGCTTATTTTTTTCATCAACGACAAATATAAGTTCGTTTGGATCTATCATAGTACTATTATAACGTAAAGGAGTCATTCAGGGAATATTCTCCAATATGTGTTCGTAGAATATCTATTGCGATTGCACCACTGCCAATTTCTTCACCAATTTGCCGGACAATTTCTCGAATATACGTTCCACTTGAACAGTGAATTCGAAATTTTGCAGTTGTTAGTTTGATTTCTTTTGTTTGAGCAAAAAATTCATTCCATCGTTTCAAAATTTTTTCCTGACGGAAATCTCCCTGTACCGATTCAATTGAAGCTTTTACTTTTTTTTCAAACTCAGAAATTGTTATTTCGGCAAATGAAATAGTTTTAAATTCAAAAATTTCAATAGTGTGTTTTGGAAGAGAAATTTGCGAAAGTTTATCATTTCTTGCCCACCAAAAGAGTGGTTTCCCATTTACCGGTTTTGATGAATATGGTGGATAGAATTGTGTTTTTATTCCAAGATAATTATTTACAAAAATATTTACAAATAAGTTTACATTTTTCAACTCATGTGTAATCTTTATTTCTTTTAAATATCCAAGAATATCTGATGTGTCTGTTTGCAGACCGAATATCATCTCGAATTCATATGTTTTTGGAAGAGATAAATAGCTACTTTTTTGCTTCGCTTCGTCACCTATGAGTAATAATAATAAACCCCGCGCAAGCGGATCAAGTCTGCCAGCATAAGTAATTTTTTTATTTGTGAGTTCGACTTTTAATAATTTTATTTTTTTTATCGCTTCCAATGGAGTCATGCCGGACGGTTTGTATACAGTAAGGAGATTTTTCATGTTATTTTTTTGCTTGCAGAGGAAATTCAAGAGTAAAAATTGATCCTTTATCAGGGTGGCTCTCTAAATGAATTTTTCCGTTATGCGCTTTAACAATTTGACAAGTAATGTACAGTCCTACACCTAACCCTTTGTAATCTCGTGCAGAAACAGCTCGTTCAAAACGATTAAATATCTTTTTTTGTTGATCGTGAGGGATACCAATTCCTTGATCTTTTACTATTATTCTTGCCATTTCATGGCCATCATTTACTTCGATTTCGATCAATTTGTTATTCCCATATTTTATGGCGTTAGAGATGAGATTGGTAATTGCCTGTTCTATACGGAGTTTGTCGCAATAGCCTATAACTACTTTTTTCGTAATAATGCGCAGTTGATTTTTATCTACTAAACGATTCGCAAATCGCTCAACAACGTCTTGCGTAGTGCGAGATATATCTACCTTTTCAATCTCTAAATCCATTTTTCCTGTGGTAATTAACGACAGGTCAAGTAAATCATTAACCATTTTTGAAAGACGTTTACTTTGTTGTTCAGTATCTTCAAGCATTTTTAATAATGTCACGACTGAAAAATTCGCGAGTGAAACATTTCGTATATTGTGAATTGCCGTTTGTACTTGGAGAAGCATTGATGTGACGGGTGTTTTTAATTCATGTGACGCAATAGCCAGAAATTGGTCACGTGCTTTAATCTCTTTTTGTGAACTTTCATAACTTTTCTCAAGTGTTTCAATAACTTGATGTGTTTGCCTGAGTTTTCTTTGATAGTCAGATATTTTATCTTGCTGTTTTGCGGTATCAATTACATAGCTGATAAATATAGCAACGAAAAAAAATATTGCCGTTTCAAAAATGAGGTTGTTGTTTGCAGGGAGCAAAGGATGATTTATTGGAAAAAAAAGCATAATGGTAATGAAGAAAAAACTTACAACAGTTGTCGTAAATCCTGTCATAAATCCACCAATCCATGCGAAAAAAGTAATTGTGGGAATAAAAATAAGAAAAGGGTTAAATTGAGGCAGATATGCTAATAACACTCCGGCGACAAATGCTGTAGCCAGGTCAATTATCGCGTAAAAAAGAAACCGCGTCATCATTGATGCATGTATTATTTTACTTGCCGTGTGCATACAGAGAAGTTGTTATACCAGCATAAAGTATAAATGCAAGAGTTATGAAAGAAAATTAGTTTTTGATTTAGCCTTCGATAAAAAATTGAAATAACTTCTTTAATAATGAATTTTTTTGTTGATGTCTTGCTATTTTTTTCTTTATCTCCGGAATCATTTGATCCGCTGCTTTTTCCCCTTCATCGATAATTTGCATTGCACGGTCTTTATTAAAAAAATTATTCCAACCAACCAACCCTATCCGAAATTTATTTTGTGGAGCAATGATAATATCAGCTTTTGTAATTGCTTGTTCCGCGAGATTGTGACGAAGAATTGTCAGTGCTTGCGTAGGAACGCGTAGAAGCATGGGAATTTCAGTAAGTGTATTTTCACCATAGACATGATCAAGATTAACAGCGATGGTAATATCAGCACCCATCTCTTTAGCGACTGTGACAGGAACTGGATTTGATAATCCTCCATCTGCGAGCAATTTATCTAAGTATAAAATCGGTTGATAGACAGCAGGGACTGCGATGCTTGCTCGAATCGCTTTTGTTAAATTCCCCGATGTAAAAACGACCGATTCAGCTGTATTGAAATCCGTTGCAACAACAGCAAGAGGAATTTTCAGTCGATGAAAATGAGTATTGCCCAAAATTTCTGAAATAAATCTTTCTGTTTTTTCACCTTTGATAAGACCTCCTCTAATGGTGAAATCAAAAAGTCTCATGCCTTGTTTGGTGGTGAATGAAAGTACCAACTCTTCAAGTTTTTGACTATCTTGATAGGTTGCGTAATGAGCACCGATTATCGATCCGATACTTGATGCAGCGATATAATCAATAGGGATATTATTTTTTTCAAGTGATTTGAGTACGCCAATATGAGCAAGTCCCCTTGCCCCACCACTGCCTAAGGCTAGTCCGATTTTTGGATATTTCTTTGCCATAGTTGTATTATACTCCGCTCAGCAAGCAATAACTATTTATTATATAATTATAGGCATGTGGCTTATATTTACTTTATTAGCAATTGTTTCACGATCTATCTATAGTCTTTCAACAAAAGTACTTACAAACCGCCTTCAAGTTTCCACAGGAACACAAAATATTTTTGTTACAGGAACAGCTACAATTTTAGGCCTACTTTGTAGTCCGTTTCTTGGAAAAATTTCTTTTCAAGGTGTAAATCAACACTGGATTGTAATTTGCATAATGATTTTGTGTGTAAGTTTTGGAGGTATTGTCTTTTTTAAAGGTCAGCAAAAACTTGATGCTGGTACTACTCAAATTGCCTTTTCTTCAATTCTTCTATGGGGAGTATTTCTCTCTTTAGGATTTTTAGGAACAAAGTTTTCTTTAATCCAAGGTCTGGGAATTTTTTTACTTTTTATTGCAATTCTTCTTATTCAATATCAAAAAAGTAAGAGAAAATTGAAAATGGATGAAGGAATTGTGTTAATTATTATCTCGGCGGTTCTGTTTGCTGGATTTCAAGTAACCAGTGCAATAATGTCAAAATACATTACTCCGGCAACATATGTTTTATGTGCATATGGCTGTCCAACGCTCATTATTGGCGCACTCTATTTTCCAAAGTTGCGAAGAGAACTTTACCCCGCGCTGACAGGAAAAACCTCTAATCTTCAGGCAATTATTTTTGCAGGTGGTTCTTCATTTGCATATTATATTTTTTCTTACTATGCATATGCGTTTGCTCATAACGCCGGAATTGTCGTCGTTTTATTAACCTCACAAGTAGTATTATCTGTCTTTTTAGGAATTATTTTTTTACACGAGAGAGAAAATATGAAGGTTAAAGTGTTGGCCGGTCTTTTGGCATTTATAGCCGGCTGGCTGATAAAAAGTTAACTCTATTTTGGCATTTTTCCTTTAATTTATAATAAATCATTGTCAGAGGTTTTTATCGTTTTTATTTATGACTGATCCTTATCAGAGGCTTCTAGCAGTAGTTGAATTTTATTTTTTTGCTCTTCTGTCAATGTCGCTGAAATATCATTAAGAAGATTAATGAATGCATCTTCCGAGACTTTTATCAGTTCGGAAAGGTATTCTTTTTGATCTATATATTTTATTACTTCTTTCTCATCATACTGTACGGCTTTTATTTTTTCTTGAACATCATTTGGGAGTCTTTCTAGTATATTGGTCATTGCCTCTGCATGATTTAGCTCTTCAAATTCTTCAACACATTTATTTTTATCATTGGGATAATCAATAATGCTTAAGATCTCTAAAAGTAGTTCGTTAAAATTTTTTTGCATACAGTATATGATATCCTATGTAAGTTTTGTACCGATAGCCGTAATGTCCTTACCTACATCATGCGCAACAGTTTTTGCCATGCCTCCTGTTCCTTTTACAGCATTCTCAACTCCTGCCTGGGTGAAATGGAAGCCTGTCAAATGGTGAGCAGCTAACCATCCTTTGAGTGGCACAATTCCCAATCCATGAGTCCCAATGATTAAAGCTCCTATTGCTGCAATTATTGCAAGGCTAACACCCCATTTCTTTAGTCTTTCTCGCATATTATTTCTTCTTTCACCAGAACTTCTGTCAACTGGATTAGTTTCTCTTTGTGCTTCGGCTCGACGCAACACACCAGCAGGACTTTGTGGATGTTCTGCTCTTTGCCCAGTGGGTATACTTATCGAAGGGGGAGCTTCTGCTTGTTGAGGTTCTGCTGTTGCTGTTTCTGCCATATTTCGTGATGTATTTACTAACAATAATTTAAAAAGTCCAAACTGTCAACATAATCTGCTATCAGTTTTTTATTTCCTCTTTTCTCTCAACTTATAATAACTCATCTTTGTACTTCCATATTTTTTCAAAAGCTTTTTTGAAACAAGTGATGAAAGAAGTGCGTGTGCTTGCTGACGTGTGACAGAAAACGCGCTTTCTATATCTGATGTTTTAATAGCTTTTTTACTAATAACAATTTGCAGTACTTCTTCTTCACGGGGCGTTACCAATACCCTTTTTTCTCCTTCAATCCGTTCGAGATGAGAATGTTTTAATTCATCAATTCTGGCAAGGGCACCTTGCAGCGATGTTGCAATTCCTTCTAAGAAATATTCAATCCACGAAGTTTTATCACCTGTATCAGCACTGTGAAGAACATCTGAATAAAGATGACGATCGATGTCGTAATAATCGTCAATTACAAAATATTTGGAAACTTCATAACCTTCACGAAGAAGAAAATACGTGGTCAAAATACGACCTAGTCTTCCATTTCCGTCAAAAAAAGGATGAATGTAGGCAAATTGATGATGGAAAATCGCTGCTTTAATAAGCGGATGAAGCTCTTTTTCTTGGGACAGCCAATCATATAGTTCTGTCAAAGCTTTTTTAATTTCATCAGCAGTGTGATATGGAGGATTATGTTTAACAACAATTTCCAGTTCGGTCCTATGTCCTACAAAAACAGGTCCATTTCTGACTTTACCAAGACTATCCAATTCAATGCCTTTCATAAGTGTCTTATGCAGTTTTTCTGTAAGTTCAACGGTAATTGGCGTTTTCTGTCTTACCAGATCAGGGAGTTTGGTAATAATTTCAAAATAATTTTTAACTTCTTTTTCAGATTTTGTTGTCGGGATTTGGTCTCCCAAGACAACATTGGTAACGTCTTGAGGTGAAAGAGGATTCCCTTCAATACTGGTTGAATAATGCGTTGCGAGAATTTGATTTTCTTGAGACAGTAGTAAAGAAAGAGAAGGAATAAGCTTTTCTGCCTGTAATTTCCCATATAAACGTTCAATACTCGATAAAATATTTAATATTCTAAAATTGAGGCTAAATTGTGGTTTGAACATAGCAGTATTATAACACAAAAGTAATTATTTGTCAATATATTTGTAAAGTTTATTGTAAATATAAAATTATATCTTCGGTTGTGTTTTTCTTCTTTCAATTTTCCGAAGCGTGTACATAATTCTTTGATCTAAGTTTATATTTTTAATTCTCGCAAAACGAATTATCGCAACGAGAATATCTCCGAGTTCTTGTTGGTATGTTTCATCTTGTTGGGCTTTAAGATTGGTGGGCTTTCTTCCATGCTTGGCAAGATAAGCACGCGCCATCTCCCCTACTTCTTCAACAAGACTTAAAATTAAAATTGATCCGAATTCTTCATCGTTTTTTCGTGATCCATCAATACTTTCAAGCTTTTTAAAGTATTTTCCAAAGGGTGATATCTGTTTTTGTGCCATAAATTGTCTCTTTCTTATGTGTAAATGTACTCTGTATAGATATGTATGTCAACTATTTCTATTATATTTGGCTTACTACTCCAGTAGAGTCATTTAAGTCAACTTCATATTTTTTAACTGTATTATTTTGTTGATTTGTTATATTAAAATCAAGCGTTTCACCGTCTTTCCAGAAGGCTTGGGATACTGTTTCAGATGGGTCGAGTATAACAGGTTTTAAATAATATTGTGTATCGGTAAATCTTCCATCCGTTTCAAAAATTAAAAAGTTTCTTTTGTTATCGGGCATATCAAAAAAAACATAGAAAAATCTGTTGGTAGGAGACCAATTTTGTGAAGTTATTTTTTCAAACTGCATATTGTCTCCTTCTTGTTCAAAAAGTACATGCTGTGCTCCTGTTTCTGTATTATTGAGAATAAATCTTTGCCAGATATGATTGTTTAATTCTTTTGTTTCCCGAATTATTTCTCCTTGAATTGCGGCAGCTTGTGCAGGAGGAGCAACTGAAGTATCCTCTGAGATATAATTGCCGTTTTTCGGAAGCGGTACCGGTTCAAATCGAGAAGCAGTAGGAAGATGACCGTCAGTTTTATGTGAATATTTATCTAAAACAAGAATTAAAATAGGAGTCAAAATTAACAAGATAAGTACAATGATAAAAAGAACATAATTTTTCTTCATAACTTAACTGTATTCGGATTCATCAATAGATGTCAACTGTACAATTTTTTTGCATTTCTCAACAGTTTCTATTAA
>CAZJVI010000030.1:0-15439 GCA_964549385.1 uncultured Gammaproteobacteria bacterium
AGAAATTGCTTCCAGTAGATGTCGTCGGTTTGCAGCAAAATTCGCTTATCCTTGGTAAAGGACAAGATGACAATGTCAAAGTTGGCGATGTTGTTGTTTTTAAAAATAATCTTATCGGAACTGTTGGAAGAACGACTCCGAGGCTTTCGCTTGTGGTACTTCTTTCAGATCAGTCAACATCATTTACTGCGGATACGACAAAAACAGCAGCAGAAGGCATTGTCAAATCAGAAAATGGAGGGATTGTCACATTAGATAATGTAATTTTATCGGATAAACTTGAGAAGAACGATATTGTCGTAACGAAAGGGGATCAGAATGTACAAGGGCAAGGCTATCCGCCACAACTTGTTGTTGGGAAAATTGTTTCCGTAGATAAACAAGCAAGCAGTCTTTTACAATCAGCAAAAATTCAAAGTTTGGTAAACATCTCAGATTTGAGGATGGTATTTGTGATTACACAATAATTTGTTAACCACTTAACATATGCTAATTTCTTTATTAATTTTACTTTTTTTTTCTATTATTCTTGAGGGGACGATAACAGCCTTGCCACTTGTTTTGATTTGTCTTATTTGTATGACGATTGTGTTAAGAGATTCCTTTATTTTTCTTTTGGCGTTTTTCGCCGGCATTCTGCTTGACGCATTTGCTTTGCGGACACTAGGTGGAACAAGTATTTTTCTTTTGGTGATCGTTTTTCTTATTCTTCTGTATCAACGCAAATACGAGATCATTACGTATCCATTTGTGTTGATTTCTTCTTTTGTCGGAGCGCTTTTATATCTGATAATTTTTGGATATAGTGGAGCACTAATTCTTGCATTAGTTAGTACTGCTATTGCAGTACTGTTGTTTATGATTTATAGATTAAAGGTAAAGGATGAAGCGTCAAGGGAAAAGTTACGGTATTCTTAACCCTTTTTCCTTAACCCTTTACGGTTACCTTTATGAATCCCGGACATGCCTTTGGCGATCACATCAAAACAGAAAAAATAAAAAGACATCACTATGAAGAAGAAGCAAAACTTCTTCTTCTTCGCTGGTATTTATTGCCTGTATTGATTATTTTCTTTGGCGTGCTCCTGCTTTTCAATCTTTTTTCTGTACAGGTTATTCAAGGGCATTATTATCAGCAGTTATCGGATTCCAATCGTATTCGAACGCAAGTTATTCCCGCGCCGCGTGGAGTTATTTTTGATCGCAATGGCAATCCGTTGGTATATAACATTCCAGGGTTTCAGTTGGTTTCAGATTGCTCTTTGGATGATCCAACGAAATGTAAAACAGCTCATTTGAGTCATGATCAGGCACTTGCACTTCTTGCAAAAGGAGATAAAAATATCCAGGTTGATTCTTTACGTGAGTATCCTTATAAAGATGCGCTTTCTCATCTGCTTGGTTATATAGGGCAGATTTCTCCAGATGAGTTAGCATCTGGCAACTATGCTGGCTATCAGCCGGATACATGGGTGGGACAAAGTGGTATTGAAGAACAGTATGAACAGCAGTTGCACGGGCAAGACGGGCAGGCGTTGATTGAAGTAAATGCCTTGGGACAAGCGGTCAGGTCTCTTGGGCAAACAGATCCGATTCCCGGTCATAATATTACGTTGACAATTGATTTGAAATTACAGCAGGATGCGTACAACGCGGCAAAAGATCTTAAAAAAGGTGCTGTTATTGTTTCCAAACCAGATGGGCAAATTCTTGCGATGGTTTCCAAACCCTCATTTGACCCGAATTTGTTTACCTTGGACAATTCGTATAAACCAGCATCTGACAGTGCAGATAAATCAGTGAGTTCACTACTAACTGATTCACAAAATCAGCCGCTTCTTAACCGCGCAATCGGCGGTGTTTATCCACCAGGGTCTACTTTTAAAATTGTTGTATCAGCAGCTGGACTGCAAGAAAATATCATTGACCAAAATTACACAGTGGTTGATACTGGAATTTTGAAAGTTGGTAATTTTACATTTGCGAATTGGTACTACACAGATTATGGGAAAAAAGAGCCGAAGCCTCTAACGGTCGTCACAGCGCTTGAGCGATCAAATGACATTTTTTTCTACAAACTCGCGCAAAAAATTTCTGTTGATAACATATCGGCATTTGCCCAAAAGATGGGAATTGGAGAGGCTTTGGGAATTGATTTGCCGGGGGAAGTACCTGGTACGTTGCCCACAACACAATGGAAGCAAAAAACAATCGGACAAGAATGGTATTTGGGTGATACGTATAATTATGGCATTGGACAGGGGTATATTTTGACAACGCCGCTTCAAGTAAACAGTTGGACACAAGTTGTTGCAAATGGCGGGACCTTATATATGCCACATATTTTGATGACGAAAAATTCGATTGTAAAACAAAAAAATGTTTTGGATCAAAAAACTGTTGATCCGATACGGCAGGGGATGATTGATGTTTGCAGCCCGGGTGGTGTTGCTTATCCGCTGTTTAATTTTGCAGTGAAAAATCCAAAATTGGCAATCGATGGCAAAAATATTACTTCAGTTGCATCAGCATCTGCTGCCATGCGACATGTGGTTATTGCCTGCAAAACCGGAACTGCGCAACAAGGAGGATCGACAGCACTCCCTCATGCATGGATCACGCTTTTTGCGCCTGCTTACAAGCCACAGATTGTCGTAACAGTCCTTGATGAATCTGCAGGAGAAGGATCAGACATCTCAGCACCAATTGCAAAACAAATATTGACTGATTATTTTTCACAATAATCAATTTTTGTTTCTCAATCACCTGATATAATTATCCTATGGTAACAATTGCTCATCGGGGTGCTTCGGGTTATGAACCTGAAAATACACTTGCATCATTCAAAAAGGCTTTAGAAATTGGAGTTGATGGAATTGAACTTGATGTGCATCTCTCTAAAGATGGTCATGTCATGGTAATACATGATAGTTTGGTTAACAGAACTACCAACGGATCTGGTTTTGTAAAAAACAAAACACTGAGCGAACTCAAAAAATTAAATGCTGGGAATGGCGAGCGGATACCGACACTTGAGGAAGTATTTGATCTTGTTAATAAAAGAACCACAGTCTTTATTGAATTAAAAGAAAAAGGGACTGCTTTGCCTGTCTCAAAGATTATCCAGGAATATGTCAAAAAAAAGAAATGGAAATATGATAATTTTTTCGTCATATCATTTAATCATAATGAACTTTCCGAATTTAAGCGATTAGTCCCACAAGTAAAAATCGGCGCAATTATTATTGGTATTAGAATACAATTGGATAAATATGTAAAAATGGGTGCCTATTTTGTGATGATGTGGTCAAAACTCGTCAGAAAATCCATTATTGAAGATGCGCACAAACGGGGACTCAAAGTATTTTCTTATACAATTAACACCAAAAATGAGGCCAAGAGAATGAAGGCTTTAGGAATAGATGGCATCCCTAGCAATTATCCGGATAGAATTAAGGGAATTTAATTTATGAAAGACAAAGTACTTACCCTATCCCCATAACATCTCTGAAGAATTTGGAATCTTGCGACGGGGGATCACCATATTTATTTGGGCCGTTTGTCCCGGGCCATAGAGTCGTATAGAAAGAAAAAACAGTTGATACAAGAGCAAAAATCATTATAGTTATTCCTTGCAATGAGGTGATATCAAGTGAAAAAGGATTTGCGAAAAAAGGTCCAACATTTAGTATCCACAGCCAGCCGGGTAAGTTAAGATCATGGAGCCTTTTTATTTGTACAGAAAGAAGATAGGGAAGTGAAATAATGAGAAGTACTATCCCTATCGCAAGCCATTCTTTATCAAAGGGTGTTGCAGTAAACGATGAAAGCGACATTTGAGGAGTTGTACCATTGAGCATTTGAATTTCATTATCAGAGAGAGAAGAAAGTGAGCCTAAATTCGACATTTGTGAAAGTGAGTTAAAAAACGAATTGCCGAAAATCACTCCAACACTGATCAAAGGAAGAATTCCAAAAAAGCTTGATCCCACAATAAAATTTTGTCTGTTCATTCTTCCAGCAAAAAGTTTGGTGAAATATCCCTGTTGGGGTTTAGTAAGAATAAGTCGCGGGCCACTTGGAGGCATTTGCTGTGTAATAATTTTTTGAGCTGAGCTGTTGGATTGGACAGACGTTTGAGATAGTATTTCCTGTGTAGAAGTTTGTTGAGGAGGTTGTTTCAAATTGTGATTTTGTTCCATGATAAAATTTTCACGTATTTTCTCTAGCGTTATTCATCATCCTGATCATCATAGTTTATTGTTTTATTATTATCAAAGAACTCTTCAAAGTCTTCAGGTGGTTTACTTTTTGGTACAATTCGGTCCTCATTTTCTTTGAGCTGTTTAATTTCTTTTTCAAGATCAGAAAGGGTCGCGTTTACTTCTTCAGGCGTCATAGTAGAAGCAATTATAGGGTCATTATATTTTGGAATTGCGTGATTATCTCCCTCAGGGATATCATACCCGCCATGCTGTTTTCGAAAACGTTTGTCGGCAAAATCATGCCAAAGACCTCCTTTTTGAGAATCGTGCTTTTTTACAAAAAAGGGAGTCTTTGTAGCGTTTTTGTCACTCATAGGGTTATTGTAACAGATATTCAAACAATTTTTAATTTTCAATTCTCAATTTTCAATAAATTTTTAATGATTCAATGTCTGAAAATTTAAAACATTGTGACTTGATTGTCCCGAAGGGATCCCTTTGGGAAAAATTGTAAATTGTAACTTGAAAATTAAATAGCTTGCAGATAATAATGTTGAGCATTATTATATATGTATGGATGAGCTTAATGAGGAGCGACGATATTGGTTGGCACTTTCTGTCTGTAATGGAATCGGTTCAGTGAGATTGCAGAAATTACTTTCTTTTTTTGGCACAGCAAAAGATACATGGCAGGCGAATGAGAAAGAATTAAAAGCATCAGGCATCGGTGAAAAAATTGCAGAGAATCTCGTCTATTTTAGAAAAGAGTTTTCTCTTGATGAGTATGAAGAACGATTGGACAAATTGCATGTTTCCTATCTTACTCTTCAAGATAAAGAGTATCCACAACTTCTAAAGCAAATCAAAAATCCTCCAAATATTCTCTATCAAAAAGGAACATTTTTATTTAACAAAAATGAAACAATTGTCTCAGTTGTCGGGACAAGAAGGATTACAGAATATGGTAGGGAAGTAACGGAATTGTTGGTAACTGATTTGGTATCGGCAGGTTGTGTGATTGTATCAGGACTTGCAATGGGAGTTGACGCCACTGCACATAAAGCAACGATAACGGCAGGTGGGAAGACGGTTGCGGTGTTAGGAAGCGGTGTGGACCTATGCACTCCAGCAGAAAATACGAGCTTATATAACAGAATTCTTGAAAGCGATGGCGCAATTATTTCAGAATATCCTGTTGGAGTAATGCCGAATAAAGGTTCATTCCCTGCGCGTAACCGCATTATCGCGGGATTGTCTCAAGGGGTTTTGGTTACAGAAGGTGCGCAAGATAGTGGAAGTTTGATAACCGCCAATGATGCGTTTTCAAATAACAGGAAGGTTTTTGCTGTTCCCGGACCAATCACTTCCACTGTCTCGAAAGGACCGATTTCGCTTATTGCAAAAGGCGCAAAAATGGTAATAATGGCAGAGGATATTATTTCAGAATTAGGAATCAGGAAGCAGGAATTAAGGAGAAATGTTAAAAGAAAAATAATTGGTTTGAGTAAAGATGAAGAGATGATAAGCAATTTATTACAGGATCAAAAATTACATTTTGATGAAATAGTAAAACGGACAAGTTTTTCATCTTCCCATCTGGGAACATTGCTATCTTTGATGGAAGTGAAAGGATTAATAAAAAGCAGTGAAGGGGGATTTTTTCATAATTGACGTCTTATTCTTGAGATGGTACAATTTTGGTGCGTACTTGTGAGCAGAAAATAGCGTCTTTTTTATTAATTTTATGTTTATAACAGTTATCAATGATTGTCGAGATGAAAATACTATGGGTAGGCAATCTACACGTATTTCGCAGTTATTTGGCAATGGCATATCGGTTACAACTGTGGGTATTGGATGGAATGAATTAGAAGGTGCAGGCAATCTGATTGATATGCTGGATGCCTCCAACGGTGAAGAAGGAATTGTGATGGTAAATGTTGCGCCACGTCATGGACGAGGGAAAAAATGGCCCAACGGAACCCCTTTTGGCTATTTCTATTATAAAAAGACGCTTGTAATTTCAACGATTGCTGAACAGTGTCTTTCATTAGTAAAGAAATTTGGACTTGCTGACGCAATCTCATTAACTGATATTCCAACAGTCATTGAAGTGATGATTAAGCGAGGGAAATTAGACGCGTCGTTTCGTGACAGAATTATAAAAAGCCAATTTCGAAGCTATGATTATATGCCAAGACTTGCAAAATGGCTCATGGATGGTGAAGATATTCCCCATGAAGAATATCATATCAGCAATGTTATTGAAGCTCCCAAAGCAGTTTGGTGGGTTGATAATTTTGGTAATTGCAAGACAACGATCTTACCTTCCGATATTGATTATCAATCAGGGAAAATACTGACAACAAAATTTGGAGATATTATGTGCTATGAGCATCTTAAAGATGTTCCTAATGGTGAAGCGGGTTTAACGATTGGGAGTTCAGGTCTTGATAACAAACGCTTTATTGAGCTTGTTGTACAAGGAGAAAGTGCTGCAAAACGGTTTGGTCTTAATCCTGGCGATACTATTATATAAAGCTTTCCCTCTTGACACCTCTTGTATAATGTAGATTACAATTAGTTGCATTGTTCGATTGTTATATTATTCAATTGTTTATAAGAATTTACGTTTCGTTTAACAATGAAACAATTGAGCAATGAAGCAATAAATATTTATGAAGAGCCTAGTAATCGTCGAATCACCTACAAAAGCAAAAACAATCAGCCGGTTTCTCGGAAAAGATTATGATATCAAATTTTCCATGGGGCATATTATTGATCTGCCAAAAAGCAAATTGGGAATTGATATCGAGCACAATTTTGCACCACAGTATGAAGTGATTGAAGATAAAAAGAAATTAATCAGCGAACTGCAGTCATTGGCAAAATCAGCTGATACTATTCTCCTTGCAACAGACCCTGACCGTGAGGGAGAAGCAATTTCTGCCAACATTCAAGAAATTCTTATGGGTGGGAAAAATAAAATTGCCAAGAGTAGATTCAAGCGAATTGTTTTTCATGAAATAACTGAAGGAGCAATTAAGGAAGCGCTTGATCATCCAAGAGATGTAGACGAAAATTTAGTAGGTGCACAGACAGCTCGTCGCGTGCTGGATCGTTTGGTTGGTTACCAGCTTTCGCCGGTTCTGTGGAAAAAAGTTCGTCGTGGACTTTCCGCTGGCCGCGTTCAAAGTGTTGCGTTGAGGCTTCTGGTTGAACGCGAACGGGAAATTGAGAAATTTGGGAAAGAGCCGTATTTTACGATTCATGTTTTATTGAAACAGGGAACAGGAACTAGGGAACAGGGAACGGAATTTGAATTGATTGAGATTGGTGGAAAAAAGATAGAGATAAAACAAGTTCTTCAACTTTATGATGGTGATTATTCGTTTGGTAAAACAACAATTGATACTCAATAAAAAGCAGACGGAATTGTTGCAAAATTAAACGGGCAACACTTTGTTGTTTCTGATGTGTCTACCCGTCAGGCAAAGCGAAGTCCCTATCCTCCATTTACGACATCGACACTGCAGCAGCAAGCGGCACAACGTTTCGGACTTCCAGGGAAAAGGACAATGAGTCTTGCTCAAAAATTATATGAGGAAGGTTATATTACCTATCACAGAACGGATTCGGTGATAATGTCTCAAATAGCGGTGGGACAGATCCGTGATTATGTTCAAAAACAATTTGGTGATCAATACGTACCCGATTCTCCTCGAGCATATTTTACCAAACAAAAAAATGCACAAGAAGCTCATGAAGCTATCCGTCCGACAAAAGTTACAACGATGACGGAGAAGGTAAAAGCGGATTTGGGTGATGCGTACGCGAGATTATATGATTTGATTTGGAAAAGAGCGGTTGCGTCTCAAATGAGCGATGCCCTTATAGAGTCAACCAGTGTGTTAGTTGATACAAATTCGGAAAAGCAGGAAAAGTATCGCCTTAAGGCATCTGGTTCAGTATTACTCTTTGACGGATTTCTTAAATTAACTCCTCAAGCGTTGGAAGATACTCGTTTACCAAAATTTACGAACGCTGAGGCACTTTCTTTTATGTCTGCACGAGCTGATGCTCATGAGACAACTCCTCCTCCTCGCTACAATGATGCCTCACTTATTAAAACTCTTGAGGAAAAAGAAATTGGAAGACCATCAACCTACGCGTCAATTATTTCAACCATCACTGATCGAGGATATGTAGAACGCGCAGATAAAAAATTTGTTCCAACAGCAGTTGGCATGGCTGTAAATGATTTTCTGGTCAAAAATTTCTCGACAATTGACGATATACCGTTTACCGCAAGCATGGAAAATGAGCTTGATGCAATAGCACAAGGTACAAAAGATTGGAAAGCTATGATGAGAGATTTTTATAAGCCATTTGAAAAAACAATAGCAGAAGTCGAAAATGCAGAGCGAGTCAAAATTCCCGTTGAGGAAACTGATGAAATTTGTCCGCAGTGTCAAAAAGGTCATTTAGTCGTTAGAACCGGAAAATTCGGGAAGTTTTTCTCGTGTAGCACCTTTCCTGACTGCAATTTTACCAAACCATACGTTGAAGAAACAAACATACTTTGTCCCAAAGATGGCGGCAAGGTGATTATCAAAAAGACTCGCAAAGGACGCAAATTTTATGGCTGTTCCAATTATCCGAATTGTGATTTTGCAGCATGGAAATTGGAAGATATTAAAGGAAGCGGAGTTGTTTCAAAATCAAAAAGAGGGACAAGTTTGAATGCAACAAAGAAAAGAAATATGGTTACAAAGTAGTCCGCAAAAAACTCACTAAGAAGTTTTGGCTGGAGAAGAAATTGTTAAGTAAACCCCAATAAAGGCAAATATGGCGCCGATAACAAATCCTGTTGTCAATTTTTCTCCTAAAAGGAAGTATGCCCAGATAAAATTTGATATTGGTAAAAGAAAGAATTGCATAGAACCGATAAGAGGCGATCCGTGTTTAATAATATATTGATAAAGAAAGTACCAAATAAAAGAGCCAAAGAAGCCTAAAATAATAAGCAGCCATACTATATATGTCGAAAGATGGTCCCACCAAAGATTTGTTGTTGATTCATATAAAGAGAAAGGTAAAGAAGTGAGGATAGCTGTGAAGGCAAAAAATATGGTAATAGTAAGAAAAGAAAATTTTTTGACATGTAATTTTTTTGAAAATACGGTGTAAAGTGCATAACAAATTACTCCAATAAAAATAAATATGTTCCCAATTAGGCTACTGGTTATCGTTACTCCATGTTCAATGACAGGAAGCAATATAACAATACAAACACCGATAAATCCAATCATCATGCCACTGATTTTTTTGCCGGTGAGGCGTTCTTGATAGAGAAAAAATGAAAAAAGCGCCACAAGTATCGGTATGCTTACTTGAATGAGTTGAGCAGTGATGGCGGAAGTCCATTGGACACCGATGGCAAAAAGAATAATATTGATCGTTGATAAGAAAGATATTAGAAAAAGGGGAATTGCATTTTTATTAAAAAGCTGCGGTTTTTCTTTTAGAAAAAACGGAAGCATAAAAAGTAAGGCAAATATAAAGCGGAGAAAGGTAAGTGTGAAGGGAGGAATTTGTACAACAACAATTTTCGTAAAAACTCCAGTTGCCCCGCCAATAATAACAGAGATAATAAGTGCTATCATGGCAAGCTTTTTTTGCCGGTTGCTAGTTGTTTGCATGTTACTATTGTAACAAGGAAAGGTAAGAGGAGAAAGGTTACGTTTCAATAAGCTCCAACGGAATACCATCAAGATCACGAACGAATGCAAGTCTCTTAACAGTTACTCCTTTTTGAATCGGCCAAATTACTGTTGCTCCATGTTTGAGGGCTTTCTCAAATGTTTCTTCAAGATTATCTACAATAAAAGCAATATGTTTCATCCCGACCTGGCTGAAATCCATGAGATCTTCAGTAAGGGGTTTTGGGTTTTTATGCTCAAAAAGTTCAATGACTGTCCCATGTTCATCTTGTAGCATAATAAATTTCATCTGTTGTTTTGGCCGTTCGCCTGCGACGCGAAAAGTGAGGTTAAAAACTTTTTCATAAAAAGCACGAGATTTTTCAATACTTTTTACTGAAATTGCGGGATGAAAAATTTTCATACTAATATTATATCTCAAAAATTTCGACAGGGATATTATCGGGATCGGTAATGAAAATATATCGTTTAACGGTGACACCTTTTGTAATTGGTGTGAGTTTTTTTATTTTATATTTTGCCGCTTTTTGCAAAAATGCTTCGATATCTTCAACTGCAAAACCGATATGTTTCACGCCGATCTTTTTCTTATTGCTTATGTCCTCTGTGAGAGGCTCTGGATTATCATCTTGAGATAATTCAAGAAGAGTACTAGTTTCATCTTCAAGTAGTAAAAATTTTCTATTTTTCTCAGGTTTTTCAAATTCAGATACAAATTTCAATCCAAATAGTTCCATATAAAATTGTTTGGATAATTTGAGATCTTTAACGGATAAGGCGATGTGATGTAGCTTCATTTGATTTTATATTCTTGTCTTGGATTATCTGAAAAGTTTTTCGTGTCAAACAGGACGAATTTTTCAGTCTTTAAACGATAAAATTTGTGAGGGTTTCTGCCGGCAAAAATATCATCTATCAAACTTTGGGGTTTGCCCAATTTATTTTTATACTTGTCCGCTATTTTTTTTGCCTCATTTTCTTTGATCAATTCTGCTTTCCCTTCGACAGATAGACCAATGATATATGGTTCTTCAGATGTGTCTTCGTGAACTTTGATTGTGGCAGCGACATATGGATTCTCTTTTATATCCTGAGAATGTCGTCGTTCTTGGGTACTTATCCAATAAAAATTAAAATTGTCATCTGCATAGAAATGAACATTGCATACCCAAGGTTTGTCATTAAGTGAAGTAGCAAGTTGCATTACTCGTGCGGTTCTTAAATAGTTTTGAATTTGTTTTTTAATATCAGCCATTGTTAATTGTCATTATATGTCTCACGTATTTGTTTTTCAATAACCTGTTGTATAATAGTCACATGAAATTGGATGCTAAAAAATTACGTCTTAGCGAACATGATCCGGAAGTATTTAAAAAAATTAAACGCAATCCAGTCTATATAATAGTGGATAATGTTTTGGATACGTACAACATTGGTTCAATTTTTCGTCTTGCCGATGCTGTCGCTGTGGAAAAAATTTATCTATGTGCAGGAACTGAGACTCCTCCTCATCATCGCATCAAGAAAGCTTCAATCAATACAACTGAGTGGGTACCGTGGGAATATGCGCCGACTGCGGTCGACGCGATTAAAGAATTACGATTAAAGAATAAAGATATACAAATTGTTTCAATAGAACAGAATGAAAGAAGTGTCCCTTATGATCAGATTGACTACAAGTTTCCAATTGCTTTGATCATCGGTCACGAGACAGATGGTGTGACCAAAGAAGCACTTGATGCTTCAGATTATATTGCAGAGATGCCGATGTGGGGGATAAATATTAGTTTAAATGTCATGGTTTCATTAGGAATAATGTTATATAAAGTGATGGAATATAAAAAAGATTAAAGATTAAAGAATTATGGACAAACAAAAAGCCCTCGATAAGATAGCTAAAGAAATTGAGAACTGTGAGGTTTGTAAAGTTGCCAAAAGTGGTAGAGCTGTCCCAGGTGAGGGGAATTCGGATGCTGATGTGGTTTTTATCGGTGAAGCGCCAGGTAGACAAGAATCTGCGACCGGAAGACCCTTTATCGGCCGATCAGGACAACTATTGCGGAGTTTGATCCGTGGAATTGGTTTGGATGATGAAAAAGATGTCTATATCACCAGCCCTGTAAAATATTTGCCGGATCGCGGGACTCCGACATCACAAGATATTGCGCATGGAAGAATCCATCTCATGCAGCAATTCGCAATTATTCAACCAAAAATTGTCGTCTTGTTAGGTCGTGTCGCTGCTGAAGGAGTGTTACAGAAGAAAGTTTTTGTTTCAAAAGAGCATGGAGCAGTGATTGATAAAAAAGATGGCATCAAGTATTTCTTAACCTATCATCCCGCTGCAGCTTTGCGTTTTCCAAATAAATTCAAACCATTATTGCAAGAAGACTTCCAAAAAGTTAAAAAAATCCTCTTGAAATAACCCAATTCGATTCCTTCTTGATTTTATGTTCTTCTTTATGGAATACTTTTAATAGCAGTACTAGTTAAGCATAAATGAATATAAATCACCTCAATAGTCTTCCCTTTATAACACAGAAAAAGAAATTACTTTTTTTTGGATTACTTTCTTTTTTTGTTTTCAGTTGTTTTTTTATAGTTCTCCCTACCGTTTCAGCGAATAATACTCCCGCGCCTACTATGGCACTAATGGGAGGTGTGAAAACAATGATTCCAGCCAAAAATATGAATCCAATAATGCGTTTTATTGAAGTAGATAACGATCCTCTTTTCGCACCAATCGATGTTTCATTGGATATAGTTAGCATTATTTTAATGGTTATTGCACTTTTTCTTATCCTCAAATCGATCCGTGAATATGGGAAATCTACGATAGGAATCGCAATTTCCTATTTTCTTACCGCGACATTGGTCCTTGGTGCTATACGTCTCATATTTATTTTAGATGATGACCACGTTTATTCATATGCTGGTGTCAAGGATATAACGGAAATGACCTCATGGCATACACTCTTTTATTTTGCAATAATCCTTTTCTATCTCGCCGGAAATACGCTTACCAAACTTGTTTCTAATGGTAAAGGGAAAAGTTCCTATTTCAATGCGTTGTGTCTTCTTGTGTTCGCAATAATCCTCTCGGCATCAATTATTGCAAGCATGCCTATTGCTTCCGTACAAAATTTTTGGGCGAATCACCTACAAAACACCTGGTTTTATACATTTGGCTGGTTTCATATTACTGCTCTTATTCTTGCTGTCATTATCGCGATTTATCTTTATGTAATAAGAAGGAAGTTTAAAGGAATCAGTGGTATGATTGGCGATGTTGCTATTGCAATTGGTTTATTGGCTTCTATCCATTTATGGGAATTATTGAATGAAACCTGGAGCGTGATAGTTGTTTCGGATGATTTCGGTGAGTTTATTGAAAGGATTCTTTGGATTCCTGTATTTATTTTTATCTTAACTTCTTTTATAAAATTGCGCAAATTGACAAGTATAGCTCCCGTATCAGCAAATGAATCAGAAATAACACCGTTACCACTTGACACAACAAAAACAGTAGAAACTGTAGAGGAATCATCTTTACCGGCAAATAGCGTAAAAGATTTATGACATCATTAATTAGTCCATTACAACATTTATTTTCATCATCAAAAACCCAACAGGTTAGCCAAACCGAAGCGGATAAGATAATGAATTATATAAAAGATTTGGTGAATAGAGAGGATTTGATAGATGATCTTATCAAAAAATATGAACAGGCAAAGCATCTCCCTCTTGAAGAACAAAAAGCAGCCTTTATACCGATTTATATCGGAATTGAAGCATTTATCATAAGAAATAAGCCGTTGATTGTAAAACAAGAATTTACAAAAGAAGCTCTAAGAGAATCAATCGAAAAACAATTCGATATATCTGCATTAGAGCCATCCTTCCGATTGCTTTTCGTACCTGAGTTTCAACAAAATATTTTGCTTTTTGAAGAAGAAGCTCAAAAGTTAGCACAATACATTATAAGTAGTATTGGATTGCCTCATTTAAATAGTGCAATTATTTCACTGCAGCAAGCAAAAAGTAAAGACTTTATTAAGGTGGATGAACATGGTTTACAGTTTAACTCAATAGAGGCTTCGTTACAGGGTGTTTCTGAGAAAGATGTTCGGTTATTATTTCAGGAGCTTTATGAAGCACTGTTTTCAGAAATAAAAAAATCAGTCGGTCAAAATGTCGCGGAAAAAGTAATCACAGATATTTTTAACAATATACGAGGAACCTATGACTATGATATTATCTCAAAAATTTTAGATATTCTTCCTGAAGGAGTTTTGGAAAATGAACGTATTAGATTATTAGGAAGAGAGGAGCTTGAAGATAAAATACGATCAAGAACTCGAGAATTGGATGAATCAAAAAAACAAGTAGAAGCAAAAGTAAAAGAGCGTACCGCAGAGCTGGAACAAAAAACAAAAGAGCTTAATAACGCAATGGGTAATCTTAAATTAAGCTATCAGCAAATAGAGAATGAAAGAGCGAGACTCCTTGCATCTATTAACAGTTTATCTCTCGGATTTGTCATGACAGACAGCAGTGATAATATTATTGCCATCAATCATATCTCTTATCAAATTTTGAAATGTCAGCCAGATAAAAATTTTAAAACAATGCAACAGTTTCATGAATATTTACAGACAAGTATAAATATTACTGATTATTATCAAAAAGCCAAAAATGAAAAACATACACTAAAAACAGCCGATATAGAGTTTGAAGGTACCTTTCTGCGGTTATTTTTTACTCCAATTATGATGAATACCACTTGTATAGGTGTTGTGATCATCATCGAGGATATTACTGAGGCGAAATTGCTTGAGCGTTCAAAGGATGAATTTTTTGCCGTGGCATCTCATGAGCTCAGAACGCCATTGACGGCAATTCGAGGGTTTACCTCATTAATTTTAGATAATTTTTCAGATCAGTTGAAAGCAAATAAAGGGCTACTGGATATGATAAAAAATATTCATTCATCAAGTGTGCGTTTGATTAAGATTGTTAATAATTTCCTTGATGCTTCAAAATTGGAACAAGGTAAATTTTTATTTAATCTCGAACAGTTCGCTCTTGTTCCAATTATCGAAAGTGTCGTAACAGATCTAAATCAATTAGCAGAACAAAGGAATATTTATTTAAAATTTGATAATGAAACCGAGCCTATCCCTGATGTCTATGCAGATTCGGAAAAAGTAAAACAAATTATTATCAATCTTGTCGGGAATGCAATAAAATTTACTGAGAAAGGCGGCGTGACAATATCACTCAAAAAAGAATCAGATTACATAAAAATATGTGTGAAAGATACAGGCCTTGGTGTTTCAGAAGAGTATCGTCAACTGCTTTTCAGAAAGTTTCAGCAAGCAGGAGAGCGCATTCTTACTCGAGATGCTGCAACAGGGTCAGGAATGGGGCTTTATATTGCCAAATTGTTAACTGAAGGAATGAAGGGAACAATTACAATAGAGGACACTATACTTGGAGAGGGATCGACGT
>CAZJVI010000031.1:0-15092 GCA_964549385.1 uncultured Gammaproteobacteria bacterium
GTATTTGCCGATTCATACGCACTGCAACCGCTTCCTGTATCACCCCATGCGTTTTCATTTGCATAGGTGTTGTCCGTATTAAGCTGCAATGTCGTACCACCAACAGCAGTGACACTGTGAGAAGATGCTGGATACTCAGCACCGTATCCGCTGTCTCCACTTGAAGCTGTTATCGCAACACCCTGATGAGAATAATACGAATCATAGGATGTTTCACCGGACCATTCCGACCCGCCATAACTATTGGAAATCTCAGTCGCACCGAGACGCACTGCAGTGTTCACTGCTGTTCCAAGATCAGAATAATAACTATCATTTGCTTCAACAAGAAGAATCTTACAAGTCTGACAAATCATATGAGCAGTTTCGACATCAAGCGATGTTTCAAGCGCCCAACTACTATTGTTTGGAGGAAGAGATGTGCCGCCATTCTCATTAACAATGGTGAAACACCCATTAGCGGTTGTGCATTGTGGCAATCCAAAATAATTGCTGTAGGTACTCAAATCACTTGCAATATGCGACGCATTATATGCTGTAATGAGCGCTATTGTCTGTCCGCCAAAATTTGCAGGTGCTGCACAAACAGATTGTGTTGAACCACCTGGAGTACATGGCAGATTATATGCTGTGTGAAATTGTACGGGACCATAACTAGATGAAAACGGAGAACTACCTGCCAAAGGACTACCCTTTGTATCAGTGACAACATGAGCTAGACACCATGCCATGCCGTTAATATGGACATCACAAACAGGACGGAATTTTCTTAATAAAATAGTCCGTAAATGTTTTGGGAAAAGAGACTGGGCTGAAATTGTTCTTACTTGCTCGGTAAAAAATAAAAATCCTGTTAAAACAAAAACCAGTGAAAAAATAAAAAATAAACCATTACGAGGAAAAAATTTCTTAAATAGGAAGAACAGTTTCATTGCAGTTTATCTTATCGTAATTGAAAATAGACCGAAAAGTCAAGCAATTCGTTAAAAGAAATTTTTATTTTGCTACTGCGCTAACAGGATTTGACCAGAGAACAACACTTCCATTTCGTTCTGCAACTAATTCAAAATAATATCTTGTGCCACTTGCCAATGCGCCGATGGGAAAAGAATTATCCATATTGGCATTATACGGAACATTTTGTACACCATAAATATATAACCCTGGTGTTTTTCCATAAACAATATCGTACCGCTGTGCACTTCCGTTATCTGTCCAACTGAGCTGAACCGTGCCTGGAGCAGATCCTGTCTGTGCTGTAAATCCATACTCAGGCAAATGATTTGTTATTGTCTGAGTTGTTTGATTGACTGGAGTCGCTTCGGCCGCAACCGGACCGGCAACTGATCCACCAACACCAATCAATGAAAAGTAATAGGTCACTCCAGGTGTCAAATAATTAACGGTGAATGAATTTGATGTATTTGCTGCATCAGGAAGATTAACCGCACCAAAATTATAATGACTTGGATCGGTCCCATATAAAAGATTATATTGCGTTGCTGTTCTGTCATCATACCAACGGATAGTAACACTTCCCGGTGTATTGCCTGAAACTGCACTAAATGAATATGGCTGTTCAGGGCCGCTCAACGCAAAAACTTTGGGAGATGAAACAACGGAGAATACTGTAGCAATTAAACAAATAGAAAAAACTTTTGCAAAAATCTTCATAGCATGCCTATACTTAAAACTAAAATAACAGTAATTACAAAAAAATGCAAACCGAAAATGATAAGTTATTTTTTATTCTCTGAAGCTCTTTTCATTTTTCCCCCATACCAAACAGTCCAAGCAATAACGGCAAAGGTAATAGCATAACTGATCATCGGATTAATAATAAGATTTTGGGAAATAGAAAAGGAATAAACAATAAAAATTTTTAGAATAAATTCACTCACATAGACACAACCCCATACCAAAGTAAGTAAGCGCATAAAATTATAAAATCGTTTTTTCTTTGTAAGAAGTTGAGAAAATTCTTCTCGCTTTTTTGAATCCTTTCCCGCAACAAATTCGCGAGCAAAATAAAACATAATGGGCTTTCTAAATCCTAGACTGATAAAACAGGACACTCCCAAAATAAAAGTAAAAAATGATTCTCGAACAAGAATAAGCCTCGGATCACCGCCGATCAAAGCACCAACTATTCCTGTAATAGTGCCTGCCAAAACAATAACTGAAATAAAATTAAGCGTGCGGTCTTTGGAAAATTCAATAATGATATCGATAATCGGATATGCTGATGATAGAGTCAATGAAAGCACATCTGAAAAATTGAAATATCGATGAGCAATGCTATAAATAGCATAGGGGATTGCGATATTCAAAAAAATATCAATCATGGTTCCACGAAAATTATTTTTCATATCTCTATTTTCTCATAATTACCCGATTCTTACAAAACATTTACATAAATTTACAATAAAAAATGTATTATGATAGTGCATGGTGAGGCATAAAAAAGGTTACAGTACTGTAGCAATTTTGATTGTGGCCTTTTTATTTATAACAGCAGCAGTCATACATCAAAGCTCTACAGTACAAACAATTGCATATCATCCGCCTTCGCTGCATGTTCCTCCTAATTTCCGAAGACAGGAAAACTCTTCAATAAAGACGCTTACTCCTTCTCCCGATGCATCTACTTCTCCTGAACAAGTACCAACTTTTTCAGAACCTACTATTTTCTTTTTATCAATAACGCCAACTCCAACGGTAAGTCAACCAACAGCACCAGTCGAAACAACAAGAATTTTGAAACCGCAGAAATAGTAATAAATCAAAGAGGCACAGCAGAACCAGCTCTCCAACAACTCTTTTCCATCACAGAACCAACTCGTATCGGACCTGCCTGCGTACAAAAATATCCAGCGGGACAATCGGCGTTTATTTTGCATGAAATCCTTCCATCAGGAGCCTGAGAGGGAAGTGGTGTCGGATGTACCAATTTATATTCTATAAGAACCGGTGGCGACTTTGTCGCATCAATCATCGCCTGATAATTCATTCCCCACACAAACGCACAAATCGGGAAAATAATAAACATTGACAACGCAAGTATTTTGGAAAAGGGAGTTACCGTTGTCATCGATTTAGGCAATTTCATATACATTTACTATCCCAAATAAACTTGTTTCTGTAAAGAGTGAAAAATAATAAAACTAAAACGTTAACTTTTTTTACTTTTATTTTGTTTTTTGATTACATTTTTTTCCGGCAATAACTCTAAAAGAATAATAAAAGCCAAAACACCTAATGCAAATTGTGCACCTTGATTGGAAATCGCAAACATAATTCTATTAAGAACAAATAATGGAATCTTTTTAATTTTGCTTTCTTGAGAATTCATATAAACACTTACCAAACTCGTCGATGAAGTATCAAGATAAACACTCTCTCCATTTACGGGTCCTTGAAGGAAAAGCTTGATAATATACTTTTTATTTTGAGACTTTGCTTGTATAGGAAATCCGAATGGAAATCTCAGTTGTCCATCAACTTCTGAAGCATCGCGTTTGGATTCAAAAAGTAAGTTATTTTTATCCTGATCATAAATCTGAAAAACGAGCTGACGATGATGTTGAATCTGACTTATCGTATATTTACTGCTGTCAACATAGCGAAATAAAATAACAATTTCACTAAGATTTTTATATTGTGCAGTAAATGGAATAGACAACGGTTTTTGAGTCAGCGAAACTTCAGATTTTTTTTGGATGATCGGATTTCTGGCAATTATCAATGATGAGGCATAATTGCCAGAATAAAGGATAAGTATTATTAAGGCATAAATAATCCCAGCTGAAATAATAGTTATTCGTGACACTTTTTCTTTTGATGTTTTTGTTTCGGCAGGTTTTGTCAGTGCTTTGTTATCAATATGTTTTTTATCGAAAAAGTAAAGTGATTCAATAAATCGGAATAATAAATAGGAGACAACAATAGTCAATACAAGCCCAAGAAAAAGTTCAAAAACAGCCGCAAAAGCAGATGTTGTTAAAGGCATTAAAAGATTTGTTATTGATTGCGCGATATTCAACATTGAGGTGTGAATGAGATAAACTGAATAGCTGATCATTCCGAAAAACGCGATAAATTTATTGCTGAAAAATTTACTGACAATGGTTTTTGGAGACATAAGTGCAGCGATAAAAAGTGCAATAACCCAGCTTGACGCAAGGTAATAAAGATTAAGATCTATAATGCTCACGCCATTTTTTATTGCATTACCAACATGCCATTGCACAAAAAGAAAAAGTAAAAAAACTAAAACTCCGATGAAAGAGTTGCTAAAAATTTTTTCAATGAAATTCCATAATTGCCCCTGTGATTTATACAGTGTTCCCACTACAATTCCTGCAATAAATCCTGACGCACGGGCGATATTCATACTTTGCAAATCGGCGAATGAATAAAAAGCAGTATCTAAATCAAAAAAGATTTTTGTCATACAAATGACAAGAAGTATTCCAATAAAAACTCCTCTTTTTTTAGAAAAATTAATAAGAGGAATAGCAAGAAAAGGAAAAGTGAGATAGAACAGTACTTCAGGGACAAGACTCCACGCTTGATTTAACAAACGGGTAAGACCCAATACAACATCAGTCGTTAATGATATATTTGCTAAACCAATAAGAATTGGCGGGTATTCTATCTGTCCAAAGCGAATAAAATGTGACTGCGATATCATAAGCCCCGCGATAAGTAGGCCTTGGAGAATGATAAATCCGAAAAAAATAAAAGTTCTTACTTTGCCATTGTTATCAACTTTTCGGATCATTTTCCAAACAAAATGAAAAATCACAGCACAAACAAGTAAGACAAATAACTGTTCATACCAAATAGTTCCAATGCCAATACTGACAAGCAAGAGATAGGTAATAATGACTATATAAACGGGAAAAATTCTGGTGTAGCGTTTTCGAATAAAACGAAATGCATGTGTTTCGTCACTATAGAGATAGGCCATCAAAAAACCACTCAGAACAAAAAGTATTTGTACAGCATTTGTCCCTACAGAAAGTGCGGAGTATGCAACTAGAAAAAAGGGAATATTTGTTAAAACGGCGATGTTAAAACCTGAGTGTGCTAAAAAAACGCTGAACGCGGCAAAACCTCGTAAGCCGTCAAGTGCGGTATTTCTTTTGTTCATGTTACACTATCACAACAACAAATAGATTATAACAGAGATTAAAAAAGGTTTATACAAATCTATCTATTCTTTATAAACGTGCCAAGCCCACCTGCAGACAATAATAGCGCAGCAAGACCAATATAGATAACATCAGATGGCCCTGTCACTGGAAGGGAAGTGTTATTGCTAGAACTGCGGACATTGGACCATGGTCCAGCTGCACAGCCATTATTTGCTCGTACTTTAAAGTAATACGTAGTGTTCGGTGTCAATGAGCTAATTGTATACTGTACTGCACCAGTTGTTGCTCCCTGAGAAAAATTTGTGCTATATGAATCAGCATTGGAATCTAACCCGTAAGAAATAGTAAAACCATCAAAGGTCGATGAGGGGGGAGTTATATATAAAGTTGCTGTGCCGTTAACTGCAACAACCGAATAAAGATTAGGAGCATCTGTCGGGGCAGTCGTTGCACACGTTGTTGAAGTAGGTGCAGGAGCAGGGACGCCAGTCGGTCCTGGAGTTGAAGTTGGAACCGGATCAAAAATTATTTGTCCTAATGCAGGAAGGGTAGTACTTGTTGTTGTATCTGTAACATCAATCGAATCAGTTCCCGCAGTTGTTGAAGTAGCAGTAAAGGTAGCGCTTCCCGAAGCATCAAGAACAGCAGAACTAGGAGAGATAGAAATAGTCGGATCACTAGAATCCGAAAGTTGTACTGAGTCTCCGGTAAGAGGAGTTCCTGATACATCTTGCAAAACAACTGTGACAGTGGATTGGGTCGCACCATCTGCAGGGACTTCAGTTCCTGAAAGACTTGAATGTCCAGCATCAGGAGGGTTACCAGCATAAGCACGAACGGTATTTAGCATAACTAAACATACTAAACAAATAAGAAGCAATAATTTATTAATTTTCTTGTACATACTTTAGGTATAGCACAAATCGCAAAAGAAACGAAATTAGAAAACCAAAAATCCAGTTATCTGAATTTTCTTGCTGAATTTTTATATAAATCTGATATTATACAGTAACGATAAAACTATGGCGAAAATATATTATTATCTTGGACATGAGCAATTTCAACCTGAGGAACTAGTTCAACATGCTCAGTTGGCAGAAGAAGCCGGCTTTGATGGACTCTTTGTCTCTGAACACTTTAATCCGTGGGTTGCCGATGTCGGAAAAGCAGGATTTGCTTTTTCCACATTAGGTGCCATTGCACACGCTACGAAAAAAATTTCTCTTATGACTGGTGTGACGACACCTCTTTTTCGGTATCATCCAGCAATTGTTGCACAAGCCGCAGCGAC
This sequence comes from uncultured Gammaproteobacteria bacterium, assembly GCA_964549385.1. Taxonomy (GTDB): domain Bacteria; phylum Patescibacteriota; class Microgenomatia; order Levybacterales; family UBA12049; genus JACDET01. The sequence continues at coordinate 6,451 of CAZJVI010000031.1, forward strand.
AATTGACAGACTTTCACAGGGACGATTTACGCTCGGAGTTGGCAATGGTGAATCAATAAATGAAACACCGCTTGGCTATACGTTCCCAAATTACAAGGAACGCTCGGAACGGATGCAGGAAGCGCTTGAAATTATGCATCGATTATTTGCGGGTGAAAAAGTTACTTTTTCTGGCAAATATTATCAAACAAAAAATGCAAAACTCTATTCTCCACCATTGCATGAAATCCAAATTTATCTTGCAACCGGTGGACCAAAATCAGGATTACTTGCAGCAGAGCACGCTGACGGTATTATTGTTAGTGTTAAAAATCCAGAAGAAACTACTAAAGAAATAATCAAACCTTCACAACAAAAAGCAAAAGAACTCGGGAAAAAATCATTTCCCGTTGTTGCATCCAGATGGACAATCCTTGCAGAGAATTATGATCAGGCTTTTGAATCGCTCAAAGCCTGGCGCGGTTTGCGAGCGCCCAGTCGCAATACCGCAACGGACCCTGAAGAATTGCAGAAAGAAGCTGATGAGCTGTCAAAAGATGAAATTTTATCTCACTACACAATTGTCAAAAATGCTGATGAATATATTGAACAATACAAACCTCTTATCACAACAGTTGGGGCTGACATTGTCGCAATTCAAACAACAGGAGAGGATCAACAAAAAATTATCAAACTGTTAGGAGAAACTGTTTTGCCCACATTGCGCAATTTATGAGTGATCAATTAGCTATTATTCCTCTCAAACACATCGGTGAAATTAATTCAAAAACACAACTTGCTGATGTTCTGTTTAGAGCATTAAAAAAACAAGATTTAAAACTGAAAGATAATGACATTTTCGTAATAACACAAAAAATTGTTTCAAAAGCAGAAGGGAGAATAGTTAATTTAGATAAAATTAAACCTTCTGCATTCGCTCAAAAAATCGCCAAAGATTATCACAAAAATGCGGCACATATTGAACTCATTCTTCAAGAAAGTAAACGTATTGTCCGCATGGATCATGGAGTAATTATTACTGAAACGAATCAAGGATTTATTTGCGCCAACGCTGGAGTTGATGAATCAAATGTGGGGAATAAAAAAGTGGTTTCGTTATTGCCACTTAATCCTGATTCTTCTGCAAAAAAAATACAACAAAAATTGACAAACTTATTTAAGATAAAAAAACTTGGCGTTATTATTTCTGATACGTGGGGACGTCCCTGGCGTGAAGGACAAGTTAATTTCGCAATTGGTACCTATGGAATTGATCCATTGATCGATTACCGAGGCGAAAAGGATGTCTACGGATATACACTTTCGGCAAGTTTGATTGCTATTGCTGACGAACTTGCTTCTGCAGCAGAACTTATGATGGGAAAAACAAATCAAATTCCTGCAGTACTGATTCGCGGATATCATTATGAAAATACAAACAAAAATGCAAAAATATTATTGAGAGATTCTGAGAAAGATATGTTTCGCTAAATTATGAAAATTGTTGTTCTTGCAGGCGGTGTAGGTGCCGCTCGATTTTTAGAAGGATTGGTACAAACTATTAATCCAAAAGATCTAACCGTTATCGTTAATACCGGAGATGACGAAGATTTTTATGGTCTGAGAGTTTGTCCTGATATCGACACTATTATATATACCCTTTCAAAAAATCATAATGACAAACAAGGATGGGGACTAAAAGATGAAACGTTTGCTGTGATAAATCAATTGAAAAAACTTGGCAACGAAAGCTGGTTCACTTTAGGCGATAAAGATTTCGCGACACATATTCACCGAACCCAGTTACTTAAACAAGGGAAAACCCTTAACGAAATCACCAAAAATATTGCGGAACATTTTTCTATCCCATTCACTATTTTGCCTATGTCAAATGACGTTATTAAAACAGTTGTCACAACACCTGCTGGGAAATTATCTTTTCAAGAATATTTTGTCAAAAGAAAATTTGCCGATAAAGTACTTGGCATAACATTTAAAGGCGTCACAAAAGCCAGTCCTGCACCCGGCGTTCTTAACGCACTTGAAAAAGCAGATGCAATTATTATTGCTCCGAGCAATCCAATCGTAAGTATCGGCACGATATTGGCTGTACCTAATATACGAAAACAGATAAAAAATGCAAAAGCAAAAAAAATCGCCGTGTCACCAATTGTCGGTGGAAAAACAATTAAAGGTCCTGCAGACACAATGTTACGCGATTTACAATATGAACCATCTGCGTTGGGTATTGCAAAATATTATCAGGATTTTTTAGATGTAATGGTTATTGATGAACAAGACGAAAAACAAAAAAAGGAAATTGAAAAACTTGGAATAACTGTTGTCGTAACGAATACGATGATGACAGATATCCAAACAAAAAAGAATCTTGCTCAAACTGTCATCACCAATATCTCATTATGAACGCGACTGTTTTAATTCCAATAAAAGCATTAAAAAATGCAAAAAGTAGATTAGCAAAACACATTAATCCTGAACAACGAGAACTACTGACGTTATTATTGTTGGAACATGTAATAAAAATTGTCAAAGCAGTTAATAATGATCTTGAAATTTTTATTGTAAGTTTTGACAAAAAAGTTATCGAAACCGCTAACGTACTAGGGATTAAAAGTATTTCGGAAAAGATTTCTGGTCATAATCGCTCGCTGACTTTTGCTGCAAAAAAAATAGATCAAAATAAACCGGTTTTAACATTGTCAGCTGATTTACCGCTTCTTACAAAAAATGATATAGAACAACTATTTTTATTGAGTAAAAAAAACGATATTGTCCTTGCTCAATCGAAAGAAAAAACCGGAACGAATGCTGTCATGATGAAAACACCGCTACTTATCCCATATCAATTTGGAGAAAATAGTCTAATAAAATTTATTTCCTCGGCAAAAGAACAATCTCTCACTGTTAAAACTTATTTTCATGATAGCTTTGCCTTTGACATTGATACAATAAAAGATCTGGAAAAATTACAAAAAATAAATCCTAAACTCTTACAAGATTTTAAGATAGAGAGAGTAATATAAATAGTATGAAAATAGGACTTCAAATTAACAGATTTACGTGGCCAAAGGAGCCTGAATCAATTTCTGAAATATTAACAAACATAGCAACAACCGCAGATACTGGCGGTTTTTCCAGTCTCTGGGTCATGGATCACTTTTTTCAAATCGGACATATCGGCGCACCAGAAGAGCCAATGCTTGAAGCATACACAACACTTGGATTTTTGGCTGGAGTTACTAAAAAAGTAACACTCGGAACCATGGTAACTGGGGTTGTCTATAGAAACCCTGCTCTTCTCGCAAAAATTGTCACAACACTCGATGTTTTAAGTAAGGGACGCGCTTATTTAGGGATAGGTGCTGCCTGGAATGAAGAAGAATCTATTGCATTGGGTTTTGATTTTCCGCCGTTAAAAGAAAGATTTGAAAGATTGGAAGAGGCACTACAAATTATTAGCCAAATGTGGAAAGGTGATGAAAAGCCATTCAAAGGCAAACATTATACCCTCGGTCGCCCCATGAATCATCCACAAGTTATGACCAAACCTCATCCACCTATTCTTATTGGCGGTGGCGGAGAAAAAAAGACACTTCGTTTAGTTGCCCAATATGCTGATGCTTGTAACCTTTTTGGACAAATTGGGGATGAAGAAATTAAACGGAAATTGGAAGTACTCAAACAACATTGCAAAGATGTTAAGAGAAATTATGAAGAGATTGAAAAAACCTCAATGTATCAAATCAGAGAAGAAGTAGATCCGGATAAAATTATTAGTGATTTGAAGCATTTCCATGAATTAGGGTTTTCCCATGTAATTATAGGAATTCGCAACGTCAACGAAATAGAACCTGTTAAAAAAATTGCCGAAGAAGTAATCCCTCAAGTGGCAAATCTATAATTCGAGATAGCAAACACAATGAATACATGGACAACTGATGAATTAGCAAAAATTGGCGATGCAGAGGAACTACATATTGCACCTCAAAAACAAGATGGTTCGCTTCGCGATGCCGTAACAATTTGGGTTGTCCGATCTGGAAATGAAATATATGTTCGGTCAGTTAACGGTGTTGACGGAAAATGGTATCAACATGCACTTGAACAACACAAAGGCCATATCGAAGCTGGTGGAGTGAGCAAAAATGTTACATTTTCTGAAGTGAATAATGAAAATATCAACGAAATTGATACAGCATATCAAACAAAATATGTCAATTCTCCATATGTTAACTCAACACTAACGTTGCAAGCAAAAATTGCCACACTTAAATTGATACCTCTATAAAAATCGTGCTATAGTATAGCTATAATGAAAAAAGCAATCATCTACGTTCCGGGACTCAATGATGATAAATTTCTCAATAATAAACTGATAAATTTGCTTCCTCTCTTATGGAATAGACATGGCTATGAGGTATTTATTATTAAACCTGCGTGGAGACAAGGAAAATCATTCTATCCGAAATTAACACTTATTTTAAATAAAATTGATGAACTATATGCGAAAGGATACGCCATCTACTTATTTGGACAAAGCGCTGGAGGAGCAGCGGTTCTGAACGCGTTCGCGGAAAGAAAAAACAAAATAAAAAAAATTGTAAATATTTGTGGAAGATTAAAAAAAGGAACGAATGTTTCACCTTCACTTAAAACCGCTTCAGCCGAAAATCCTGTATTTAAAGAGTCAGTCCTTTTATTTGAAGACCTCAATGAGAGTAGGTTAACTATGAATGATAGAAAAAAAGTGCTAACGATTAAACCCATTTGGGACGGTGTGGTCCCATCATCAACAGTTGCCCTGCAAGGTGCTACCAATATAACCATACCGATGGTACAACACAGTATCGCAGGTATCTCAGCATTAACAATATTTTCTGGGGAAATTTTAAATTTTCTTTCAAGCTGATTTTCTAAAATTTCTTATTTTGTTGATATTTTATCCATCTTATATTTTGCCCAATAATCCAATTTCTCTATCCATATAGCCATGCTTTTTATAAAAAAGTATGTGCTCACATGTGTTAGCCTATAATATTGCGTTCCTATTATTTTTATAGTATAATTTGTCCATGATAGAAATAGAGGAAAAACAAGGCATAATACCGCAAGGAGAACCTGTAATTACAGATCATCCATATTTTTGGGTTGATTATGCTCCTGGTGACGAAACACAACCGTATTATGTTCCAAGAGAAATAAATGTAGAGGGTTATCCTGATGATGAAATTTTTAACCTTTCATCTAACGGCGCTACAGTTTCTGTAAATGCTCCTCTAGTTAATACTGAAGTAGGAGCAAGGTCTTTGATAGGTCCACGTAGTAGAATAGAGGATACATCTATAGGAAGTGATGTAAGAATTGGAAGGGATGTAAATGTAGAGAATGCTACAATAATGGATAGAGCACGTGTGGGAGATGGTGCTATTATTGAAGCAGAAGTGACACTTTTTCCCGGATCTAGAATCGGCATAGGAGCTACCATAGAAAGCGGATCAAATATTCTCGAAAATCAAACAGTAGCTGATTATGCTTACATTACTCCAGAAGTAATACAGGCACCTGGGACACAAAACGTTATCAGATCTCCAAAATTGCTTTAAAATTTATTATTTAAACCAAATTATAAAGCGCTTCCTAATTTTTCTAATTCATCAACCAAGCCTTCATCTGAATTATCAAGGGTAATTCCTTCTCTTTTTGCAATTATCAACCCTTCAATAATTCTTTTTGCACGCAGTACCTCATCTCGTTTTAGTTGCGAAATTTTTATCCATTGTTTCTCATGACTTAACGACAATATATGTAATGAACCAAAGAGAAATCCCAATTCAAGATCGACATCCCCAATCTGGTCAAGAAGAATAGTTTCAGAAAACGTCTCACCAAAGAATTGATTATAAATGATAGTTACTTTTTGTGTATCAATAATAAGTTGATCAGGAGCGAGCTGCAAAGGGAAAACAGAAAAAATCTGATAAAGCTTTTTTTTGTTGGCAAGAAGTTGTTCAATCTTTTTTGATTGTACGCTAGTGGTTTTACTTTTAGAGAGAAAAATTGTTCCTTCCTCTGGCATAAGAGTAGTATAGCATCTGTTGTTTGCTGATAATCTAATTATTCTATACAATAATCATATGTCATATAAAAATCCTGATGAATTACAGAATTTCTCGCATTTCAATACGCGACCTGAACCGCATGACAGATTATTTCGAAACGAAACAATAGAAAATGAGATCGAAAAAGTTTCGACAGAAATTGCCGACGAAGCTATACGCAGAATGTTCTCACAATGTCTCCCAAATACGCTTGATACAACTGTTTATCATTCAGAACACGTTGGACGTCCAGATACGTTTGTCGTAACAGGGGACATCCCTGCAATGTGGCTTCGAGATTCTGTCAATCAAGTTTGGCCTTATTTGCCCTATGCTGCAAAAGATGAGGAAATTAAAAAACTTTTCATTGGCCTTTTGCATCGACAAACTATTTGTATCAATTCTGATCCATATGCAAACGCATTCAAAAGAGAAATTCACGATCATAAAGTAGAAGTTTTTGAAAGAAAATATGAACTTGATAGTCTTGCGGCATTTTATCGTCTATCGTATGGCTATTATAACGAAACAAAAGACATATCTCCCTTCGATGATTCTTGGTTGAGAGCGATGAATAAAAGTCTTGACGTCATTCATACCGAACAAAACACACTTGATAGACAAACGAATGAACTTCTTTATCATTTTACGACTCCTTCAGGACATCTGCATCCTGCAGTGAGGCTTGAAGGCTATGGTTATCCAGGCAAATACTGCGGGCTGAGTCGTTGTGTATTTCGACCATCGGATGACGAAAATGTTTTTCCGTATCTTATTCCAGCAAATGCAATGGCTGTTGTTTATTTGAGGAAACTGAAGCCAATTTTTGAGGAGATTTCTGCTGATGAAACTGCAAAAGTTGCAGCAAAACTTGCAGATCAAATTGATGATGGGATAAAAGAGTACGGAATTGTAGAACATAAAAAATACGGAGAAATATATGCCTACGAGGTGGACGGATACGGCTCAAGTTGTATCATGGATGATCCAAATATCCCCAGTCTTCTCAGTCTTCCATATCTTGGATACTGCAAACTTGATGATCCTGTCTATAAAAATACACGGTAATTATTATTGAGCAGATGTAATTCATTCTTTGCCAAAGGAGATGTCGCGTGTGGGTTGACATCTCCCCATGTGGGAGTTTGCGATCATTTTTGGCCTATGGCAACAATCATGCAAGCACTCACTACTGAGGATGAGAAAGAAATTGTCGATTGTCTTGCGACGCTAAAAAGGACCCATGCCGGGACATTTTTTATGCATGAAAGTGTTGATGTAGACGATTCACATCATTACACGCGCCACTGGTTTGCATGGGTCAATTCACTGTTTGGTGAATTGATTCTAAAGGTCAATGATACCTATCCTGAAATTTTGAAACGGGAATTGTAAAGAAGAAGTGATTAGGCTGAGAGACATCGTTTACACTTTTACAGTAGAATAACGCTACTGAGGAGGTGAAAACGATGAAAACAAAAGGTCATAAACCAACAAAAGATCATCCATGGACGTATCAATCATGGAAAGCAATTCAAACAGGGAAAGAGAATTTCTGGGATTACTACCGCTATCAAGCAAAACAAGAAAGAATCTCAGCAGAAGGTATGCTGCGATTGGAATGGATCATCTTCTACTATACTGTTGGCAAAAGAAAAGTTGCTCCAACAGCAAAACACTTTGGGATTTCTCGACAGGGACTGCATAAATGGATTAAGCGCTTTGATAAATCAAATGCTCACTGTCTTGAAGAATACTCACGTAAACCCAAGAAACTCAGAGGTTGGCAGGTAACAAAAGAGGAAGAAGAACGGATAGTGGCTCTACGAAAAGGAAACATGGAGTTTGGGAAAAAGAAATTAAAGATACTCTACAAACAACAATACAAAGAGGATATTACTACCTGGAAGATAGAACGAGTTATTCGTAAACACAAGCTATTTGTTGAAAAAAGAAAGAAACGAGTATATACCGTTGGAAGAGCAAAACAGCCACGGATACGTATCCACAACGTCAAAGAGACCCTTAAGAAACTGAGCGTAGGGACACTGTGGCATACCGACAGTATCCTCATTTGGTGGTATGGACAAAGACGAGTAATCTTCACCGCATTAGAAGACAAAACAAAATTGGCATATGCTAGAGTGTATACAACAGCATCTTCACAAAATGGGAGTGATTTTCTCAAAAGACTGAGATACGTAAGTGGTAATCAGTTAGCAGTTATTCACTCAGATAATGGGAGTGAATTTGCAAAAACATTTACTGATACATGCAACCAATTGGGTATTCAACAAATTTTTTCAAGACCTCATACCCCCAAAGATAATCCAGCACTTGAGAAATTTAACCATACTATTCAGAGAGAATGGTTGGACTTTTCAAGCATAGGGCTTGATGACATACAGGAAGCGAATAAAGATTTAACTGAATGGTTAATCAAATACAACAGTATTCGTCCTCATCAAGCCCTTGATTATTTGACCCCTTTAGCTTATGCTAATCAAATCTTAGGAGTGTCAACGATGTCCCCAGCCAATTCAA
>CAZJVI010000032.1:0-14875 GCA_964549385.1 uncultured Gammaproteobacteria bacterium
TTATCGATGCGTAAGAAGAGCCAAACATACTCACAGATCTGCAAGAGTATAGTACAACGTTTAATCTACCTCTATTGGCAAACTGTTCGGGTACGATTTTGCAAACGAAGGTTGCCTGTTTTAAAAAAGTAAGCCAAACTGGTACGACAAAATATCCAAAAACAGATAATGGATGGGCACTTGAGATAGCACTTGATGTCGAAGCTGTTCACGCTATGTGTGAGAATTGCAGTATTCTCTTGGTCGAAGCAACATCGCCTACGAATTCCAATTTATTGAAAGCAGTCGACACAGCAATAAGTCTAGGAGCAACGGTTATTTCTAATTCCTATGGCGGCGGCGAGTCTTCAACAGAAAAAACGTATGACAAACATTTCAATCAGCCAGGGATTGCAATATTTGCAAGCTCTGGAGATAACGGCTATGGTGTCAGTTATCCTGCTGCATCACAATATGTCATAGGCGTTGGCGGGACAAAATTGAATGTAACGCAATCTGGATCATACTCCTCTGAATCAGCATGGTCTGACGGCGGAAGCGGTTGCAGCAATTATGAAATCAAACCTAGTTGGCAAAAAGACACAGGATGCAAAAAAAGAACAGTTGCTGATGTCTCTGCAGATGCTGATCCGACAACAGGTGCTGCAGTATACGATAGTGTGACCTATGATGGCCAAAAAGGATGGTTCAAAATAGGAGGAACAAGTCTAGCCTCTCCTCTCGTTGCAGGAATTTTTGCAACGAGTATTCACTTACCTTCTACTGAACAAGCAGGAACTTTTTTCTATGGACTTTCGTCAAGTCATTTCCATGATATAACAACAGGCAGCAACGGAACATGTTCTTCATCCTATCTTTGTAAAGCAACAAAAGGATACGATGGACCAACAGGTCTCGGCAGCCCCAATGGAGCATTCTAAATTTTAAGAAAATAATTCCCGAAGATTAAACGACTTATTACCGAATCGTTTTTAAACAAGGTAATCCCGAAGTTTATTGCCACGTGATGGATGGCGAAGTTTTCGTAAAGCTTTTGCTTCAATTTGTCTGATACGCTCACGAGTGACTTGGAACATGCGGCCAACTTCTTCAAGAGTTTTTGGACGACCATCATCTAAGCCAAATCGTTCTTTTAATACTCTTCTCTCACGATCAGATAAGGTACCCAGAACTTGATCCACTTGCTCTTTAAGAAGTTCTCGAGATGCTGAATCGAACAATGTTGGTGCTGATACATCATGAATAAAGTCACCCAATCTACTATCCTCTTCATCACCAACTGGTGCTTCAAGACTTGCCGGATTTTGAGAAATTTTAATAATCTCAAGTGCTTTATCGGGTTCAATACCCAAAACATTTGCAACTTCCTCAGGGGTTGGCTCACGTCCGAGCTCCTGCATGAGTCTTCTTTGAGAACGAAGGAAACGATTAATATTTTCAACCATATGAACAGGAATACGAATCGTTCTTGCCTGATCGGCTATCGCCCTAGTTACAGATTGTCTAATCCACCAGGTTGCGTATGTTGAGAATTTGTAACCGCGTCGCCAATCGTACTTTTCAACTGCACGGATAAGACCTTGATTGCCCTCTTGGATCAAATCGAGAAGTGAAAGTCCCCGACCGATATATTTTTTTGCAATAGAAACGACCAAACGGAGATTGGAGTTGATTAATTTCTGCTTTGCGCGCATGTCACTATTTTCAACCTTTTTTGCTAAATCAATTTCCTCATCAAACGTCAGAAGGGGAATGCGACCAATTTCCTTCAGATACATGCGTACAGGATCAGAAACAGACCCTTCAGTCAAAACGGTAAGTGCTTCCAACTCTTTTTCAAGGTCTTCAATTGGTTTTTGGTCATCTTGCTGTTGCGCAACGGATTCAAAAACATCAACGCTTGAGCGCATTAATTTGTCATACAATCCATCAAGATCCTCAATATGATCTTCCGGTTTTGAATAAATACCAAGAATTTCATCTTGGGTAATGTAACCGCGTTTTTTTGCCGAGGTGACGACATCTGTGAGTAATTGGGATAATTTTTGAGACATATATTATCTAGTATAGCACATTATTCAGGCTATGCAAACCTATACTACAAGATTAATTCAACGTCTCAGAATTCATACCAGACAAAAAAGAGGCATATGTCTTTCGTAAATCTTCTGCTTCCTTTTCATTTCCATCTTTTTCACTCTGTTGTATCTGTACGGAAAGTGATTTTAATTTTTTTTGAATATAAACTTTTTTGAGCTGTGTTGCTATTTTGCGAATTTCATTAAAGGCGTGTTCATCATCTGGAAACGTTGGGAGAGATACAAGAAAACACGTATCATAGACAGGAACAAGTTCTTTAGGTAATCCATCACCAAATATGTTGCCATCGAAATTTTCATGTCTTTCAAAATGACTGAGTAAGTGATCCATAATTTTGTGATACGCACGTTCTTTTGGTAAAACTTCGGATAACACATTCATCGCTGTTTCCAATGCTTTTTTAGGCATGAGATTTTGGACGATTAACGCAAGTAAATATTCTTCAAGAATTTCTTCTTTACTGCGTTTTTGTTTTTCTTCAACGGCTTTTTGAGGTGCAGTACGAGGTTGTCGTAATTTTTCCAATTCCCGAACAATACTTTCATAGGATGTATCTAATACAGAGCTGATTTTCTTTATGTAATGTTCTTTAATAATTTCATTTTTGATTGTTGCGATTACTGGTAATAGTTGATCAGCAAACTGCTTCTTCCCGTCAACAGTCTCTCTGTCTACTGCTGTAAGTGTTTTTTCAAATAAATAATCGTAGATACTGACGTCTTCACGTACAGATTTTTTAAAAAGTCCTGGCTCATTTTTGAGTGCCTCATCAGGATCTTTGCCTCCAGGGATTTCAATTACCGTTGGTGTGAGGCCTTTCTTTTCAACAACGGCGAGACTCCTTTTGATTGCTTCTTGCCCTGCTTTATCGCCATCAAAACAGAAGGTAATTTTTTGTGCAAACCGTCCCAATAAATTCACTTGTGCTTCGGTAAGCGCCGTCCCTTTTATCGCAACGACATTGGCAACACCATTTTCAAAGCAGGAAATCGCGTCAAATTCTCCTTCAACAATAATCGCTTGATTTTCCCGCCTGATAGCATCTTTAGTGATATTTAAGCCGTAAAACTGCTCTCCTTTGTGATAAATAAGTGTTTCTCGTGTGTTAATATATTTTGACGTTGTATCGTTGTTATCAAGAATCCGTCCTGCAAATCCAACAACATTATCTCGATGATCAATAAGAGGGAACATCAGTCGACCACGGAAAAAATCAACAATATCCGAACCTCTCTGGAATGCCACTCCAGACGCCACTAAATCCTCTCTAGCGAATTTTTTCTTTGAAAGTAAGTATTTGGTTAACGCATTACGAGTCGGCGCAAAACCAAGCATAAAGGTTTCAATAATTTTTTGAGTGATGCCGCGATTTTTTAAATATTCCAATGCGCGTTTGCCAGCAGGATGATTAAGAAGAACATAATGATAATATTCCTTTGTCAAACTATTTATTTGATAAAGGCGTTCCTTTTGCGTTGCAAGACCACTATTGCGTTCTCTATTTGTGAGTTCAACACCGGTCCTTTTTGCAAGGGTTCGAAGTGCTTCAGGAAATTCTAACCGTTCATATTCCATCAGGAATGTATAGACATCGCCTCCTTTTCCGCAACCGAAACAGTGCCAAATCTGCCTTTCAGGCGACACGACAAATGATGGTGTTTTCTCTCCATGAAATGGACAATTTGCTTTGAAATTGTGCCCCATTTTTTTCAATGGGATGAATTCTGAGATAAATGAAACGATATCTATTTTTTCGCGGATTTGTGCAACTTGATCCATACTGGGGCTATTGTATACCGTAGGTTCTAAAAATACAAAAAGATCTGTTTTTTAAGCAGATCTTTTTGTTTGACTATAAGGTAATAAACATTTTGTAACATCTATCATCTTATGTCTTTTAAATATATTGCTTTATTCAAGTATATATATTTTTTAAATATCTATGAAAAAAATGTATCTAGAATGACCTTTTCTATAGATTTGTTAGCCCGATGCATCAGGCAACACCTATAGCATAATACTATTTTGCAACATTTGTCAAGTCAGCCATATTACCGTATGATAGATGTATGCTTGCCAAAGTTTTCTCTGCTGCTGTCGTCGGACTTGATGCTGTTCCTGTTGAAGTAGAAGTTGATATTGCATCACAAGGGTTACCTTCTTTCACTATCGTCGGATTGCCAGACAAAGCTGTTGAAGAAGCCAAAGAGCGCGTTCGATCGGCAATCAGGAATTCCGGCGCTGATTTTCCTGCAAGACGGATAACTGTCAACCTCGCACCGGCCGATTTACCGAAAGAAGGACCATCGTATGATCTGCCGATTGCTCTGGGAATTTTGATTGCGTCAGGGCAATTGCAAGTGGATCTTTCAAACGCGCTCATCAGTGGAGAACTTTCTCTTGATGGCAGAGTGCGCTCAATTAATGGAGCACTTATCCAAGCGCTCATGGCACGAGATAAAAAACTGACCAACGTTTTTATCCCAGAGGATAATGCACAAGAAGCTGCGATTGTTGAGGGTATATCAATTTATTCTGTTGAGTCTCTAAAGTCCCTTTTCTTTCACCTTACAGACCAACAGCCACTTGAGAAAGTCGAACCAGTCATCTTTCAAGATGTAATGCTGCAAGAGCTGTTTGATTATGATTTGAAAGACATAAAAGGACAACAACAAGCCAAACGTGCGCTTGAAATAGCTGCAGCGGGATCCCACAATATCCTTTTTAAAGGTCCCCCGGGTGCGGGGAAAACACTTCTTGCCCGAACACTCGCATCCATTTTGCCACGTCTTACGTTTGATGAAATGATAGAAGTAACCAAAATTTATAGTATCGCTGGCCTTCTCGGCAAAGATGCCGTTATGAATAAACGTCCATTTCGTAGCCCTCATCATACTATTTCGTTGGTCGGACTGATTGGCGGAGGGAGCAATCCCCGTCCAGGAGAAATTACCCTTGCTCATCGAGGAGTTCTTTTTCTCGACGAATTTCCTGAATTCCCACGCAATATTTTGGAAAGTTTGAGGCAACCCATTGAAGATAGTGTTGTGTCAATTTCACGAGCAAAGGGCAAAACAACATTTCCTGCAAAATGTATGCTCATTGCTAGTCAGAATCCTTGTCCATGTGGATATCTTGGGGATAAAACGCATACTTGCCTCTGTACTCCCTCACAAATCTCAAGATATAAGAAAAAAATTTCAGGACCGCTGCTCGATAGAATAGATATTCATCTTGATGTTCCTGCAGTTAAAGTAGAGAAACTCACAGAACGCGAGACAAACAATGTGGAAAATTCACAAAAAGTGAGAGTTCGCGTCCAAAAAGCAAGAGATAAACAGAATAAACGATATAAAGGAACAACAATTACATCCAACGCAGAACTCACCAATAAAACGATTAAGACGTATTGCGAACTAACGGATGACTGCATCACGCTCCTTCGCCAAGCAGTTACAGCGATGAACCTTTCAGGAAGAGCATATTATAGAATCATCAAACTTTCTCGAACGATTGCAGATCTTGCAGACGAGGAAACGATAAAACCAGAACATATAGCAGAAGCATTGCAGTATAGACCGAAAGGAGAAACAATGTAGGTGCTAGGTTATAGGTGCTAGAAAAATTAAATATACATTCTCTAATACCTAATACCTAATACCTAATACCTAACTATGGAACATGGATTAACCCAAAGAGAAGCTGAAGAACGCTTACAAAAATACGGCAACAATACAATTTCAGCAGAATCCCACTTTTCTGCTTGGAAACTGTTTCTTTCACAATTTCCAACAACCATCAATACAATTCTTTTTGTCGCAGGCATCGCATCTTTCTTTATTCATGACAAAATCGACGCCGCTTTTATTTTTGCAATTGTTATTATCAATGGCTGTTTTGGCTTTATTCAAGAATATCGAGCACAACAATCTCTGGAAAAATTAAAAGAATATACAGCACCTGATGCGCGAGTTTTCAGAGACAGCAAAGAAATTCGTATCCTGGCCGAAGGACTTGTTCCTGAAGATATTGTTATCCTTTCTGAAGGAGATAGAATCCCCGCTGATGGGATATTAATCGAAGATGTTGAACTTGAAGTGGATGAATCGATTCTTACAGGAGAATCTCTGGCTGTTATCAAAAAGAAAACAGAATCTCTTATGCTGGGAACATTGGTTTTGGGTGGTAATGGCATAATGCGTGTTACAAAAACAGGTATGCAGACAAGATTTGGACAAATAGCTTCAAACCTCTCAACGATAAAAGAAGATAAAGCACCGCTACAAAAAAATCTTGACCAATTGGGCAAAATACTTTCATATGGTGCAATTGTTGTAGGACTCTCTATTATTCCTATTGGTATTCTTTCTGGACAAGAGCTTGTGCCGCTTCTTTTGGTAAGCGCGAGTATTGCAATTGCCGCAATCCCCGAAGGACTTCCTGCTGTCGTAACGATAGCATTTGCAGTCGGGACAAATCGTATGGCAAAAAATAATGCAATTGTGAGAAGAATGAACTCTATTGAAACACTTGGATCTGTCCAAATGATTCTTACAGACAAGACAGGAACAATTACTCAAAATACGATGCGTGTCAAAAAATATTGGCTTAAAGAAAAAAAATATCTTTCTGAGTTGATAACAGCATGTTTTCTGGGGAACACTGCATCTCTCATTGAAAAAGGTGATGGAAAAGATTTTGAAATAATCGGCGACCAAACAGACGGAGCACTACTTCTCTGGGCAAGAGAACAAAATAACAAGCTCCAAGATACTATCGCAGAAAAAGATATTGAAGAACATGCTTTTGATTCCATTACAAAAAGCATAACTACTGTCTGGGAAAAGGCGCATGGAAAATTTATTTTTGTCAGAGGAGCACCAGAGGTAATTCTTGAAAAAAGTAAACTAAGCAATTCAGAAAAGGAAACAATAAAACTTGAATATGAAACGCTTGCAAAAGAAGGCTTACGAGTGATTGCCTTCGGAGTAAAAAAGGACAATAAAAAAGGATACCAGACACGCGATCAACTTGAAGAGAACCTTACATTTCTTGGCATTATAGCGCTCTATGATCCTCCGCGTCCTGAAGTTATTGAAGCTGTAAAAAAATCTCATGCAGCGGGGATTCAAGCAATTATGGTAACCGGAGATAATGAATTTACCGCATTGAGTATTGCAAAAGAAATAGGGCTTATCACTAAAGACGAAGATGTCGTAACAGGCGATGAGTTATCAAAAATGACTGACGAAGAACTTGGAAAGATTATTTTTAATACCCGTGTTTTTGCCCGAATTCAGCCAGAACAAAAATTGCGTTTGGTAACCATTCTTAAACAACTTGGCATTATCGTAGGTGTCACAGGTGATGGCGTGAACGATTCGCTTGCACTGAAAAAGGCAGATGTAGGAGTTGCTATGGGTGCTGGAGGAACCGATGTCGCAAAAGAAGCCGCAGATATTGTTCTTACTGACAATAATTTTGCAACACTTATCAAAGCAATCGAAGAAGGACGCATTATCTATAAGAATATTCTCAATGCCACTGTCTATCTTGTTTCAGGAAACTTATCGGAGATTTCTTTAGTCTTTTTTGCAACACTTTTTCATTTGCCACTTCCTCTTTTACCCACACAAATATTATGGATTAATTTGATAACCGACAGTCTACCTGCACTTGCTCTTGCAACAGGGAGTAAAGATAATTCTGTTTTATTCAAGAAACCTCGTGACCCAAACGTCTCTCTCTTAAATCTCAATAGAATTCTTCTTATTGCGCTAATTGGCTTTTCTATAGCGGCAGCACTTCTTGCAATATTCACTTATTTGCTAACTATTGTTCCACAAGCTGTCGCAAGAACCGTAGTCTTTGACTTACTTATTTATTTTCAATTATTGGTAGTTATTGTAATTGGATGGCACTCATTGAGACGAAGGAATCGTTTTCTCATTTTTACGATAGTATTAATTTTCTTATTGCAGCTTTTTGTGACGTTTAGCCCATTCTTCCAAACACTATTGAAATTGCAAATATAAATTCTCAGTTACCAACTTCCACCGCCACCGCCGCCAAAACCTCCTCCTGCTGATCCACCTGAAAAACCACCACTACTTGACGGTACTGTAGCCATAGCGCTTGAAAGTGAGCTTGAGAAATCTTGAATGTTTCCTGCAAATATGCCTATAGCGAAAGGATGTGGTCCAACATACCAATCTGTTTGTTTTGGCTCAACTCCCATTTTCTCCATTTTTTTAGCAAATTTTTTTGTCACGCCAAAAATAATTGCGTAAGGCAAAACCTCATTAAACATATCTTGCTTTTCAAAATATCTCTGTCTGTATCTCTCTGCGCTATTAATAAATACGTAATACCCTTTTGCACGACGATAACATTCTCTACCGTATGCAGTTTTTCGTGGCATAAAACGCGACATAAAAATCCATGCAATGCCAGAAACGGCAAATCCCAACCCAAAGCTTCCCATAAGTAGAATATTCTCGTTAAAACCGAGGACTAACAACCCAACACCACCAATGAGCAAAATAATTGCGATCGCTAAATATTTTCTTCTTACTTTTTCTGGACTTTGCTCAAAAAGACCTTTTGTAACAACCTCATCATATAATGCATTTTTTACTTTTTTGAGATCTTCATAAAATGTTGTTTTTAGACTTGATAGCTTAATCTGGCTGCGCTTATAAAATAATTTATCAAGAAGTAGTTGTTCATATGGCAATAGCTCTGAATCTTTTCGAAGTTTTTTAGGTGTTGATTGCAACAAAAGATAGTCAACTCTTCCAAACGCCCACGTCCTCGGTATCTCTACAATTTGCAAAAATCCCCTTGCTGCCAGATCAATAATAGTTGCAGCAACATCCAGAGTATCTGCTCGTTCATCCATAAGAACACCAATCTCGGCAGGACGCAACGAATCAGGTGAGGTAAATTCTACTGAGATTGTTTCGTGTGAGCCGACTGGTTTAACGTTTCCTTTTTGATCTTTTGTACCAAATAAAACTCCTCCAAACCAATAATCTCGACCAAACTTATACCAAAAAGCTGTAATAAAACCTATACCACTAACAATAATTATTAATAACGGTAAAACATCAGGCCACAGAAATAATCTTTCCCAATACGGCTTTGGTGGAATTGCAGTAAGAATTGGAATTAAACCTTTATTATAATCAACAACGATTGTCAACCCTTCGTCAGATCCCAATTCGTTTGCAGTTGCAAATGTCGCGTTTTGTGCCGAAGTAAAATTTGATAAACAAGGATCTTGAGAGCCTGCAGTTCCTTCATAACAGGTAATTCTTGCTATTCCGTCTTTCGGCAGTGTCACTTCTGCTTCTGCCTTTTGAATTGTCACTTGCCAATCATTACCAGTTACATTCCAATACAACTCATCGTAATTATTCACCTGCTGAAGGACTCCTGTAACGGTATAGGCAATTGTATAGACATTCCTTCCAACGATTGTCTTATTGGGATAGCCGATTCTTATGTTTTCATAACCATTTGTTTGCGTAATTGTATACTGCGCTGGCTCGCTATTCTGCAAAACATGCACGACTTTCACCTCAGTATACGTTTGCTTACCATTTGAGTTGTAGAGATACGGAATATCGCGATAAATCCCATGCTGTGGATTATCACGAAAATCAACAGAAATTGTCTCAACGACTTTTACAACTCCGGATTGCTGAATGGCAACATTTGACTGAAAATTTTCAATAACCCAACTATCATCAGCAAGTACTTGATGTGAAGAAACAAAAAATAAAAGCGAGCCAACGAGGAGAAAAACTAACCGCTTCATTACTTTCATTCTAACATAGAAGCTTTTTGCTGCAGTACTTTAATCTAATATTTTATCTGTTTTGAAAATTTGCCTGAAATCCGTTCCGCCTTGTGGTAGCTGTTTAAATACTAAGAATTTTACAATCTTGTCTGTGTGATTGATAAAGGTATGGGCTGACCTTTCAGTTTCAACGAGATCTCCTGCTTTAATAATTTCTTCTCTTTCTTTAGTACCATCTCGCCATGTAACTGTTAACTCACCTTCAATAATAAAAAGTGTTTCCCAAATTTTTTCATGATGATGCCATGTTTGCGTTGATCCGGGAACTTGTTCATTATAATGAATCTCGTATTCATTAAATAAATAATAATCGACTATTGTTCCTTCAGGTTTCACGTTATGTATTGCTTCTTGTTTGTGAATGATCTTCATAAAAAATTAAATCAATTTCTACTGTTTATCATCTTGCTTTGGATACAAAGCTCCAATATGTTGATAGGCCGATTCCGTTGCGACCCTTCCTCGTGAAGTCCTTTTAAGAAATCCTAGTTGTAGCAAATATGGCTCGACTAAATCCTCAAGAGTCCCGCTGTCTTCTGACAACGTCGCTGCAACTGTCTCAATACCAACTGGACCACCTGAATGTTTTTCAATAATTGCTTTGAGAAATTTTATATCCAAAGGATCAAGACCTTTTTCATCAACTTCAAGCATTTTCAACGCTTCAGTTGTTGCTTTCGGATCGATATGTCCTTTGCCTTTTACCTGTGCATAGTCACGAACCCTTTTTAATAATTTTAACGCAATACGCGGTGTCCCTCGAGCACGTTTTGCAATCTCTTTGATGCTATCATCGTCAATTGCTATATGTAACTTTTTTGCCGCGTTGGTAATAATTCTCTCTAATTCCTCAGGCAAATAGAAATTCAACCGATGGACGACTCCAAACCGATCTCTTAGCGGCGCAGATAGCATCCCAGCACGAGTTGTTGTCCCAATAATAGTAAATGGTGGTAAATCTAATCGTAGGGTTCGAGCCGATGGCCCTTTACCTAAAACAATATCCAATGCATAATCCTCCATTGCAGGATACAATGTTTCCTCAACTACTTTATTCAATCGATGAATTTCATCAATAAAAAGAATGTCTCCCTTCTCAAGATTGGTTAAAATAGATGCGAGATCTCCTGATCTTTCAAGTGCAGGACCCGAAGTTATACGGATATTTGCATTCATTTCTTTTGCAATAATATGAGCAAGCGATGTTTTCCCAAGTCCTGGAGGGCCATATAACAAAACATGCTCCATCGCTTCTTTACGTTTCTTTGCCGCTTCGATTGCAATTTGCAGAGATGTCTTCACTGACGATTGTCCGTAAAACTCCCCCCAAGAACCGGCACGCAACGATGTAATAAGAACTTCTTCTTCAGGATTATCATTCTGTTCATTAATTTTAGTCTTTGATGCTTGGTCCATATCTAAAATTTTCAATTTTGCAATTTTTAATTTTCAATCAAATTACAATTCTTTAATGTTTCAAACATTGAGTCATTAAAAATTCACTGAAAATTGCAAATTGAAAATTACTTCCCCAAATACTTTAATGCCAATCTTACTTTATCTTCAATTGTCTCACCCTTTCCATTAAGTCCTCTAATAGCGTCTTGTGCTTCGCGTATAGAAAAACCAAAACCTTTCAGCGCAGTAATTAATTCCTGCTGCTCCGCTCCATTATCATCAGATAAATTAATATCTCCACTAGCTCCTACTTTATTTTTAAGTTCAATAATAATCTTTTGTCCGTTTTTCTTTCCAAGACGAGGAACTGAAGTAAAAAAAGTTACATCACCTGTACTAATGGCCTGAACAATATCGCCACGCGTTCCCACAGAAAAAATGCCAAGAGCTGTTCGGCAGCCAACTCCAGAAACACTTATTAATAAAGAAAACACTTTTAAATCTGAAGGATCAGTAAAGCCATAGAGCTCCAGAAGATCTTCGCGGACATGTGTATGTGTGTAGAGTTTTATTGATTCACCAATGCTATTTATTTTTGAAAGAACTGAAGCTGGAACCACTACTTTATAGCCAACACCATTAACATCAACAATGAGAAACGGATCCTCACGATATTCAATAATTCCTTTTAGCGTCCCAATCATACTGCCTATATTACCACAAAAAGGGAATAAACATTTTTGTGTGATTCATATACATTTTATAGGCAGCCCCAAAATGCCCTTCTAACAATATTTCTTCTTTTTTTGCCTGTCTATACGATGTCCAAAAGAGTCCAAAAAATAGGACGACTAGCCAGCTTTTTGCGACCAATTCAGCGCCGATAGAAGCAAAGGCAAAACTTGCATAAATAGGATGTCGAATCAAACTATATATACCAGTTGTTACCAATTCCTGTTTTTGCTTAACTTGATATTCCCACGAATGTGCCCAATTTTCGGCGAGCTGCCTTCGGGCCATTAAACCCAAGCCAAGCCCTAAAACAACTAGTAGAAAGCCTATTTGAGGCATAAGAGAATAGCTACCCATAGGTAAAATCGAAACATGTAAAATGAGTTGTACAAAAAGCAATAAAAGCACACACCATACACCATATTCTATAATTCTCGCCTTGTTAAAAAGTGGCGGGCGCTTTCGTACTCTTGGTTTTTCTCGATCTGCTCTCTTTTCAGAGATCAACCAATATGCTTTCTGCAAAACAAAAAGCAAAAATGTGGAGATATCTAACCAATTTTCCATAGAAGCATTATACTGCATTTATCTTATATGAAAATGCATGTGTCAGAGCAATCGCAAGAGCATCGGCTGTGTCATCAGGTTTGGGAATTGTGTCCAAATGTAAAATGGTCTTTACCATCTGTCCCACTTGATTCTTTTCCGCACGACCATAACCAGTAATCGCTATTTTTACTTGTAATGGTGTATAGACAGCTATTGGGATATTATGCTGAGCTGCAGCTAATAAAATAACTCCCCTTGCTTGTCCCACGACCATTGCTGTTTTTGCGTTGGTGTTAAAAAATAATTCTTCAATAGCAAATGCATCTGGTTTTTCTTTTTCTAGAATTGAGACAATTTGTTTAAAAATTTCTTCTAAGCGTTTTTCTGTAGATAAATCCTTTGAAGTCTCAATACATCCAAAACTTCTCACTTCTAACTTCCCACTTTTGACTTCTACAGTTCCCCAGCCTGTCCTAGCAATACCTGGATCAATTCCGACAATTCGCATAAACTTGCTTTATTATACATCACCTTGTATAATTCTCCTTATGAAGCATGCTCAACTAAAAGCTGATGCACGGACAGTACTTGGTAAGAAAGTAAAGAAACTCCGACGCGAGGGATATCTCCCTGGCAATGTCTACGGAAAAGGTCTTAATTCTCATGCCATTCAAATAAAACTAACAGACTTCGAAAATGTCTACAAAGAGGCTGGTGAGACAGGACTTATTGATCTTACCTATGATGAAAAGACAAAACCAGTTCTGATCAAAAATTTACAAAAGAATTATGCCACCAACACCTTATTACACGTTGATTTTTATCAAGTTAATTTGAAAGAAAAAGTGAAAGCTACCGTTCCTGTTGTTCTTCTTGGTGAAGCACAAGCAGTGACTGATAAAATAGGATTAGTAATACAAAACATTTCCGACGTAGAAGTTGAAGCTCTTCCTGATAAACTTCCAGAAAACATTGAAGTCGCAGTCGAACATTTGGCACAAATAGGAGATCAAATTACCGTTGCTGATATGAAAGTTGCTGATGAGGTAACTATTTTAACTGATCCAGCACAAACAGTAGTAAAAATCGTTGAGCCAACTGTTGAAGAAGCAGAACCGGAAGCACCAGCAGAAGGTGAAGAAGGAGCAGAAGCGGCTGAAGGCGAAACAAAAGAAGGAGCAGAAGCATCGGCTGAAGGCGGAGAAGCAAAAGAATCAGGAGAATCATCAGGAGATAATTCTCAAGAGAACCCTACAACAGAAGACAAAAAAGAATAATTTTCTTTATTCCCCTCTTATTAATTTTTCAAATTGTTTTTTATCAAAACCCTGTTCCTTGTTTGATTTTTTCAAAACGATATAATGCTCAACGGCGAAGGGCGGGGTATTAACGACTACTAAGACAAGCTTCTCATTAGAAATTGTAAAATGCGACGCATTAGGAGGAATTACCACTACTGAATCTTTCTCTATGTCATAAACCTGATCTCTAATAACAACTTTCCCTGTACCTTGTAGGACAAAATAAATTTCTGTTTCTATGTGGTAATGCGGCTCTGCGTATTTGAGATTTCGCATATCTACAATCGCAAAGCTTTCATTCGGACGATTAATGGGGTTTGTCAATTCATAAACAAGACCGCAGCCTGTTCGTTTTGGCGTAACATCTTTTATCCAATTCTCCCAGTTTTCATTATTCTTTAAGTAATGCTGCCACGTGTTAACAAGCATTGCAAGCTCATTAACAGAAGCATCTTTTGGCAGATCTATTCTCTCAAAAAACCACCCTTCGCGTAAAATAATATCCTTTAACGTTACGTTGTAAAACTTAACGGTTTTGCCGTTATCAAATGTGACAAATGCAGGTTTACAATAAACACCATGATCTTTTTCTCCTGTTAAGACGTTGTGATATTTCTTCTTAAATGCAGGCAATCTATCGCCAACAAAAAAACCTACGCTTTCTAAACCACTTGGATACATATGGGAAGCTCTGGGTGCTGCAAGCTCTATCATATCAACGCTGAAACCTTTCTCAAGCAGCAATGGCTTTTTCAAAATTAGAATAGAAACCAATCTTCTATTAAAATCTGTTTCAACGAATTCTCTACAGAAATTTTTTAAATTGTCACGAATTTTTTCGTACTCAGGCATTGTGGATGTTCTATAAAGAAGTTGGACAAGAGGCAATCCTTGTATGTTGATATCTACTTCGGTTAAACGTTTGTATAGA
>CAZJVI010000033.1:0-14742 GCA_964549385.1 uncultured Gammaproteobacteria bacterium
CAATGATAAATATGAATAGAATGATATTTGTCAGCCCGCCAATTAATAAAAAGCCAAAAGTAGACATGAGCCACAGAATAAGAAGAATAATTGCAATCATCCTGAAAATTACTGGTAACAAACTAATAAGAAAGAGAATGATAATAAGGTAAATAAGACTTTGTAGAGTAAAGGCTCCAAAAATTGGAAATGCAAAAAGGCTTATATGGATAAAGCCGAGTAGCCATAAAAGGATAAAGATACCGAGTACTGCTTGTAACATACTACCTCTTTATTGTTGCAAGTATTTATCCCAATTGCAATCTGTAGTATTATAAAATAGTGGAACTATTCATTCAATTTACAACAATAGTACTTCTGGCTACATTGCTTTCACTCATACTGCGTTTGTTAAAACAGCCCCTTGTGATTGGATATATTCTTACTGGGATTCTGATCGGTCCTCATTTCTTTAATATTGTTCAGTCAAGCAATGTTATTAGTTTGTTTTCTCAAATCGGCATTACTATTTTACTTTTTATTGTCGGCCTAAATTTAAGTCCAACTGTCATTAAAGAAGTTGGAAAAGTTTCTTTTATCGGCGGTTTAGGACAGATTATCATTACAGCACTTCTGGGATTTATTATTTCTCAATGGTTAGGATTATCTTACGTGCATGCGTTGTATGTTGGACTTGCATTAAGTTTCAGCAGTACGATTATTGTCCTCAAACTGCTTTTTGATAAAGGAGATTTACCTAAATTATACGGGAAAGTAACCGTAGGAATTCTTTTGATTCAAGACCTTGTTGCTATTTTTGCACTTCTTTTTGTCTCTTCACTTGCAGCAGCTCATGGCAGTATTTTTCTACAAACCATATCATTTCTCACTATAAAATTTGCCGTTATAGTTCTTCTTGTTTACCTCATCAGTAGATATCTTATTATGCATACTATCCGCTATCTTGCTGAATCGCAGGAACTTCTTTTTCTTTTTTCGATTGCATGGGGTTTGGGACTTTCTATTGCATTCTATGTAGCAGGATTTTCCATTGAAATTGGTGCTTTAATTGCGGGAGTTTCATTATCTATTACTCCATTTGCCGATGGAATTGCTTCACGGCTGAAACCTCTTCGTGATTTTTTTATTATTCTTTTCTTTATTTTTTTAGGAAGCAATATGATTGTTTCGACGATTCCGCAAATTCTTTTCGCCACGATTATTCTTTCATTATTTGTTCTTATTCTTAAACCTTTTATTGTATTTATATTAATGAATCTGTTGGGATATAAGACCAAACAGGGTTTTCAAACAGGTGTTTCTCTTGCACAAATTAGCGAATTTTCACTAATTTTAGCAAGTCTTGGACTTAGTGTCGGAGCACTTGATAAGCAAACAGTTTCATTAATAACATTATCGGGATTAATAACTATTGCTGTTTCAAGCTATTTTATTCTTTACTCAGATGCAATTTATCCATATCTTGAAAAATTATTAAAAAAATTGGAAATTGTTCATTCAGCAAAAGCAATACAAAATAAAGCCACAAGTTACGAAATAGTTCTTTTCGGATTTGACAGGGTAGGACGTGACTTTATCGAAGCATTTAATAAATTAGAGAAGAAATATTTGGTTGTTGACTACAACCCTGAGATGATTGAGCAGCTTGAGGAAGCAGAAATTCCGTTTAAATATGGCGATGTTGAAGATGTGGAGTTTCTCCAAGATTTGCAATTGGAAAAGGTGAAATTATACGTTTCAACTATTCCAAGTGTAAAAGTAAATGTATTGGTTATTAAAAAAATTAGAGAAATTAATAAAAATGCAATTATTATTGTAAGAGCTGGAGAAATTCATGAAGCAAAACAACTCTATACAGTTGGAGCAACTTATGTCCTTATGCCGCATTATTTGGGGGCAAAATATGCAACGTCTATGATAAAACGAATTGGATTTGATGTGAAGGGATTTAAAGAAGAGCGCGAAAAGCATCTCCTCTATGTCAATAAGACATAAAAATGATATAATAAGTAGCCAGTTTTTGACTGGTAATAAAAATGGTGGCTGTAGCTCAGTGGTAGAGCGCTAGCTTGTGGAGCTGGATGCCGCGGGTTCGATCCCCGTCAGCCACCCATAGTTCGACAGATTCACCGCAAGGTGGAGCTGATGAACTATAGATGACGGGGTGAGAAGCGACCCTATGAAATAGGTAGTCCTCCTTGTAGGAATCCCCGTCAGCCACCCCAAAACTAATAATTTTCGAACCTCTTTTTGAAATATTTGTTTTGAGAATTTGCTTCTAAGATTAATATACACCAATAAATAAAAATAATTCTATCCCCCTGATAATTTTAGTTGGCTTGACAAGAGATGTTTTTTTAGAAATACTTAATTCATGGCTCAAGAAAATATAAAAAAATCAGGATGGGCTATGTTCGTAAACCCACTAGTGATTGCAAATATTGCGTGCATTCTTATATCAATTAGTATTTTTTATGCATTTCGTGATCAAGTTTATTCTAGCGGAATAGGACCTCTCGGTCCAGCAATAGTGCTTACATTATTCGTTATTTTTATCGTTATTCCTGTTTGTATAATAAGTATTATTTGTACACTTTTATATCTTGCAAAAAAGAGAATGGAAAACAGTGTAAAAACAATCGTATATTTTATTATTCTTATAGTTGATGCAGCTGTTTTACTATTATATCTCTTACCACAGGTAATATTTCCCGTTATAGGTATGTATATATAATGATCATTACGACATATGCCTTCTTTATGTAAACTTAATAGTTTGGTATAGTATATTGAAATTTTACGACTTCCATCGAGGTAAGAAAATCCTTTAGCCAGCCACCCCCAAACTCATTTATTTGATTTTGTTAATAGGAATGTATAGTAGTTTACAGTTATATCTTCTTTTTCTAAGTCTCTTTGTGCGATAACCTTTTTTTGAAACCCATATTCTTCAATGAGTTTGTAGAGATATCCAATATCGCCTGATGAGCCAAAACATAATAGAATTCTTCCATCAGGTGCAAGGTATTTATCAACATCATGAAAAAAAGTAGTTAGCGATTTATATCCTTCATCGGTAGTACCTACCTCATATATATCTCTTGGAGCAAACCATCTGAAAGGTGGATCAAAAATTATTAAATTAAATGTTCCTTCTACATTTGAAAAAACATCACTAACAGCAAATGTAATTTTTGAAGCAACGCCATTATTTTTAGCATTTTTTTCTGCATTTTTAATGGCTTTTGGATTGACATCAACAGCAATAACAATATCTGTCTTAGAAGCGGCTAAAATGGCATTGACGCCACTTCCTGTACCCATATCAAGTACTTTATCTGTTTTTTTTGTTTCATTAAGAACAGAGTTTCCTAACAGATCTGACATTGGATTTATAGGATGGACTCCTCGTGGAATATTAAACTTCCTGCCAAGAAACTCTATATTTTGTGTATCTCTTGTTTTTGATTCGTTATAAACATTTTCCTGCCATTCAAGAAGTTTTTGAACGTAATCGGTTGAAATTGTTGGCTTATATGCAGTTCTTTTACTATTCATGTGTTAATTATAGTATACACAGTTCAAATAAATGCTATGCTCATAATATAAGTATTATTCATTATGAACTTCGGGAATCTACTAAAAGCGGAATATCGAAAAAGAAATTTAATTATTCTTAGCATTGTAGAGTATTTACTCTCAATGGTAATAGTTGGTAATGACGAGCATTATTTTAACTATCGCTGGATTGCTTTCTTTCTCAATGTGGGCTCCCTTGCGATACTTTTTTTTCTTTATATTTCGCAAACATATACAAAAAGTCATTTTAAGAAACTCTTCTCTAAAGAAGAAATTACTCCAATTATTTTTATTACACTAGTAGCAATTGTTGTAAATTTTTTAAATCTTTCCGTCTATCCTTATGTCAGTATCTCCGATGAGCTGAGAGATGGGGGACTCTTTGCAATGAAAATAGCATCAGGGGTTCTAAAAAATATTTTTGGATATGGAAGTTATGATGCGCACGGGTTGATTATTCCGACCATTGTAATACCATTCTATTATCTTTTTGGCAACAGCATACTCACATTCAGATTTCCAGCGGCTCTTTTTTCAACGTTTGATGTAATACTGCTGTATTTATTAATAAGACCTATTGTGAATAAGACTGCTGCATTTTGGAGTGCCTTGGTACTTGCCACATTGCCGCTCCAAATGTTCTTTGCTCATACGCAAATAGTCGTTGCATTTAATTTTTTCTGGGTTCCTATTTTGTTATTGATCATAGCTACGCTTTTAAAACGCCGTCGGATTATTGACTATATTTTTTTTGGTGCAGTTATTGGATTTGTCTGTGGATTCCATGCAACAATACGTGCCTTTGCCTGCGTTTTATTTCTCGTGTTATTTTACTTAGAGTTCAGCGAGATGATTATTGGAGAAATTAAACAAAAGGAAAAAATTCTCACTTTTCTTAAAAGGATTCTTATTGTCATTTGTTTTGCTCTTGTCGGGTTTGGTCCACGTCTTCTTTTTACTGGTCCACAAGACTTTTTTCATACAAGCAGATTTGTCTTTGAAAATAAAGTACAGACACATCAACAGCTCACTACAAGTAATTTGCCAACAATAAAAGTAAATTATATAAAATCACTCATGGTTTATTTTTACGAACCAACATCTTATTTTTATCCTATAAATAAGCCTATTCTTCCTCCATTTCTTGCAATATTTTTTTTCTTAGGTATCGGTTATGCATTTTTTATATTACGAAATAAACTCTTAAATATTTTTCTCTTCCTTCTTGTTGGTCTTCCTTTTTTTACTAGTGCGATTACCAATTATATAAATGAAGATAACAGAGTCGGCCCACTTCTTGTGCTGGCATCAATTTTTGTCGGTATCGGGATAATGTATGTTCTTTCATTGATAAAAAATAGAGAATTGAAAGTCATTGCCGTCGCAATTATATTAGTGTATTTATATGCACAAATGCACATGTTCTATGTGCAACGACCTGCTGATGAAAAGGAGGGACTAAAAAATTATATGTCAATGCATATTTTATATTTTTTGCAAAATGACAAGGAGTATCAAGCATCCTCCGCAACATATTTGCAGTATTTTAGCTCCTCCAGATTACGTACTCCTGTATGTGTCTTTGTTTCTCCAGCAAATTATGCTAATTTTTCTAATAATGGTAGTCTATTGGACCAGCAGCATTTCTTAGTGCCGATGGCGAGTATTCAATTTCGCTATGATCCTCAAATGAGTGACAATACGACAGCTATTCTTAAAGGGGATTGTCCAAGTAAGATTCCTCCAATGAAGAACCTACATACGGATGTTATTAATTGTACTGAAAATAACTATGCCTGCCCAGTGGGTGATGAGGGAAGAATTATTATTCACTATTGAGGCAATTCATAGTTTCGATTTAGTCAAACAAATAACCTATGGATTAGGTTAGTTCTTCAATAATAACTTCATCATCACGGAGTGCTTTGAAAATGACGTAATTTGACTTCTTTGATATAATCTACTGAGGGCTATAAATATGAAAACGCCGGCAATCCATTTTGAAACAAAACTGTTTACAATTAAATCCTGGACTATTCTTAAATTGCCTGAGGAAGCCAGCGCTAAGCTTCCTTCACGAGGTATGATAATGGTGTCAGGTACTCTCAATAGTGTTCCTTTTAAAACCTTACTTGAACCGGATGGATCGTATGGAGAAGGGAAAAAACCGAGTCATTGGTTTAGTCCCGACAAAAAGTTGCTTCATAACGCTCATGCTACAGTAGGCGATACCGTACAAGTTTCGCTTGAACCGACCAAAGAATGGATAGAACCGGAAGTTCCTGAAGATTTAAAAAAAGCTCTGGAAATTTCTCCTAAAGCAAAGGATTTATGGAAAGATATTACTCCAATGGCCCGATGGGACTGGATTCGCTGGATACGGGCTGTCAAAACATCGGAGACCCGTCAAAAACATATAGAAGTTGCACTCGACAAACTTAATAAAGGCATGAGACGCCCATGCTGTTTCAACCGAAACCTCTGCAGCGAACCATATGTTTCACATAATTGGAAGCTCATCGATCCAACACAGGCCTAAATTGTAAACCTGTGAATTCCCTTGGGCATTTCTTAATGGTATCCTCCCGTTGTAGGGTTAAAATATGTTTTTGAATTTGGGAGTACATGAGAAGTGGCAATGAGTTGATTTTTTAGATTATTTAATACATCAGGAGACAAACCTTGCAATTGTTCTTCACTCCCATGATGAAGTATCCCAGCGGTATTTTCTACATTTCTTATTTTAATATGCAAATTATATATTCCTAAAAGACGTACGACAAAAGGATTTATATATACTTGTACATCTTGAATGTAATTGTAGGGGATAACCACAATTTTTTTAAAAAACACTCCACGAGAGATGTGCAGCCCATCACCTTCTAACGCATAGGAAAAATGTGAATAAGATAACAATGCCCAATAATAACTATACATAGCGAGAATAATTACATAAATAATTCCCGCGCCATCAAGAATAAGTATTGTTTGTTCTTTTGGCAAATATACAAAATATTTGTTTCCAATTTGTTCGAAGATACTAACAGCAATCCACCAGATAGGCACGATATAAATAAGGTTTAAAAAATTTTTTATGCAAAAAACTATTATTACTTTTGGGTTAAGTTTTTGCTGATTGGACAGATCAAAGTCATTCATAATCGACTAAGATTACTTACTTTAAACAGGAAGTATTGTACTTAATAATATTATTCTTCCCTTTTCCTACCGAAAATGTTCCTGCCTTGCATTCTTTATTGTAGGTAACGGTGATATTGTGCGGATCGATGCCATTCCCATAAATATTTACTGCATCGCCGGTTTTCGTGTCCTTAAAGGTATTGTCATGAATATAATTTCCTGTTTTTGACGAGCCGCCGATTGTAATATTGTAGACACTGCCATCTTTGCCGCCATAATAACCCGTACGGATGCCTCGGGGCGAACCCCAGCATTCATTATTTTGAATGGTAATATTGTAGATAGTATCTGTTGCATTGGTTAAAGCTAACTGCATGCATGATCCGCCATTCCCGCCGCGAACTTTATTTCCAGCATACATAATATCGTGAACAGTCCCACCAATTGTATGTGCTACCAATCCGTCGTCTCCATCAGCGCCATATCCTTGATCAACATCATTATCAATAACATCTCCAAAAGAAGAATTAAGAACATGGATTCCATCGAGTTGATCATACTTTCCGCTTGTATCAACTTGCGTATTGTTATTCTTAAAACAGAAATCGGTACTGTTTTCTGCAACAATTGCATAGGCAAAAGGATTGCGAGTATATACACCATTTACGATTACGTTAGTGGATTTATATACGTGAATGATGTAACCCAAAAATCTATCAACAGAATTGCCATTAAGAACAGTGCCTTGTTGATCTGCAGTAAAATTCTCAATAGTTACGTTTGATGCGCCATTTGTAGTTACTATAGAATAGCCAATTGATGGAGGAGTATGCAAAAGTTGAGGACCAGCTTTAATAATTGTAGAAGAGCCGATACCTTCCAATGTAACATTATTTTTCATTGTTAACGGCTCGTTTATAACAAAAGTACCTGCTGGCAAACTCACAACTCCGCCTCCAGCACCATTTGCGTTATTAATTGCCGTTTGAATTGCATTATAATCATCAGTCTTTCCATCTCCGATAAGATTCAAAATAGGGAAGACAGTATCCCCGGTAGCACCTGTTGCTTTGCTTGTTGAGCAAGCGTCACCACCAGGAAAAGGAGAAACACCAGCAGGCTGTATTTGTTTCTGTATGATGACATGTGGTTTGGTAAACGGCACAAGAAGAAGAACAATCAAACTTACAGCCAAAATAATAATACCGAAAATAATAGTTCGATCTTTTATAAAAAATGATTTCTTTTTCATGACTCAGCCTCAATTATCTGTTTTAATTTTTCTAATATTTCCATTGTAAGTGTATCTTTTAATTCACCGCTATCCATCCATAGATAGCATTCCAATTCGGTTGTATTTATATTAAGCGGGGTAAAAGTATAGCGAATATGAAAACCGTTTTCTTCACTCATAATAAACATTTTGTCCGGTTCAAAAGTGGTTATTTTAATTTCTCGCCACTGTCCAGTTTTATCCTGATTGCGATAAATAGTACCAATTTGAGGTGGCCATTCATTTGTTTCTTCAATAACGATAGCGTCTATCCATTTGGGTGTATTTTTAGGATTAATTGTAAATGCAAACACATCTTTAACAGGTTTGTTAATTTTGATAGCCAGCTTTTGCTTTTCCATATCTTTATTATAGCAAGAAACTATACCTATTATGTATTGCATTACTGATTTTGGAATTATTGTAAAAGGGGGAAATTTAAAGTGAATCTCTCACAACTTGAAGAATATCGTCAGGATTTACATTGGATTTAATAAGAAAAGCACTCGCATTATCAAATGTTTTGGTTTCTCTCATATTGTCCACTTCACCAGCGTTTGTCAGAACAACAACAGGAAGTGCTTTAAATTCAGGAATTTCACGCAATTTATGAAGCATTGTTTTCCCATCCATAACCGGCATCATCAGATCCAAAAGGATAATATCTGGATGATTTGCCATTATCATATTCAATCCTTCTTGTCCGTTTTCAGCCCGCAATACATCAAAATTTTCATGTTTAAATTTTGATTCCAGCGCGTTTGCAAGCAATTTCTCGTCTTCTACGATCAGTACTTTCTTTTTCTGTGAATTTTGAGGAAGAGCAGCAGGATCATTTGGTGCTGCAGAATTTTTTTTACTTCCGAAAAGATTATCTAAAAACCCCATATATAAAACATGACATGTAGAAAGCTTTTTGTCAATTACTAACTCGTCTCTAAGGAGAGTAAACCTTTCTTAGCAGGTGTTCCAGAGAGAGGCAAGCTCACCCAAAATGTTGTTCCTTTTCCTTCCTTACTTTCAAACCAAATTTTTCCCAGTGATAATTGAATAATTGACTTTACTAAATAAAGACCCAATCCTGTTCCAACATTGGTATTTACCATATTTTCTGCACGATAAAATTTGCCAAAAATCTTTTCTTGATCTTTTTCAGGAATTCCTAATCCATTATCTCTGATTTCTGTTGTTACATCCGTATCATTTTTAGTTAAGGTAACTGTTATTTCACCTTTTTCAGGAGTATATTTAGACGCATTGGTCAACAAGTTGCTATAAACTTGCCTGATAAGACGGGGATCTATGCTTACTATTGGAATAGAATCGCGTACATTAAAGCTAAATTTTTGATTTTTTTCAACATAGCGGATTCTTACTTCATCTATTACTTCTTCAATCATCTTTTTAAGATCTGTTGGTTTTGGCTCGACAATAATTCTTCCTGATTCGATTCTTGTAACATTAAGAAGTGAATTTACGAGATCAATCATTCGTTCTGTTGAGGCATAAATACTGTCGGCATATTCTGACTGCTCAGGCAGTAATTTACCAGCATCGCCATTAAGAAGCATTCTTGAATACCATTTTATTGCTGACAATGGCGTTCTCAGTTGGTGAGAAGCGAGAGAAATGAACTCATTCTTCATTTTATCGTTATTTTTTTCAGCAGTTATATCACGGAATAATGTGATCGTTCCCAAAATATTATCTCCTTGAACGTATGAAGAAGTTGTAATCCCTACAGGGAATTTAGTGCCGTCCTTACGAATAAAATGAATGGATGATTGGTGCCCCAATGTTTCATTTTTTGCGTCAATGTTGTTATCAAAATCAATTTTGACAATATCCGCAAAATTCTTCCCTATTGCTTCCTCTTGCGTGTATCCGAGAAGTGCTTGTGCTGCTTTATTAAAGGTTACAATTTTCCCAAGCTTGTCAATGATTACCAACCCTTCTCCAATATTTGCAAGCACTGTCTCTTCTTGTAACTCTTCTTGTTGATTTGTCATAACAGGAGCTGCTGCAGGTATTACAGGTGGTGATGCTGGCAGCGGCTGTTGTTGTGGGGTTGTTTCTATCTCTTGTTTTTTCTCTTCGGGTGCTTGAGGTATTTGGGTGGGTTTATTTTTTTTGTGTGAAGATACCACCATACCAAGTAAAAAACCCAGAAAAAAAAGAATAACTACTACTGGCAAAATATAAAGAGACATACTTATTTTATCTTTTCATATGTATGGGTAAAAAGCAATAAAACTGGCTGCTTTATTGCTTCCATCTTATGCTTATGGTAAGGTTTAGATATGTATTATTTATATAATTGTCCGTATTGTTCAAAAGATTTTTATGTCTATAATGAAAATAAAGAAGAAGCGTCAAAACAGCTTCTTGAAGGACTTAAAAAACATGAACATGACTGGGGAGAAGATAAAAAAGACGAAACACTAACGGAATACGATCAAGGAACAGAAGCAAACATGATATATGATGCAATGAAAGAATCAGAAGAAATCCCTTTAGATGGTTATCCAATAGAATAACAAACCATTTAGATTAGTCTACTACATACCTTTCTTATGACAAACGAAAGTAATATCCGTATAAAATTAATTAGTTTTTTTATTATTTTTAATCTGCTTTTTTTTAGTGTTAGATTATTTAACTTGCTCCCTCCAATGAAATTGACAGAAAATAATGCCTCACTTCCTTGGCTGTTTTCGGCAATTGAGCTTATTTTTTCAATTATTTCAGGTTTTATTATTCAATCAAAATGGAGTACATGGAATACGATTATTGATGCGACACATGAAGAACTAAGCTCACTAAGAGAACTGTATATACTATCTCATCATTTTCCTAAAAAAATACAATTAAAGATAAAAGACGACCTATGCAATTATCTTTCTTTTATTCTTGAAGAAGCGGAAACAAATAAAAACTTAAGTAATCGTTCCGCCGAAGTAGATCATGCAATCTTTAAACTTGAAGAGACTATTTTTAGCATTGACTATACAGAACATCCCAATATTGGCTCTATGGCATTTGATTTGGTGAGAAAATGTATGGAATCGCGTGAGAAACGTCTCCAGAATACTCTTCACAGTTTGCCATTGGGTGTTAAGGTTTTTATTATATTTGCAACATATTCAAGTATTTTTACTTCACTTTTCATCGGCGTAACCTCATTAGTATATGATTATCTTTTTACATCTGTTATTGCTCTTTTAGCATATGGCATTTATTTGCTAATTGATGATCTCGATCATCCTTACAGACCAGGACAGTGGCATTTATCAATGAATGGTTACAGAAAAATATTGAAAGAAATAAAAGAAGACAAATGGCAGAAATAAATTACCTTTAGTAATCCTTCACATATAATTTGAAAATATTCTTACGAATATCTTACTAAGATTTTACAACAAATTTATACTTGATAAGATAAGATGTTTTTAGCGTGGATTTTGATACTATTATAAAATACATAAATAATGCCGTTTATAAACGAGATCTGGCTCGGCAGCGTAAAGAGTCATATATTCATTATGCCTATAATAGTGATTCTCATGCACAGGACTATTTAAAAGAAGCAGAAAAATACCGGTCACAAGCTAAAGAATATGAAGACGAAGAATTACAAGCACAGAATGATGTAGAATATTATCAACAGCGAGCTGCTCAAATGCAGCAAGTACAGACATAATAACAGCTCTTGAGCAAGCTTGTTATTATTTTAAGAAAGTTTAGTATTGTCATACATGATACCAATATTTTTTGGCATTTATAGTAGTGGCTTTTTTACTCCATAGACTGCAACACTCCAAAGAGTTTTTGGCATATTGTCATACCCAATATCCACTTACATACTTAAATCCTAGATCGAAACTAATGTACTTTTCGTGAAAACCATATTGACTTTTACTTTATTTATGATATAATTAGATCAACTAATTATTAGACAACCTAAGCTTATGACAAATCAACTTGCAGTTAAAATTTTTGAAGCGATGTTCAAGAATTCACGTCTCTTCAAAGATAAAGTGAATTCATCATCTGAATACACTCATTTAAGTATTTTACAGATACATACACTTAGTCTTTTAAAAAAGAATGCAAGTCTACCAATGAGTGATGTTGCCGAATATTTTCGTATAGAATTGCCGTCTGCAACCAGTTTACTCAATAAATTAGTTGCGTTACAATTAGTAAAGAGACAGCAGGATGAAAAAGATCGAAGACTTGTCAAAGTAGCATTGACTGAAAAAGGCGATGCTCTTTTGAAAAAAGCAATGGATGAAAAAATAACGCATATTGAGCACATGCTTTCTTATCTTTCTGAGGCAGAACAACATGAATGGTTAAGATTACTAGAAAAACTTAACGAACGTATTGAAAAAAAATTATGAATATTAAAAAAATTATTACCTATATAATTATTCTCGTTTTGATAGTCGACGCTGGCGTCTTTGCTTCTGCAGAAATACACGCAAATGCTCAAGCTTCCTCTGGTAACTACCAAACTGCGCAAGTTAAAGCAGTTGATTCGACAATCATTGCTGAAGGATCAGTTACAGCTCAAAATGAAGCAGATCTTCATTTTCAAACAGGCGGCAAACTTGTTTCCGTGCCCTTTAAAGAAGGAGATTCTATTAGCGCAGGACAAACAATTGCACAACTTGATACCTATGAACTTCAACAGCAATTACAAGAGTCACTAAATAATTATCAAGCAACACGAGATCAATTTGATCAATCACAACAAAATTCGACCGTTAATGTTACGCAGAATGTTCAAAAAGGACAAGATAATTTTTATGGCGGCGGCCCTGAAGCAGGAGACAACAACGCGAACGCAAACTATTTTAATGACTTAGCCAAGCGTATTGTAGATGAGAACCAACAGAATTTGGATAATTCTGTTCTTCAAGTCCAGGTTGCAAATTATGCCGTACAGCTTGCAACACTTACTTCACCAATTTCTGGAGTCGTGACCCATGAAGATGTAACTGTTGCCGGACAGAATGTTTCACCTGCGACTACATTTTCTGTTGCTGATCCAAACTCAAAAGTATTTCGAGCAAATGTTCCTGCAAGCGATATTGATTATGTTACTGTCGGTATGAACGCAACTGTTATTCTTGACGGTGGACAAAACAAACTAAGTGGAACGATTACCAATATTTATCCCACAAAAATTACTTTGCCTGATGGAGAAGATGTCTATCATGTCGATATTCAAAGCAGTGATATCAAAACTGCAGGGAAATTAGATCAAGGAGGAACAGTTATTATTATGACCAATGCACAGAATGTTATTCTTGTTCCTGCATGGACAGTACTTTCAGATAAGTATGTCTGGGTTGATGATAACGGCAAGCCCAAATTGAAAACGGTTACCGTAGGCAAAATAAACGGGGAAGACATGGAAATAACCAGCGGCCTTTCAAAAAGCGATAGAGTTATCACAGATCCAAGTGTAATAACTGATAATAAATATAATCTCTTATGAAACGAACACTAGCAAAATTTAAAGAAAGACAATTTTTGAAAAAAGTAGCAATAGTTCTTGTAATTATTTTACTCATTGGCTCATATGTGCTTTATAAAGAGCTAGCAGGAAGAGTCTTTATTGATGATTCACTTATTCAAGCACCAATTATCACGATCTCTCCCTCAACAGGCGGAGCTGTGCAGGAAATGGATGTCACAGAAGGACAGACAGTTCAAAAGGGAGATACTCTTGCAATAGTTGGATCGCAATATTTACGCGCACAAACCGACGGGCTGATTATCACTGCGCCTGATTTGACTGGATCATCAGTTAGTCCCCAAACACAATTGATCCAAATGATTCAACCTGTTGATTTACGGATTGCGGGAACAATAGATGAAAATAAAGGTCTTAATCAAATTAAAGTAGGACAAGTTGTTTCATTTACCGTTGACGCATTCCCAGGACAAACTTTTTGGGGATATGTTGATGAGATTGCTCCAACAGCAAAAACAGCACAATTATCATTCTCAATTTCCAGTGAGCGGCCTACCCAGCAATTTGTTGTCTACGCAAATTTCGATGCCGCGAAATATCCTCAGATAAGAAACGGTATGTCTGCAAAAATGACGGTATATACCCAGACATATTAGTTTGGAATTAAGAATAATGAATTATGAATCAAGGGAATTTATTATTTAAATTATAAGTAACTTTACCATAATTCCTAATTCCTGCTTCCTAATTCATTTTTATGCCGAGACAAAAGAAAAAAACATCGATTGCACAGACAAATAGTCCCACACAACCTGAACAAAAAAAGGGTTTTACTGGTGAGCAATGGGCAGTTCTTGGAACGCTTATGATCTCATCATTTTTGGGAAGACTTGATGGTTCGATTGTAAGTCTTGCGACTCCAAAAATTATCACCGATTTTGGTATTACCGTTACTGAAGCAAGTTATATCACAACAGCCTATGTCTTGGGCAATGCTGTTTTTGTGCCTGTTTTTGGCAAACTAGGAGATTTGATTGGAAGAAAACCTCTGTATCTTTTTGGCATTATCGGCTTTGTTGTTTCTTCAATGCTTGCTGGATTATCATGGAATCTTTCGTCTATGCTTTTCTTCCGTGTTCTTCAGGCAGTTACTGTTTCAATTGATTATCCGATTGCACTTTCAATCATTGCATATGAATTCACAGACAGGCGTCAGCGACTACAAGCGCAAGGTATTTGGTCAAGTATTTTTGCAGCAGCAATT
>CAZJVI010000034.1:0-13918 GCA_964549385.1 uncultured Gammaproteobacteria bacterium
TGATGCAGTTTGCCACAACTGCGGATTTAAAGATCCGTGTTGTGAGTGATGTTGATATTTTTACATAGGTTTATCGCGTCTGAATACTTTTGCTACTCTTTGTCTTCGGAGTATGTTTTCCTGTGCATCCGCAAAAGATTCAGCTCCTAAATCGTTTCCTATTTTAAGCATTTTTTGACAATGTTCTACTGTGTCGGGTGGCACGCTTCCATTATCGGCAAGTAGCGTTCCCCAGATCACGCCATATCCTTCTAAAGAGATATGATTATCATCGCGGTTTCTTCTGTTTCTTCTATTTCTGGGGTGTAATTCTCTGCTGGCTCTAAACGTATTATCGATAAAGGGATCAGGATTTGGAAGGATATCCGGATTTTCTCTTGCATGTCTTTGCAAAGCGTCTAAATCATCTTCTGTTGCAACTCTACTGGCAAATATGCCTCCTCTTCCAAGGTTTTTTTCAACACTATTCCAGCGTAAACAATCTCCAAGCGGATAACCACTTAATAAACCTACTCTGAGATGAAATTGTGCATCATCTTCTAGTGTACGAGCCCTTACATACTCTTCCATTACCTGTTCATTAGTTAGAGGAAAGGATGAACTAGCCAAACTAAAAATTTCAGAATTAGATTGAAGAAGACGACGTGCTTCTGGTATATTAATTACATCCCAAAACGGTTGGAATCCTTCATAATATTCCTGATCTTTGTAAATTCCTGGAACACAATTAATGCCATAATCAGTAGAGTAATCTATTCCCGCACGACTCATTGCATTAAGCCATGCAGCAGTAAATTCCGGTGACATTGCCTTTGCCGCCTCAAATCCTGTTGTTATAGAAAAGACATCAGTGCTTAAAAGAAACCTACGCTGTTCCTCAGTAAGAGGCACAGAGAAAAGTTTTTTATAGTTGTTGAATCCTTCTCTTTTGTTCGCTAACTCTTGTGGATCTACTGATATTGCAAAATTTTCTGGAATAGAAATTTCACCAAAAGGGATAAGTTTTGGTTTATCTCGTTCGGAAGATTGAAGAGTATCTGCTTCTGACATGGTTAACTTTTTACTATTATTACTAGTAATTATAACAAGAATTTTCCGCTGGAGTGATTTTAGTTCCTCAATATATAATTTTGTTAATTACATTGAAAGTCTTGCCAGTGATCAATAATTCTCTCCAGGATTTGTGACGAGGATGTCGTGAGGGTGGCTTTCTGTGAGTGATGCTTGGGTGATTTGCATAAATCTTCCTTTTTCCTGTAATTCCTTAATGGTTCTTACTCCGACATAATACATTCCAGATCTGATTCCACCGATTGATTGATCAACGATATCTTTCACGGTTCCTTTTACTGGAGTCAATGATTCAACACCTTCAGCAACCAAAACTCTATCTTTGTAGCTTTTTCCATGGAATTCATCTTCAGATTTAATTTTCGCACCTTCCTGCATGGCAGCAATTGATCCCATTCCTCGATATTCTTTGAAGGTATACGTTTTTTGTTTTTTGCTCAAGATGCTTTTGAAACGGGAAGGTACTTGTTCGGGAGTAAGTTCATGCGTCTTTCCCGGAGCTTCGAGTGCTCCAGCGAAATAACTTCCCATCATCACCGTTGCTGCTCCTGCTGCGAATGCTTTCACCATGTCACCTGAGTATTTAATGCCGCCGTCTGCAATTACCGGAACATTATGCTTTTTTGCTGCAGAGACAGTTTACATTATTGCGGTGAGTTGAGGGACACCCATTCCTGAAATAATTCGGGTCGTACAGATGGCTCCCGGTCCCATTCCGACACGCAGTGCATCAGCACCGGCTTTTATCAAATTTTCTGCGCCTTCTTTTGTTGCAATATTTCCTGCAATAATTTCTACATGAGGAAATGTTTTCTTCATATAATGAAGCGCCTCAATAATCGGCTTTGCATTCCCATGAGCTGAGTCAATGACAATAACAGATACACCTGCAGCGACAAGGGCCTTGGCCCGATCTTCAAAGCCAGGATTTGCGCCAATTGCAGCGCCAACGAGAAGCTTATATTTTGCGACTTCTGCGACTTGATCTGCCTGGTCTGAGATTGCTAAGTTGCGATGAATAATGCCGATGCCTCCTTGTTCGGCAAGTGCTATTGCAAGTTTACTTTCAGTAACTGTATCCATCGGAGCAGAGACAAAAGGGGAAGTGAGTTTAATATTTTTCGTTAATTGGGTTGAAAGGTCAATATCGGAGCGTGAAAAATCAGCATAGCCAGGAATTAAAAGAACGTCATCAAAGGTGATACCGAGGGGAAATTTATGCTCGTCCATAATTTACTTTACCTTATAGTGCAGATTTTGTCAAGGTTTTTTGGGTCATATGCATTTTCGACATTGTTTTGACTAGTGAGATTTTTAAAGAAAAAAAATAATGTTATAGTAGGTTACTTACACTATTTTTAAAATAGTAAGATATAATTTTTGAAGGCTTTTGTGATTATGAAAAAAGATCCAATGCGAATACAAGCTCATATTATTCTTGGAACTCTTATTCTTCAGTATTTGTTGGGAATGTTTGCCAATATGTTTGTCAATTTTCCCAATACTAAGAATGAGACAGCTTTATGGGAGTTTGCAAAGGTGCAGCCATCTGTTATGACACATATCATTCTAGGTGCTTTATTGGTAATTGGCGGCATTGTCCTTCTCATTCGAGCAATCCGAAAAAAAGATAAACAATGGATTCTCGCATCCAGTGTTGGTTTGCTGAGTTTACTTATTGCTAGTATTGCAGGAGCACGATTTATTCCAACACAACAAGATGGTTATTCGTTTGTAATGGCGGTCACATTTCTTCTAGCGGTTTTCTCCTACGGATGGGGATTGTATAAAGCAAAAAGGTAACTATTATTTTTGTTTCTCCAGTTTCTCCACGCGGTCCAATAATTGTTCCAGAAGTTTATGCTGGGTTTCAAGGTGTAAAAGAATCGTCTCAATTGCTTTCTCTGCTTTTTTGTCTGTTTGATAATCATGTTCCGTGCGCAGTTCGGCATGTTGTGCCTGGATATTTTGTCCCACCATCAAAAGTGGCAAAAGATGTAGCTGGATAAGGTTGGAGATAAAAAGCCAGAGGACAAAGGCAGGAAACGGATCAAAACGCATCTTCTGAGGAGCAAGAACATTCCATCCGAGCCAGAGAACAGTCCATGCAAGAATGATAAAAAAGAACCCCATGGTTCCGACATGATTGGTGGCAAATAAACCTAACTTTTCAAGTTGGGACAATCGACTTTTATGGACTTGATTAGTATTTTTTAATTCAGGGAATTGCTTCTTAATGTCTTCAAGCGTGTCGATGTGCATACTATCAGAGTAACACAAATGTTTGATATAAGAAAATAGCGAATTGCTTAAGTTGTTCTTAGGGAATATCATTTAATAAGAACATATGAATCCTGTAGAAGCACTTATTCTTACCGCGACAATTACTTTCAGTCCTTTTGCCGCGATCATTGCGTTTATTATTACCTATGATGAGTATCAACATCATTTGGATAAAAAAAGCGCGAGAAATCAGGCAATCCAGGCTGCTGTATTTACCTTTATTGTCTTTATCGTAGTTGGTCTTCTTTCAGGATACGTTTTTAACACGTTCATTGTTAATCAGTAATAACATTTTTGCTATTATTAATATACATGACGCATCTTCCAAATTTTCTTCCTTTTCCTAAAGATTTTCTCTTCGGCACTTCTGTTTCATCGTTTCAGGTAGAAGGAAATTTAGGAGAAAGAAAAAGTGATTGGGATATTTTTTTGAAGGAGCATCCTGATATTGTTAGCCCTCAAGAGGTAGGCCCGCAATGGTGGAAAAAAGGAATGGCTGAATCTGATATTGACAGGATGTCAGATCTTGGCATGCAGGTGCAACGGCTTTCTTTTGAATGGGCAAGAATTGAGCCTGAAAAAGGAAAAATCAATCATGAGGCACTTAAACGTTATCGAGAGATTATCGATCATCTGCATAGTAAAAACATCATCCCAATGGTGACACTCAATCATTACACATTACCTGAATGGATTGCGAAAAAAGGTAGTTGGTTGGATCCGCATATCATTTCAGCCTTTGAGAAATATGTGGCAGTTGTTGCAAACGAATTTGGTGACATTACGTATTGGTTAACACTGAACGAGCCAGGAGTTCTTATTGAATCAGCATATTTGGTGCCATATTTCCCTCCTCAGAAGATTGGATTTTTTGCAGCAAACACTGCACGGACGAACATGCTTGCAGCACATAAAAAAGCCTATGCGGTTCTCAAAAAAATAATTCCGTATGCTTCTGTTTCAATGGCGTTTGCTTTCCGTTGGTACAGACCTGAAAATCCGAATGATCCGATTGAGACGACCTACGCAAATTTGGTGGATTATTTTGACAGTTTGAACTATATTGAAGCAATAAAAGATTCATTGGACTTTATCGGTTGCAATTATTATGCTGGATACTTTCTTAATCTAAATCTGTCCAAGATACGCTTCCGCCTCCATGGACCTGCAGCAAAACCTCCCAAAACGATTCTTTTTGGTGAAGTAAGAAAAACAGGCGCATATATCAGTGATGTAGGAGCACCGATTGTCCCAGGATTTTTTCTAGAGTTATTGCGGACACTTCACAGACGGTTTCATAAACCCATTATCATTACGGAAAATGGCATCGCTGATCGTCGTGACTATCATCGAGCTTTTTATCTTATTACTCATTTGACTGCCCTTTGGCGAGTTATGCAAGAAGGTGTTGATATCAGGCAATACCTTGTTTGGTCATCGGTTGATAATTTGGAATGGCTGGAAGGGTATAATCAGGAGTTTGGTTTGGTTCATGTCGATGCAGTAAGTGGAAAAAGAACGGTAAGAAAAAGTGCGTATCTTTATAAAGATATTGTTACGGCAAAAGGAATTGCCGTCAAAGAGCTTTTAGATAAGTATTTAGAAGGAGAACAAAAAGAAAAAGCGGAGATGCTCATCCATCATTTGCTCAACAAGCATGAAAAAGACGCAATTAAAAGCACCGTTTCATCTATTTGAAAAATTTCTGTTTCGCTTAGTACAAAAACAATAGCGTTTAGGTAAACGTTTATCAATGATTTATATCAATGAAGTTTAGGTATGTTTCTTCTATTATTTCTTTAAGAAATATAGTACTCTTAAGTAGCTATGAAAGCGTTTCAATTCTTTGAAAAAAACGATATGCGCCTTGTTGATCTTCCAGAACCAGAAGTGGGCGATAGTGATGTTCTTCTTAAAATAAAAAAGGTTGGTATTTGTGGGACGGATTTACATATCTACACTGGTGGTATGCCAGTGCAAGCGCCACTTGTCCTTGGACATGAATTTGTCGGAGATGTGGCAAAAGTTGGAAAAGATGTAACAAGAGTAAAAATTGGTGATCGTGCAGTTGCAGAACATGTCATTGGTTGTGGTAAATGTGCCTATTGTCTGGAAGGGAAAAGAAATCTTTGTAAAAACCCAACGGTTCTCGGACTTCATAGACAAGGTGCATTGGCAGAGTATTTAGTTGTTCCTGAAAATTTAATTTATCAGCTTCCAGATGAATTAAGCTATGATGAAGGAGTTCTTGTTGAGCCATTATCCATTGCTGTTTATGCCGTACGGAAATCGGAGGTTCGGGTTGGCGATAGCGTCGCAGTTATTGGGCAAGGCCCAATCGGACTTTTTGTCGACAAAGTTGCCAAAACCGCAGGAGCAACGATATATGGTTTTGATAAGCATGACAATAGGTTGCAGTTTGCACAAGATCAACAATATATCCATAAAGGATTTAATGTTATGCAAAATGATTACCTTACAAATTTTCAATCGCACCTTTCAATAGATGGTGCAGATGTAGTTTTTGAAGCTGTAGGCAGTGATCAGTCTGCAGAAATGGCATTTGAATTAGCCCGAGGGGCAGGAAAAGTAGTAATTCTTGGCGTTTTTGAGCACAATGTTCAGGTAAATATGATG
Organism: uncultured Gammaproteobacteria bacterium; assembly: GCA_964549385.1. GTDB lineage: Bacteria > Patescibacteriota > Microgenomatia > Levybacterales > UBA12049 > JACDET01. The sequence continues at coordinate 5,992 of CAZJVI010000034.1, forward strand.
CAAATTGTCAAAAAAGAGCTGACGGTTCAAGGTTCATGGACATGCATTTTTGCTTTTGGTCCAACCATATCCTTGCTTGCCTCAAAGGAAATTGCTGTTGATCAATTTATCACGCATCGCTATCCGTTTTCCGAGACCAAGAAAGCATTTGACGAAGCAATCACGGATAAAGGGAATAGAATAAAAACGGTTATTGAATTTGAATAATTACTCCATCCTTACTACATTTTTAAAAAATTCATCAAGTTGTAGATTAGTTACTTTTCATTTTGCTCCATCTTCAATTTCTTTGACTCGGAGAGCTGTTTTGAGAATAGCATCAGGATTAAGAGACATAGAGTCGATTCCTTCTTTGACTAGAAATTCGGCAAGTTCGGGGAAATCAGAAGGTCCCTGCCCGCAAATACCAACTTTTAAGCCTTTGGCATGAGCTTTTTGAATAAGTTCGTGAATCAGTTTGTGAACCGATTCGTTATTTTCATTTGCAATATGAGCAATGAGTTTTGAATCACGATCAAGACCGAGCGTGAGTTGGGTCAAATCATTTGATCCAATTGAAAAGCCATCAAAAATATCTGCAAATTCTTCAACTTGTAAAATATTGGATGGAATTTCTGCCATGACCCACACATGTAAATTCTCGTCAGGGATTGAAGTATTTTGTAAATTTTTTTCTTTATCATGAACAAGTCCATTCTTCTCCATTTCTGCAATCACTTTTTTTCCTTCTTCCGGTGTCCGACAGAAGGGAATCATTACTTGAAGATTATATAATCCCATCTCATTTCGCACTCTTTTAACTGCCTGGCATTCCAGTGCAAACGCGGCCGAAAATTTTTCATCATAGTACCTGCTTGCACCACGCCAACCGATCATGGGGTTTTCTTCATGCGGTTCAAATTCTTTACCGCCAATCAGACTCGAATATTCATTTGACTTAAAATCACTAAAACGGAGAAGTACTTCGTTGGGATAAAAAGCTGAAGCGATGATACCAATTCCATAAGCAAGTTTTTCAACATAATAGGAGACTTTATCCTTATAGCCATGGGTTAGTTCATCAATTTGTTTTTTTGCTTCCTGATTTTGTAGATTATCATAATATAAGAGAGCATTCGGATGAATTTTGATAAAATTGGTGATAATAAATTCTTCTCTCACAAGCCCTACCCCCTTATTTGGAATAAAAGAATAATTAAAGACCAGTTCTGGATCTGCCACTATCATTTTAATCTCCGTTTTGGGTAGATGAAAATCGGTTAAGTCTGTTTTATTAACTTGAAACTTCAATATCCCTTCATAAACTTTCCCTGCTTCACCTTCAGAACAAGAGACGGTAATCTCTTGTCCTGTTTGAATAACTTTTGTTGCGTCTCCAGTACCGACAATTGCAGGTATTCCAAGCTCACGTGAAACAATCGCAGCATGGCTCGTTCTTCCCCCTGCATTGGTAACGATTGCTCCTGCTAATTTCATAATCGGTTCCCAGTCAGGATCAGTCATTTCAGCAAGTAGTACTTCTCCTTTTTGAAATTCACTCAGTTGACTTGGGTCCTTGAGAAAACGCGCTTTACCTTGTCCTATCTTGCTACCAACTGCTGCTCCTGTTATCAGTACTTTGCCTTTTTCCAAAAGTTCATATTCTTCCAGGATAGTATTATTCTTTCTTGATTGGACTGTTTCGCGTCGAGCCTGGACGATATATAACTGATTTTCTTCTGGATCATAGGCCCATTCAATGTCCATTGGGTTTTTGTAGTGATCTTCGATCAGACATCCCCATTTTGCCAAACGCAGAATTTGTTCGTCAGTTAGAACATATGTTTGTCGTTCATTGACTGCAACTGCAACTTCTTTTGTCGGATTCGTCCCTTCTGTTGCGTAAATAAGTTTTTTTTCTTTACTTCCTAGTTTTTTACTGATAAGTGAGGTAAAACCTTTTTTGAGTGTTGGCTTAAAGACCATAAATTCATCGGGTGTCACAACACCTTTAACAACAAACTCTCCAAGCCCCCAGGAACCATTGATAAGAACAACATCACGAAAACCAGTGTCTGTATCAAGTGTGAACATCACGCCACTTGCTCCGCGATCCGAGCGTGCCATTTTTTGTACCGCGACTGAAAGCGCAACCTGGAAATGATCAAAATGCTGATCAACACGATAGGAGATAGCACGGTTGGTAAACAGTGATGCAAAGGCTTTTTTGATTGCTTCAAGAAGCGCATGTTCGCCGCGGATATTCAGATATGATTCCTGCTGTCCTGCAAATGACGCATCTGGTAAGTCCTCAGCTGTTGCTGATGAGCGGACAGCCACATCAGGCTCGTTGTTCGCAGTTGCAAGTTTTTTTGCAAGTTCCTGATACGATGACTGAATAGCAGTTTGTAGTTCACTCGGGAATGGTGCAGCGATAATCATCTGTCGTATCTTTGCTCCAACTTCTTCCAGTTGTTTCATATCCTGCGTATTGAGTCCGTCAATCAAATCTTTGATTTTTATATCAAGCTCGTTTTTTTCAATAAAGTAACGATATGAATAAGCTGTTACAGCAAAACCAAAAGGCACATGAATTTTTTCATCGGGGAAAGTCTCACTTGTTGCATTGGTGAGGTTCTGGTACATTTCACCAAGATTTGCATTTTTCCCACCGACTAATGGAATATCATCTTTGGTGATCTGATCAAACCACAAAATAAATTGTTTATCTTTATTTTCCATACATTCTCTATCTAGCATAACATAAATGTTACAATATTGTTACATTGTGAGTTGGAGCGATTTGCGGTTTGCTCATAAACTCACTGCACTAAATAACCTTTTCCATATTCTTATTATCGAACAGCAACTTTATTTGTATCGAATGTTGCTCATGTTAGCAGTGATTTAGATCACATTTTCTGTTTGAGTTTGCTCATTGAATAAGTGTTTTTGCTAAAGGATAATTATGTTGATGAAAACAAAAACGTTCTATCTATTCATAAAAGTACTTGCCAGTATTGGGATTGTGCTTGCATGCTTTTTATTATGGGAACAGATTTTTCATCCCGCGTTTCAACCTTGTCGAATAAATAGTACAGTTAATTGTGACGCTATTATCTCAGGAGTTGTCGCGAAAACGCTTGGTGTGCCAACGCCATTATATGGTTTAGTTGGCTATATTATTATTCTTGCTAGTGCATTTTTGAAAAAGAAAAAATTGCTTTTAGGAATGGCGACATTTGGTCTGCTTTTTTGCGGGTGGATAGCTTATAGAGAATTATTTCAGCTTCATGTCATTTGCCCTGTTTGTATTATTTGTGACGTTGTTATTGTGACAGTATTTACTCTTTCAGTTATTGTTAATAAAAACTATGATTAAACTGATTACAAATGGAACATATAAATTAATTGAAACAAGAAGGAATACCAAAATTCTATCCGTTGATGAAAACGGGGAGCGTCATGCTTTTGCATGGCTCAATGCTGGAAATATTGGAGAAATTCTTGTAACAACAAATAAATTTCATAGAGTTGATCATCTGCTTGCTGTTGGTAAATACCGATTATATAAGGTAGCAGACGAATCAAGACTTACTGACTTGACTCATTTGGAACTTCTCGTGGGGAATGGTATTTGGCAAGGATATTTATTGCCGATGGGTATGCCAAATGGAGCAAAAAAACGAAGGATCATTCCTACAAAGGAAATTATTACGAAATCGATCCACTAAACACCTTCAACAAGCTCGCTCTCAAGATCTTCGATATTGTTTATTGTGAGTACATTTTTATTAAAGGTAACGAGTCCTTTGTCCTTTAATTCTTTCATTTCACGACTAACTGTTTCTCGCGTTATACCGCTCTGTGTAGCCAATTCTTTTTCTGAAATAGTGACTTCAATCTTTTCTGATTTTTCAATTTTTTTACCAAACCGTTTTGCATGGATAATAAGTTCGGTTATAAGTTTGGTATAGGCATTGCCTGCCATAAGATAGGTCATTTTGCGAAGCAAACCATCAGTTCCTCTATAGACTCTACTCATCAGATCATAAAGAATATCAGGATTAGCTTTAATAAACTCAAGGACAGGTTCTTTTGGTGCACGGTATATCTCAACTGGAGTAAGCGCATCGTAGAAATATTCGTTGTATTCATTGTTCATTGCCCACGACATAGGAAAGAAAGATATGGGTTTGAAGACATTCACGACAAGTTCATCGCCCTTTTTTGAAATAGCATATTTGCGGACAGTGCCAGAAACTAGATAAAAAATACCACTTGGATTATCATCTGCTCGTATCAATATTTCACCCTTTTTGTATTTCAGATGCTTGAATTGTATAAAAAATGTTTCAAGCTTTTTTGCAATTTCCTCATTCATACCTCGTATTATAGCAAAGGTTTTGTTACAATACAGATCAAATGATCAAAGCACTTATTTCAGATTCGGATGGGACTCCTGCTGAATTAACGGAAGCGGGGGCAATTCGTGTAGTTAATGATCTACAGTCGATTTCTCAATTAATTGAAGGACACAACAGGGGAGAGAATCTCTTGTTTTAAAATGTTATCTCAGCTTATTTTTTAGCATTATCATAGAGCATTTTGGTTTGTTCGTAATTGATCACCCAACCGTTGTGTAGAACGCCGCGATACAATCGTGTATGTAAAAGATGGCCTTTCTTATCGTATAGTTCAGGATAACCACCGTATGTTTCGATGTTCTTTTTGTATGAATCCAGATGCTTTTTGGCATCTGTAAATTGTCCTAAATAAATAAGTGTTTTGATATATTCCATACCCCAATGACTCCAAATACTTGTTCCCATATAGGATGGTGCAAGATGTCTAACAGGACGATATAACTTTTCAGGAATATCAAATTTGCTGTAATGCAAGGGGAGAGGAACATCAAATTTATTTTTTTTGACGTATTGCGCCATTTGCAGTAAATATTTTTTATCGATCGCGTTATTTGGTTTAAGAAATTCTGTCGAAAGAACGATAAAACTATCGGCACAAAAAAGTTTTGTTTTCTGCGAATCTTCAGAAAGATCATCAATAAAGGAGCCTTCTTTTTCATCCCAAAAGGTTTGGATAATGTGTTTTTTCCATGATTCAAGTTTGCTGTCAGAGATTTGATAAAGATCTAATTTATTCGCCAGACGAATTGTAGCCCAAGCAATAACATTGTCATAAAAAGATGATTCACGCTTAATACCGTCACGGGCGCTTGCGAGAAGTAAATTTTTCTTTACTAAACCAGTTTGTCCATCAATAACATCTTCATAATATATTTGAATAAGTTTTTTCAGTGATGTCTTATAATTTTTATATAATAGGTGCCCCGCGTTTTTGGTTTGCAGTGAACGTTTTTTTGTTTGACTCATCGGGAAAATAGTTTCAATAAATTTTTCATCCGTTAGCGCAAGAAGAGTATAAAGTATTGCAAAAAGCGAATCCGAGGGACGGGCATAAAAATTAAAACAGGAAAAAAGATTTTCTCGAATTGGGATAATCGTTGTGTAATCTTTCTGTGTTTGGCGAAAAACCTCCAGATCTAGTGCAACAGTTCGAAGCGCAATCGTTTGACGATTCAGCCAGTCCTCATCAGTGCAGGAAATTCTTCTATCAAGAAGTGCGTTAAAAAAAATCCCAAGGTTACGAACAAAGAGTTGGTAAAAATGTCCACCGGTGATGACATACGGGTTTGTTTTATTAAACCTAATGGTATGAATTTGTTGTATTATTTTTTCTTCAGATCCTTGAAGCGGCTTTTCCTGGACAAATTTTGCCTTGCTGATGTGCCATCCTGCTCTGAGATAGACATAGATACGATGATAGTTTTTGTTCGAGACATGGATCTTATTGGGAATAAGCTCGATATTGTTATTTTTTATCTGTGTCTGAAAGGGAATATCCGGCACCTGCTTATTATATAAAAATTCGAATGAAATAACAGCTCTTTTGTTTGCTTTACGTATTATAGTAATAATAACCCTTGCAAAAAAATATATATACTTATATAGTAGTTTTTTATGGAAGGCGAAGAAAAAAGAGAAGAAACTACACAAGAAAAAAGCGGTGGTGGAAGCGGGACAATTATCGGTATTATTGCCGTTGTTGTTATTCTTGCGTTAGCAGGAGTTGTTTATGAGCGAAATGCTAAGCAAAAGACCGAGACCATAGCGATGACTCCTCAAAAGAAAGTAAGTGTACAACCTCAACCTACGAGTTCTGCGTCTGCGATGCCAAAAATTCTGTTTAAAGACGGGACATATTCCGCAGAAGGAGATTATATTACTCACGTCGGACAGAAACATGTTAAGGTCACGATTACCTTAAAAAATGATATTGTTACCAATGCAGATGTCATAAGTGAAGCAGATGATTCAATGTCTCAACATTTTCAAGATTCATTTATCAGTGGATACAAGCCTATGGTTATCGGAAAAGATATTACAAAAATTCATTTAGGAAAAGTTGCAATGTCATCGCTAACACCAAACGGCTTTAATGCAGCTCTCCAGACAATAGAACAACAAGCAAAGTCCTAATGCAGACGACCTCATTCAAATTTGAAGCCATTGGCACTCATTGGCGAATTGATATTCCATACGATATTTCTGAGAAGAAGCGAAGTCTTATTCTAGAAACAATAATTAATCTGATTGAAGATTTTGATAAAACATATTCGCGCTTCCGTTCTGACTCACTCGTTACCCAAATGGCACATAAAAAAGGAAAGTATGAATTGCCTGATAATGCAAAAGCTCTTATTGCATTATATAAAGAGCTTTATGACCTTACTGGTCATTCTTTTACGCCGCTCATAGGACAAGTCCTTGTTGATGCCGGTTACGATGCTATTTATTCTCTCAAACCAAAAAAATTGTATAAACCGCCAACATGGGAGGATACTATAGACTATAAATATCCCAATATTTTTATAAAAAAACCTGCACTTCTTGATTTTGGTGCGGCAGGCAAAGGGTATCTTATTGATCTTGTTTTGGACCTTTTGCAGAAAGAAAAATTAGACTATTTTTGTATAGATGCCGGAGGAGATATGTTTTACTATAACAAGAAAAATGAAAAGCTTCGGGTTGGCTTGGAAAGTCCGGATAATCCATCACAAGTTATTGGAGTCGCAGCGATTCATAATCAAAGCATCTGTGCTTCAGCAGGAAATAGACGACGCTGGGGAGAATTTCATCACATTATGGATCCACATACACTTGCGTCAACACATACAGTAAAAGCAACGTGGGTTATTGCAGAGACAGCGCTTCTTGCTGATGCGATTGCAACGTGTCTCTTTTTCGTTGATGCAAAGAAATTACAAAAGTATGCTTTTTCCTACGCGCTTGTGGATGAGAATAACATATTAGAGGTATCCAAAAATTTCCCCGCTGAGATATTTACTCAATGAAAAGTGTTACTAAGACACTAATCAGCGCTTGCGTTCTTGAAGATATTTGACAGTTACAATAGCAGCATTCATGATAAAGACATATAAAGGATAGATTAACAATATCCACTCCAACCGAGGAACTGCAAAAACAGTTAATAATCCTCCAATTCCTGCAAGTATCCATTGAATATACGTTTCACTTTTGGGATGATGATATACTTTGATAAGAGTTGGGACAGCTCCAATGCCATCAATAATTACTGCAATAACGGTTGATAGATGCGTATCTTTAGAAGTAAGCCAATAGATTAAAAGAATAGCTGCAAGTACAAGACAGAGGCGATCAATTTTGGATGCTCCTCCCATTCCAAAACGAAAAGAGAGTATAAAAACTATCCCGACAAGAACAGCAGTACTAATAAAGAAAAGAGAAGAGTATCCACCACCGTTTTTGACTTGATTGAAGGCCGCAATAATAGTCAGAATTGTCCATATAGCCCAGGTATATGGATGAGGTTTTACTATTTTACG
>CAZJVI010000035.1:0-13631 GCA_964549385.1 uncultured Gammaproteobacteria bacterium
ATCAATGATTTACTTTTCAGGGAATGGTGTGATGAATACTTTTGCGCCGGGAAGCGCGGGGCAAATATTGCAGTCAAACGGAACCAGTGCACCGAGTTGGATTTCAACTTCATCAGTCAACTTCTGGCAATTGGCCAACGGGGCTTTGTCTCCTTTGAATATCACCAATGATTTGCTTTTGGGAGGAACAGCTACAACAAGTGCAAAATTTGCGTTTACTGGAGTAGCAGGCGGGACACCAACGGCAAGTATCTCAGGGGCAAGTAATAATGCATTATCTATTAATGCAACAGGAACAATTCAAACAACCAATGCTCAATCACTCCTTCTTAATCCAAATGGATTGGGGAATGTCGGAATTGGAACAGCAAATCCCGCTAGTTTGCTTAGTGTAAATGGACAAATTGAAACAATGAGCTCTATTGCTGGAATTAAGTTGGATGCTCGAGATAACAGCGGTAATTTTTTTCAATTGTACAGTGGTACCGGTGATCTGACATTCTATAGCAACAACGGTGGAATCCATGGAGAAATGACTCCATCGGGTAAATTAGGTCTTGGATTAAATAACACAAGCCCGTTAGCGCAACTTGATGTACGGGGAGATTCAGGAACAATACCTGTCGCATCATTTTCAGGGAAAACATCATTTGCTGGTTTGGTAGTTGATAATTCACTCGGTGATATCTTTACCGCTTCACAAGGAGGCGCCACTCGTTTTGTTATCAATCCTACAGGTAATCTGCAATTTACCGGCAATTCAGGGTTTTTGAATACGATTACCAGTGTCGCAACTTCTTCTGCCCATACATATACGTTCCCTGATGCAACGGGTGTTGTCTGTCTCGCAACTGGTAACTGTGCTGGTGTTGGGGGAAATGGGGACGTGAATGGTCCTGGGTCTTCAACGGATAATGCCCTTGTTCGTTTTGATGGCACTACAGGTCTACAAATTCAAAATTCAGGTATTATTATCGATGATAGTAACAACATAACCGGTGTCAATTCCCTTACCGCTAATCCTTCTTCCAATGTCTCCAGTTTGGTTCTTACAGGCACCAATGTTACTTCCAATAACCTTGCATACTTTAATGCCAACAATTCCTCAGGGACCATCTTTAATATTGCTTATGGTAGTGCGCAAACATTAACCGGCTCATTGATTGGTCAAAGTATAGATTTGGATAGCGGGCAACTGACGGCGACCAACCAAAATGTAACCGGTCAAAAAATAACACTACCTACGACTACCAATACCAATTCTTCAGGTACTGAAAATTTACTTGGGCTGCAAGTGGGGTTTGGATCTGGTGCAGGGATTAATCAAAATGGCGCTGGGAATACCATTTTTTCTGATTTCGATGTCCAACTTCCTGCATTGACACAAACAAGTGGGACACTCACAGCAAATGGTCTGGCGGTAACGACGCCATCAAGTATTACGACGGGCGGTACTGCCAATGGCGTATTGATCTCTCCAACAGGTGTTGGTGCAGGTAGCTTAAATGGTGTTAAGATCGGCGCAATTACCGGTGGTGCAGGAACTGAAACAGCACTCAATATTGGTTCTGGCTGGGATAATGTGCTTAGTGTCAATGGCAATGCTGTCATTAATGGTTCAGGTGTTGCCCTTCCAACGGGTGGTGGTACGGGCCTTTCTTCGTATACAACAGGGGATCTTATCTATGCAAATGGCACAAATTCACTTGCTGCTCTTGCCGGTGGTGTTGGAAATAACGGTAAGGTGCTTGTTATTTCCGCTGGTAGTCCTATGTGGGGTACGATTTCTGGAAGTAGCTGTACGGATTGTGTTGTGAATGATCCTTCTTCTTCAGCGACCAATACGATTGGGCCAACAGGTGTTGGAACGACAGGTCTTATCGTGAAGCAGACATCAACAGCATCTCCGACACAGGATATTTTTGATATTACTGACAGCACTGGCACCATAAAGTACTTTAGAGTTGATAAAGATGGAAATGTCATCCCTTCAACCTCGATTGGTAATACCTTAACCCTAACACCTACTACTGATACGACTGCATTAACGCTTGTTGGTACCAATGTCCCGACTGCAAGTCTTGAGTATATTAATGCAAAAAATCAATCTGGCTCTATTTTTAATCTTAATTATGGTGCTGCTCAGACACTCTCGACGAGCCTTTCAACAACCGGAGTTGCTGTGGATCTTTCTACCAATGTTACTGCTACCAATGCCACTGTCACTGGTGAAAGTCTTACTTTGCCGGCGGAATCAAACACGATTACTTCCGGTACAAAATTAATAACAGGTCTTTCTATTGCAGGGGGTGCGTTAAATCAAAACGGTGCCGGCGGCACGACTACCTATGCAGCTCTTAATGCTACCATTCCACCTCTCACGCAAAGTGCAGGGACGCTCAACGGGTATGGCCTGAATGTTACGACTCCTTCTTCTATAACAACAGGTGGTACTGCTGCTGCTGTTAATGTGAACGCAAGCGGTGTCGGTGCAGGTTCACTTTATGGTCTTAATATTTCAGCAATCACTGGTGGTGCCGGAAGTGAAACGGCTATCAATGTCGGTTCAGGCTGGGACAATGTCTTGCAAGTAAATGGATCTGCGGTTATTGATGGATCCGGCAATATTAATATTTCACATGTTGTAGGGGTTCTTTCCACAGCTAATGGGGGGTCTCCTTTTAGCGAAGGATCTGGAAGTATCATTGAAAGAAATACTACCGAGGATCTGTTGCTTGGCGGGACAGCGACGGCATCGGCGAAGTTTGCGTTTACTGGTGTCAACTCTGGCACACCAACAGCAAGTATTTCAGCAGTGAGCACACCAAATGGATTATCCTTGGATGCAAATGGAAACATCTTCACCCTAGGGAAACAGAGTTTGACCCTAGGAGCGGCAAGCACAGGAAATATTGCTATTGGGACAGACGCAACAGCGAGAGTATTGAGTTTGGGGAATACGACAGGGGCATCAACAGTGAACATATCCGCAGGGAGTGGAGGGATCAATGTAACAGGGACGAATATCAGTGGAAATCTCGGGTTTACAGGGACAAGTCCATCAATAACAAATACGGGGAGTAATACGTTAACAATCAATTCAGGATCAACAGGGAATATCCAGTTTTTCTCTTCAAGCAATACATTAAGTAACACAGGGGCATTGACGTTGGCAGGGGGGGTCACAGCAACAACATATAATGGATTGAGTCTAACTGCAAATGCTACAGGATTTAGTGTAGCAGGAGGCACAGTGTCAAAGACACTTACAATAAATAACAGTCTGACATTTAATGGGACAGATGGGAATACGTTTACGTTTCCGAATGCAACAGGATCAACAGTTTGTGTATCAACGAACAATTGTGGATTTGCATTAGGGACAAACTATTGGCAAATGCCAAACAGCGGAGCAATTGCACCGTTCAGTACAACAGCAGATTTGCTGCTGGGAGGGACAGCGACAGCCAGTGCTAAGTTTGCATTTATCAACAATGCAACAGGGACACCAACAGCGAGTATTTCAGCACAAAGCGGAACTAATTCTGCACTTGTTTTGGGAGCTGATGGAAGTATTCAATCTGTGAAACGGCAGACATTAACTCTTGGAGGGACATCAACCGGAGATATTGCTTTCCAGCCGGGCGGCCAAGCAGTTGGGAATAGTCTCTATCTTGCATCGAGTGGAAATGTAGGAATTGGGACAACAGCGCCGAGTGCCAATTTAGATATACGATATGCATCGGCAAATACTGTCGCTACGACTCCGGAATTAGTATTAGATAATCCAAGCGGTGGTACGCAAACAGGAATGCAGTTGCAGATTAACGGTTCGGCCATCGCAAATATCAGTGCGGATAGCGGGAATAATTTTTATCTTAGTCCTGGCAATTCCGGGATACTGTATCTGGATTACAATAGCCTTGGAACCCCAGGGGCAATTAATTTTAGAAATAACGCTGCATATCTTGATACATTAGGTAATTTCGGTATTGGGACTACAAGTCCATTAGCAACCCTCGATGTGAGAGGCAATAGAGGCACAACCCCAATTGCATCGTTCTCTGGGAAGACGTCATTTGCAGGATTTGTCGTTGACCAGTCGGGATCAGGCGATCTGTTCACTGCATCATCAGCAGGAGCGACGAGATTTGTTCTTGCCAACAACGGATCACTTAATGTACGAGGTGGTCAAACTTCAGATATTGATACTTTGACAGGGACATCTTTAACAATCGGAGCAACGAATGCTACATCATTGAGTTTTGGTCATGGGGCAATTACGACAACATTCAACGGCACAGGTAATTTCACAATTGGTGGCAATCTCGTCTTGAACAGCAATACGGCAACAACAACCTTTGGCGGAAATGCATACACGTGGCCAACAGGTACACCAGGAAATGGCAACATTCTTGAGACAACAAATACAGGAGTTCTGAGTTGGGTTGCACCAGGGACATTACCATCGTCGAACTTCTGGCAGTCAGTTAGTGGTGCACTATCACCGCTCGCTGAGACACAAGATCTCTTACTCGGATCAACAGCGACATCCTCTGCTGTCTTTGCGTTTACAGGACTTGACTCATTGATACATCAGAGTCAGGCATCCATAAGTGGCAACTTAATCGTTATGCCAAATAATGGCTTTGGTGGCAATCTTGGTATCGGGACGACAACACCATCAACAAAACTTCAGATCTTGGGGGGAACTAGCGTGTATGACAATACTACTGGCAGCCATTTATTTAATATTACCTCGGCTGATCTCCAGGGTACATCATTAACTTTGGGTAATACAAGTTCAGGTGGTAGCAGTGGCGCTGGAATTAATTGGACGGTAACATCAGTTGGAACTAATGGATTAGGTGGAGGCGGATCATTGGCATTCATGGATCAGAATGTTGTAAATACCAGTAATGGGCCAGGAGTTTATATGATTATTCAAAACAACGGTGATGTGGGTATAGGGAATATCAATCCGAATTCAGTACAAGTTAACACATTACAAAGTACTCTTGATGTAAGGAATAGAGTTGCCACACAATCTACTGCATCAGTTTCAGGGGCAACGACCTTTGCCAATTTTGTCGTTGATCAATCAGGTTCCGGCGATATCTTCACGGCGTCATCTTCAGGGTTGCCAAGATTTACCATTACACAAGGTGGGAGTGTAATCGTTGGTACAAGTACGTTGGCTTCAGCATTTTCCGCAGGTGTTGTGCCTCAATTTGGAGTATTGGGGACAAATGCTTCCCAAAAAACCTTTGTCCTTCAAGGTGCAGCTTCACAAACAGCCGATATATTTGATATTTATGGCAATAATGGATTTGGCTTTGGATTTGATCAAAATGGAAACTTTATAGAAAGTGGGAATGGACTCTATAATGCCGGTATCGGAGACGGTGCATCAATATTACAAGTTAAAAACCATGCAGGCACTTCAATCTTTGATGTGAATACTTCTACAGGAGGAGTGGCAATAGGCGGGAACAATACCGCACCACTTGCGGCACTTGATGTACGAGCAATTTCAGGAACAACACCCGTAGCCTCAGTAGCAGGGAAGACATCCTTTGCGGCATTAGTAGTGGATAATTCTGATTCCGGTGATATCTTAACAGCTTCTGCGTCAGGTGCAACACGATTTACTGTGAAGAATAGTGGGGTAGTGGTGATCGGGAATAATACTAATGGTATCCAATTTGATCCGACAGGTACAGCGACATGTTCAACTGGTATTTTTGGAGTTTATTGCGGCACTGCACGTCCGACCAAGCAAATTACTCTTAGTGCAGAATATCCAGGAGCAGTAATAGTAGCATCAGCTTCTGCCGGTGCCAACATCAATGGCTTTATGACGGCAAGTGCATCCATGTCTGCGACACCAACCGCTAATAATCATGAAACATACTATCAATGGACATCCCTGCAGGCAGGCACATTGAATCAATACACTATTGCATTGACGATTACTTTGCCGAAAGACTGGAGTGCGTGGCCATCGAGTGGCAATGCCATGACAATTGATTACAATACGGGTCTCACTACAAGTGCTGATAATGCGCTCGATGTATTCATGTATCAGAAAGGCGATACATCAGGAGTGCCTGTTTACTTTAGTACCAATAATAAATCAGCAACCGCAAAGAACTGGACCCAAGTCCAAATTACTGGAGCACAATTTAGCGGTGCAAAGACCTGGGATTCAAACAATCGACAAGTAACGCTTTATCTGACGCTTAAATCAATGAACAATGCTGCCAATTATGTCCAAGTGGGAGACATTAATATTAACTATCTTTCAGGATTCTAGAAAAGGGACTAGGGATTAGGTGATAGGTACTAGGTAATAAAAGATATGAAAAGTTACGAAAGAATTATTACTATTATAATGCTTTTAGCTATTAGTTTATCTAATATGGCAACGCCGGTCAGTTATGCTGCACAATTGGAGATTTCGTCATTTCCAAAGACCCCAGCAAAAAGTGCAAATCAAAATACTCCTGCTGCTCAGCCGAAATTTCATCAACCTGACAAAGGTAGTGTACTTGGGGATTCAACGTCGTTGTTGGTTGTCGGATCTGGAACAGATACACAAAATTCGGCGTCCAAAAGAGTCCCGATCCGCATGCAGCAACTTTCCAAGAAAGTTTATCAGACAAATGAAGATGTTACCCTTGCTGTGACCAATCCTGATAATGATCCTTTCAACACCTCGGTACGCAATACAAAAGGACAAGCAATCGAAGTTCCAGTTAGTGAGAGTAATGACGGAACAACAACGGATGTGCAACTTACCGGATCAAACGAAATTACTCCAGGAAAGTACACCATTGAAATTACGGATGACCAGGGAAAGGTATTGACGCAAGATTTCAGTTGGGGAGTATTGGCGATGAATTTTGATAAAGACATCTATAATCCAGGCGAGACAGGCAATATTTCTTTTGGCGTATTGGATGATCAAGGGAATATGGTTTGTGATGCACAGTTGAAGTTGAGAATTGAGAGTGAAGAATTGAAAATTGATGATACTTTATCAACAGAAGCTGCGTCATCTTCAGCGCAAATCACTGTTAATCCACAATGTCAGAAGCATGACTTTTCGCTTCAGCCCGATTATCAAGCATCGTATACCTTTACCAAAGCAGGAAGCTATACAATGCAGTTGACTGCAGTGACGCAAAACGGCACTCATACCATTACGCAAACCGTTCCCGTCAGCAACAATACACCATTTGAGATACAAAGAATCAGTGCGACACGTATTTATCCACCAAATACCTATCCGATGACCCTCAATATCAAAGCCAATAGAGATTTTTCAGGAACAGTGACCGAAACTGTTCCGCAGGCTTTTACCATCACACCCGCAACTCAATCAGCGCAATTTACTTCAGGAACGGTACCAACATCATACACTAATATGCAGACTCTGTATCTCAACTCGCAAGATCCTGCGATACAACTGCAACAGGAGATTGCCACTCAATCTGCCGGACTGGTTATGCCGTTTCATGGAGACTATCCGATAACGCAAGGCTTCGGTGCACAGATGACAGATCCGCTGCTGCAGGCATTTTATACGCGATATGGACTATCAGGACATGACGGGGTGGATTTTGGTGTGCCGATGAATACGCCGTTATATGCAGTTGATGACGGGAATGTTATCTGGTCAGGACCGGGGGATTATGGAATTACCATTATTATTAGAAATGCCTGGGGAGAAAGTTATTATGGTCATTTATCAAATACTGCTGTAACTGTAGGAGAGAATGTAACAAAAGGGCAACTTATTGGTTATTCCGGAGAATCAGGTGAAGCAACAGGACCGCATTTGCATTTTGGAATGAAGCCAAACAATCCTGATATGCAAAATGGATATTACGGTAAAGTGGATCCATTCCCATATCTGCCATATAATCAGACACCACAATCAATAACATCACTGGGCCCAACTATTCCTCTTGCAAATCCTTCACCGGTTCTTGGGGCATCTACTTCGGCTGATTCCGTACCAAGTTCTACACCGTCGCAGTCGCCAATACCAACAATAATACCAACTACCCAACCAACACCTCTTGCTTCAGTATCAGCAACGCCCGCAGTTCTACTAAGTCCAACAGCAACGCCTTCGGCTGTTCCTCAATCTCAATCAACGACTACAATTACCGAATCTACAACGCCTCCTGCAAATACTGCAATTTCTGTATTAGATAAGCAAATACTTTTGAATGAGCAATTAGCTAACAGTACTCAGACAGAAAAAGTAAAAGTCATTTCCTGGCAAGTTTCTTTGAAAAAAGGCCAGACAACATCTTTGGGCTATGACTTCAAAGCACCACCGCAAAGTCCGCAGTTTTATTTACTTGGACCGTTGCAGTTCTATCAATCCGGATCAAACAAAGTCGTTTTTCAGGAACAGCGAGCTTGGCAGATAGCCTCTGACGATGTCGGAGTAGAGTGGTACAGTAATACAACAGGCAGCAACTGGAACGGCTACAGCTGGCAATATCGGAAGAAACTTGACATCAGTTTGAATAATGTATATGCAACTCCTTCAGCACAAACAGTTGACTTTATGGACAGTGGAGGAGACGCGACTGAAGATACAAACAGCGAAAAAGGCTTTTGGGGTAATGGTATAGGAGGTACAGGTCTTGCTGTTGACTGTACTGTTTCAGAGACTGGACCGTGTTCTCTTAAATTTACTGATTCTACCGTGAACGGCGACTATATCGAAGCATCAGGAGTACTTGCTCCTGCCGGTAGACGTATTTCTGCCTATGTTAAATTTGATAGTTTCCCGGTATCGACTCATGATTTCTTTTATTTAACAGGGAGTGGGAACACGGGAGGAATACTTGAAGTAGTTATTACCTCAACAGGCCAACTGCAACTGGACCAGAACGGAACAACAATTTCCTCAGGGGCAACCCTTTCAACCGGGACATGGTACCGGATTGGTATTTCTTATAAAATTACCAGCACCACCAATTATAGTGCCACAGTATATCTTAATGGTACTCCGACAATTACTTATTCTCAAACAACAACGGGACCAAACAATCTCGTAAACGGAACAGCAGTGGCCGATTTCTATGTCGGTTTGAGTACGCCGTTTGGTACAGGTGATAATACTGCTGTTGAGCATATGGATGATATCTATGTAGATAGTGGCACAGATCTTTCAGATCCGGGAGATGTTCATGTGACAGCAAAGCGTCCCAATGCAAATGGAGCGGCAAATGGTTTTCTAACACAGATAGGAAGCGGTGGCTCTGGTTATGGAAGTGGCCATGCACCACAAGTAAATGAAAGACCATTAAGTACTACTAATGGTTGGCAGACAGCTCTAAATGCTACTACAGAAGAATATACAGTTGAAGGAGCTGGAGTGGGAGATGTCAATATACCCAGTAATGCAGGTCTTATTTCAGATCAATCCTGGATTTATCTTCATTCCACTGCTGTTTGTACAACAGGCAATGCAAAAATTGTCAATAACGGTGTCAGTACCAATATCACACTGCCCACATCAAATGCAATGCTTACCAATTATGCCAGTATAACTACGTTTCCTTCCGGCAATACAGCAGTTGGAATCACAACTTGTACCACTGGAGCTCCTACAGTCCAACTGTTTGAAGCAGGGATCCAGGTTGCCTATATTCCGGATCTTACCAATTTTTCTGTTTTAGTGAATCTTTCAAGTGATACTGATCTTCACAATCATGCGCAAAGCAGTGGCAATGATATTCTTTTTACTGATTCGACAGGAGAGACGTTATTGCCATTTGAGATAGAAAACTACAATAGTAGCACTGGTTCTTTGCAGGCATGGGTGAATATATCCTCACTGTCCAGCGCTAATGACACGATTATTTATATGTATTTTGGTAATCCATCAGCATCAAGTCAATCAAATGCGCATGGTACATGGAACAGCAATTATGGGGGAGTATGGCATTTTGGTCCGACAGTGACAACCTGCACTTCCAGTTGTGCGCTCTCTCTCAGTGATTCGACAAGCAATGGGAATACCGCTACCAATGTGAGTGGGGTGGCAGAGACCAGTGGACAGATAGATGGAGCCGCGGATTTCGGTGGTGGTTTTCCCGCTCATCTTACTGTTGCTAATAATGCTATTTTTAATCCCGGCAGTGGTTCTATCAGTATAACAGCATGGATATTTAATAAAGATGTTACTGCTCAGACAGCTTATTTTTCTCACGAGACTTCCAATGGTTCAGCAGGATGGATTTTTGCTTCTTCCACAACACAAGACTGCGGAGGTGTTGGGGGTAATATATGTTTTTACGATGGTACTAATGACCTTGGAGAAACAGGAAGTTTGACGAATAATACCTGGGAGCAGGTGGGAATGACAAAATCCGGAACAAACGTAACATTTTATGTGAATGGAGCTTCTGTCGGGACAATTACTACTGCCCAAGCAACATTACCCACAGAGTCAAATACTGAATATATAGGATGGGATCCCGCTCAGACAACCGGCATAGACGGATTTTTGGATGAGCTTGAGTATTCACAAACAGGGCTTACTCCCGGCTGGATTAAGACAGAATACAACAATCAAAGTGCACCAGGAACCTTTGCAACCCTTGGCAATGTCGAGACAGACATCTATGCGCCTTTGCTAAGTCAGATATTACGACATGGACAATTCTTTGGCACTGTGGGTGTTGAAAGTGGAGTTCTCCAACCGTTTACTTGGTAACCTTTGTGTTTTTATTTAGATTAATGATTAAAAAGTAAAGAATAAAGAGATTAATGATTGATGAAAGTTTTTGATTTTTTAATTAATCCTTGTAATAATTGATCGGCTATTTTTGATTGATTAAGTAAACTTTCTACCAATTCAGGGGTGAGATATCCTACATCTCTTCCGATAAATATTTGATTGGTAAGTTCATTTAAAGAGCCTTTAGCTAAATAGAAAAATTGTGCTTTTTCTCTATATGACTGTCTACCAAATCCTTCGGCAATATTACTAGTAATTGAAGTGGCTGCTCGTCTCATCTGATCAACCAAAGAGTAAGTCTCTTCTCTTGGAAATGTTTTTGTGATCTTGTAAACCAAAATTACCAACTTATGCCCTTCTCGCCAAGCAACTAAATCTGTAAACGAATCTATTTTCCCATTTTTCATACCTTATATTCATTAATCTTTATTCTTTAATCTGTATTCTTAATTCCGTTTCTCTTTGAGATAGAAGATCCAGAGGATAATATTGAGAATTGAGAGAGTAAAGAAGACCGGTAATGTTATTTGTGTACTTAAGAAAAAGGAAAATAATATCTCCAAAATAAATGAACCTATAAGAAATGCTTCAAAAAGCATGCCGAAACCTTCTTCAAGTCCTGATATGAAAGCCGATATAATGCTTGCATGATGCGAGGTCCCTTTATTCATTATGATATGAAGTCCTGCTTCAGAAATATCGGTTTGCGTATCGATGGCGATGCTTGTCGGCTCGAAGCCCTCTTTAATACACAGAAGATTAATTGGCTTTCCAAAAGAATTTGTAAAATAGAATTTTCCTGACTTATGACTGCTTCCCTCCGTTAGGATATTTTTTGTTTCTGCATCTTCAATTTCTATCAGGACTCTCGTGAGTGGATTATTTTGTTCATCGGTAATGTATCCAAAAATATATTGCTGTTGGGACTTTTTTAATAATGAATTGAGATGAAAGCGGATGAAAATCGGCAGATGTTTTAATCGAAGATGAGAACGGAAAAGAAACAGGAAGAACGTTAAACAGACAAAGGTTACCAGTATTTCAAGAGCAACAAGATGGAAAATTCTCACGGAAGAAGAAAATTCAAAAGTTATCGTGAGTATTTTTGTCCACGAATCCTGGAAGTAGTCTTTCATATACGTAAATAGTGAGATGAGATTTAATGGGTCTCTTTTAAGATAGAGTATGGGAAAGTTCTGATTGCTTCCTGGACCAATGGTAAAGTCACGAGTTTGGGGAT
The DNA here is from genome assembly GCA_964549385.1 of uncultured Gammaproteobacteria bacterium. GTDB lineage: Bacteria > Patescibacteriota > Microgenomatia > Levybacterales > UBA12049 > JACDET01. The sequence continues at coordinate 12,012 of CAZJVI010000035.1, forward strand.
CATAGAAAAGAGAACTTTCTTCGATGCGGTAGGTACCAGTAGGAAGGGTGATAGTAGATTTGCCAAAAGTATCTGTATACGTTGGATTTTTTATGCTTCCAAAAAGAGCTGAAGTAACCGGTTGATAACTTTTTGTTTGCTCGTCGTAGTATGAAAGGTAGATCCTTGCATCAGATAATGGTCTGCCTGTGTCTTGTCCGTAGACAATTAAGCTAGGCATGATTTTTAGACTGCTGATTGGTTTCTGAATAATATTTCCATTGTCATCAGTTATCCGTACAGCAACTTGGTATGATCCTTGTGGAATTGTTGTAAGATTTGCAACATAGAGTGTTGGTGTTCTTTTCTGCATGGGGAAAATATATTCATTTGATGCATGTGATGGAGTAAATGTGTTTGCTCCGAGGACGTTATTCGTGACTATGACATCAATTGTTTTTACTGCTATTGGATTTGTGAGTGTGTATGCGATGGTATCATCCGTATTGTCAGTCAAAATAATCGAAGGGTTTTTGAGATCGCTCTCTTGTTGTGAATTGGAAGAAAAAATATTGCCATTTGATGAAAGAACAATAATATTATTCTCAAGATTTGGCAGGGCTGATGGGTTTGCCGTATGAAGAGTAAAAACATCAGAAGATATGGTTTCTCCATCTGTATTTGTTACAACTGTCTGGAAATAATAAGTTTTGTTAGCATTAAGTCCGCCCAAATTCAGAGAATGGGTAAGTGTATAGCTATTTGTTCCAACAGTCTGTGTCAGTGCGGTAGGAGTTGTCCCGTATCGTATTTCAAGTTTGGTGGGTTCATTGGTTGTTGTTTGAATCGTTGCTTCTGAATCTGAAAGACTAGTGATAGTGACGGTGTTGAGTTGAAAAATAGGAACAGAAGGTGTCACAGTTGGTGTCGGTGTCGGCGTTATGGTTTGTGTCGGGGTTGTAGTAGGTTGTACGGAGTTTGCTGTTGGTGTTTTATATTGATAGGTCTGCATAAGTGTTTGTGTAGGCAATGTGAGATATTGATTGCTCATTGTTGCGCCAATAGTAAAGGGGAAAGCATTTGATTTATTGTAACTGGTGATCGTTTTTAGTTGAAAATTAACTGTTTGATCAGTTGTGCCTGCAGGTATGTCGGGAATCGTCCAGGTAATCGTTTTATGTATCGGATCGACAACCGGAACTGTCCCTCCATAGCCATTGCTTGCAGAACCTACTGCATAGTCAAAGAGTTGTGAATTGTCAGGTGCTGTAATACCGTTCCAGCTTACCATGAGAGTGATCGTAGTAGGCATATTTGCAGATGGTAGTGATCCGTAGGTGATTTGATACGAAACATCTTGCCCTTGGGTAATTGGTTGCAGACTAGAAGAACTAAAACTAAATTGGAAGTCCGTTGGTCGTGGAGGAACAGTGGCTGAAACGGATTCATCGGCGTTTACTAGGTTTGCTGGCAGAATAAAGATTAAAGAATAAAGATTAAAGATAACAAACAAAAGGAAAATACTTTTTTTCTTTAATCTTAAATCATTAATCATTAATCTTTTAATTCTCATACTAGTTCTAGCATACAGAATAAAGGGGGAGTGGAGCAAGGAGTAGGGTTTTCAGATTTATTTTCCTG
>CAZJVI010000036.1:0-13443 GCA_964549385.1 uncultured Gammaproteobacteria bacterium
AAACTTTATATCCCACCTTCCGGTTCTCATAAAGGGCAAAACGGCAAATTGATGGTTATTGGAGGCTCGCAGTTATTTCATGCTGCATCTCTGTGGGCACTGACTATTGCGAGTAAGGTTGTGGATATGGTGTTTTATTCGTCTGTTGTTGAAAATAATCAGATTGTCCACGATCTAAAAAAAGAATTTCGTAACGGCATTATCGTAGCGCGGACTGAAATTGAAAATTATATTGAAGAAGCTGATGCAATATTGATTGGTCCGGGAATGGTAAGGACTGAGTTAGGGAATAGGGAACAGGGAATAGGGAACAGTTTGAAGGAAATAGATAAGTTGGAAGATGAAGGGCTACAGAGTTATTATTTGACGAAATATTTGCTTGAAAAGTATCCCAAGAAAAAATGGGTGATTGATGCGGGAGCTCTTCAGATGATGGAACCTGAGTGGCTACTGCAACTGAATGGTAATGTGATTATTACACCTCATCCAGTGGAGTTTGGAAGAGTAAGATTAAAGATTAAGGATTTACGATTAAAGAAGGAAATGGAGAATGAGGGATTAGAAAAGCAAGTGGAGTTATTTTCGAAAGAATTTAATTGTGTTGTTTTATTAAAAGGCGAGCATGATACTATTTGTGGACCCTTCGATGAAATTCGATGTTATCGAATTTCAGGTGGTAATGCTGGTATGACAAAAGGTGGTACAGGTGATGTCCTTGCAGGATTGGTTGCAGCATTAGCCTGTAATAATGATATGTTTTTAGCAGCAACGGCAGGGTCTTATTTTAATAAGAAAGCGGGAGAAGCATTATTTAAGAAAGTTGGATATTATTTCAATGCATCGGATTTAGCTTCGGAAATACCTATAGCAATGAGAGAACTATTGGGATAATTTGCCTTTTTTCGGGAAATATACGATAATAATTAAGGTCCTCAAGCGCCTACCTATGTACCAACCAAAATACAATATTAACAATACGATTCTTAGAAATATCGGTGTCGTTGAAGCAGCCAGAGAAGTCATTGATCATGCACCACTTTTGCCATATTACGAAAAAGAATTTCAGAAAGATGCAATGGTGAGAAGCGTACATCATGGGACACATATTGAGGGAAATGAATTGAATCTTGATCAGGCAGAAAAAGTGATTGAGGGTCAAGAGATCATTGCTCGTCAACGAGATATTCAGGAAGTAATCAATTATCGAAAAGTGATGGAGTTTATTGAAGTAGGAAGTCAGAAGGGAGAAGTGAGAATTGACGAAGAGTTTATTAAGAAACTTCACCGGATGACGGTTGAGAAAATTCTTGTTCCGGAAAAATGTGGAGAATTTAGGGCAACGCAAGTAGTTATTAAGAATAGTTTAACCGGAGAAGTGACGTTCCGGCCGCCAGCAGCCATTGCCGTACCGGTACAAATACAAGAATTTGTTGATTTTATTAATACGACAACTTCTGATGACATCCATCCGGTTCTCAAAAGCGGTGCTGTGCATTATGAGTTGGTGCGGATTCATCCATTTGTTGATGGCAACGGTCGTGTTTCTCGTGCGCTTTCAACGTTCATTCTTTTTCAGGAAGGTTATGATATTAGAAAGTTTTTTTCGCTTGAGGAATATTTTGATAATGATGCTGCAGAGTATTATCGGGCATTACAAAGTGTTGGGAAAAATGACGGAGATTTGACAGAGTGGCTGGTATATTTTACGCAGGGGCTTGCAATTGAGTTGTCAAAAATAAAAGATAAGATTGAGAAAATTTCTGTTGATGTAAAAATAAAAGAACGGCAGGGTGGTGCGCCTATTTTGCTTTCTGATAGACAGTTAAAAATTATTGAATATATTCAAAAAACTGGTTATTTGCAAAACAGCGGCTTTAAACAACTTTTCCCGATGGTTTCTGAGGATACTGTTTTGAATGAGTTGAAATATTTATTAAAAAATGGATTAATTAAAAAGGTCGGCAGTACGAAAGCTGCGAGATATGTGAGGGTTTGATTTACTATTTTGATAGAATTTCTTGAAATGGGACGTGAGATATCCTTGATCTTGAATTTTTGATGTTTTGATTCTTTGAAATCAAAAGGTCAAATTATCAAGATATCAAGTTCAAAAAAATCTCATTTCTCACATCAAATTATCTAATTATGACATTTGCATCTTTAGCAACATATTTTGAAAAACTTGAGAATATCTCCTCGCGTTTGGAGCTTATTCAGATTCTTTCTGATTTGTTTAAAGCCAGTAATACTCCTGAGGAAATTTCTAAGATTTGCTATCTTGTGCAGGGGAGAATCGCGCCGTTCTATGAGCCGGTTGAAATTGGCATGGCAGATAAGATGGTGACACAATCAATTGCACTTGCATATGGGATTGATAAAAAGAAGGTGTGGGAGAATTATCAAAAAGTAGGGGATATGGGAGAAGTTGCGCAGCAACTAAGTTTAAAATTTAAAGTTCAAAGTTCAAAATTATCAGTAGAAAATGTTTTTACAAGTTTGATTAAGATTGCTCATACAACGGGCGTGGGGTCAGTTGAGAAAAAGATTGGTGCTTTGTCAGAGCTGCTACAAGCAGTTGATGCGTTATCTGCAAAGTTTCTCGTTAGAATTCCTCTTGGCAAATTGCGGCTCGGTATTGGTGATCCGACAATTCTTGACGCATTATTAACGGCAAAAGTCGGTGAGAAGACGCAGCGTAAAATATTGGAAGGTGCCTATAATCGTACATCAGATCTTGGGTATATTGCCAAACATTTTTGGGTGGGTGGTCTAACCTCAGTTGAGAAATTGTCAGTTACTGTCGGTCGGCCGATTCGATCCGAACTTTGTGAGCGGCTGCCTAATCCAACAAAAGTCATTGAAAAAATGGTGGAAGTTGACGCGCAGTATAAATACGATGGGTTCCGAGTTCAAATCCACAAAGACGGCAACAATATCCGCATTTTTTCCCGCAACCTTGAAGAAACCACGCATATGTTTCCGGAGCTTATTGAAGCGACAATTAAACAAGTAAAAGCAAGAACGGCAATTCTTGATGGTGAAGCAATTGCGTATCATCCAGCATCTGAAGAATTTCTTCCGTTTCAAGAAACGACAAAAAGGCGACGTAAGCACAACATTGAAGAAACGGCAAAGGAACTTCCGCTTAAAGCGTTTATTTTTGATATCCTCTATAAGAACGACAAATCGCTTTTGGATGAGCCACTGACCGCACGGTTAAAAATACTAAAAGAAACAATAACAGAAGATGACATATTAATTACCGCAAAATCGCAGGATATTTCAGATCCGAAAAAATTGGGGCTTCTTTTGGAAGAAGCGATCAGTAAAGGTCTTGAAGGATTGGTAGTTAAGAAATTGAATTCTCCTTATGAAGCAGGTGGGCGGAATTTTAACTGGGTGAAATTAAAACGGCATTCTTCAGGCGAACTGCATGACACAATCGATTGCGTTATTTTAGGGTATATTTATGGAAAAGGAAAGCGAGCTGCGTTTGGTGCAGGAGCACTTCTTGTAGGGCTCTATGACGCGAAACGAGATGTCTTTGTAACAGTGACGAGGATTGGGACTGGTCTAACGGACGACGAATGGAGAAGTATTAAAGAAAAAACAAAAGGATTTGAAGTTGACCACAAACCAGCGCGTGTTGAATCACTTATCACCCCCAGTGTTTGGGTGAAGCCGGAATTGGTGATTGAAGTTTTGGCCGACGAGATTACTCGTAGCCCTTTACATACCGCAGGTGCTGTTATAACTGACGGTGTTAAAGAACCCGGTTATGCACTGCGTTTTCCACGACTTGTTTCTTTTCGAGATAAAGATAAAAAACCTGAGGATGCGACTACTGTTGATGAATTAATTGAAATGTTTAAAGAGCAAGGGAAGAAGAATGATTAGTGGCTGTGCTTGTTAAGTAGCTATAAAAAATATATCATAGTAGTATGGATTTCTCATCAATAGCAAACCCTCAAGGAGGACAATCTCAAAAACATCCAACTTCTATTTTGAGAAATATGCTTCATGACGGTGACGTCAAAATTTATCAGGATATAAGCGGACACGCAGAACGTATTGAGATCTATCTACCAAAGGGGAAAGTAGTTCTTATCAAAGATTATGAGGAGGTTCCCAAACTTGCTTCTTATAAAAATTTGAGTGTCTATTCTGCGCAGGATGAACCTCTTGGTTCATTTGATATTTTTCCTGTGAATAGAGATAGAGTAAACGGCGAAGTCCGATTCTTCAATGGCACATCTCAGATAGGGATGGGAGAGGGGAACGTTGGGCTTGCAATAGCAAGCCAATTGCTAAATTTTAGTTTGCCCTCCGGATCCTCGACAAGTGCATCTGTTGATTCTGACGTTATTGCTTCAATAAAAGAACTTTTATAAAAGGGACAAATTTTCCAGTATGCATTACGTTGCAGATTTACATTTACATAGTAAGTATTCTCGAGCGGTTTCACCTCAGATGACATTGTCAGTCATGGCACAGTATGCCAGGCAAAAAGGGATAGATATACTAACAGCTGCTGATTTTACTCATCCAGTATGGTTTAAAGAAATTAGTTCCCAACTTGAAGATGCAGAAGAAGGATTGTATGAGTTGAAAGTTGAGAATGGAGAGTTGAGAAATGCAAAAAAAGTTCGATTTATGCTCTCAACGGAGATTTCTAGTATTTATAAGCAAGGAGATAAGCTTCGCAGAATTCACAATTTACTTTTTGTTCCAAGTTTTGCAGTAGCAGAAAAGCTTACCAAATCATTAGTTTCTCGCGGATGCAATCTCAATGCCGATGGTCGGCCGATTGTTGGAATAACTTCGGAAGCACTCCTTGAATTATTATTATCGATTGATGATCGATCATTTCTTATTCCCTGTCATATCTGGACGCCACATTTTGGGGTGTACGGTTCGGCAAGCGGATTTGATTCGTTAGAAGAAGCATTTGGGAAGTACGCCAAATACGTTTACGGCATCGAGACGGGGCTATCCAGTGATCCTGACATGAACTGGCAGATAAAAGAGCTAATGCATCGAGCAATTTTATCATTCTCCGATGCACACAGTCCGGCCAAAATGAGTAGAGAGGCGACAGTGTTTGATTTAGAAGAACCTACCTATGAAAATATTCGGCAAGCAATTATGCATTTGAGTACTAAATCACAAACAAAAAATAAAATTGTGTATACCCTTGAATTTTATCCTGAAGAAGGAAAATATCATTTTTCTGGACATCGCAATTGTAAAGTTTCTCTTGGACCAGATGAAATACGAGAAGGGGGTGCAACATGTCCCGTATGTCATAAGCGTTTGACTGAAGGTGTTTTATACCGTGTGCAAGAATTGTCTGATCCAACACTCCTTGATCGCGTACAAACAAAAGAAAATGAATTCGGAGTTAAATGGTATGTTGATAAGATGCATATCCAGCCGCCTTATGTGAAATTGGTCCCACTTCTTGAAATTGCTGCTGAATCGCTCAGTTCGACAGTTGCCAGTCAGAAATCAAAGGATCTCTACGCAAAATTATGTAAAGAGTTGGAGTCGGAGCTGCATGTTTTATTACGAGCTCCGATTGCAGATATTGAAAAAGTTGGCGGAATGAAAGTCGTACAAGGTGTTACTAAGGTCCGTGAAGGCAATATCTCTATTGATCCGGGCTATGATGGAGAGTATGGGAAAGTTGCGATTTGGGAAGAGGGGGAAATAAAACAGATGCAAGATGTGCCACAGTTAAAGTTGGACTTTTGAAGGGTAAAGCGTTAGGGGGGAAGTTTTCATCTAATTTTTTTATCCTTCACCCTTGCCCGTTTACCCTTACTAATTTTTAACATATTTATGCTATAGTAAGGTTGATGAAATTAATTGTTGGACTTGGCAACCCGGGAGAGAAATATGAAAATACGAGGCATAATCTCGGTTTCTCGGTGGTGGATCATTTACTGAAAGAGCTTGGCACAAGTAAAGTAGATTGGGATCACTCCAGCAAGTTAAAAAGTGACATTGCCACTTTTACCATTAATGATGAAAAAGTCCTTCTTTCAAAGCCACAGACTTATATGAACGATTCTGGTACTGCAGTGCAGTTACTTGCTAATTTTTATAAGATTGAACCACAGTATGTCTGGGTTGTTTATGACGAATTAGATTTACCTATTGGTGCTATGAAAATTAGATTTGGTGGAGCTGCAGCAGGGCATCATGGGGTTGAGTCTATTATGGAGTCAATAGGCACAGATCAATTTTGGCGATTCAGATTGGGGATTGGGGAATCTCACGATAAAACACATACTGTCAGCAAACAAATAGTCCACGATGCCAAAGATTTTGTCTTGGATCAATTTCATTCAAATGAAGCAGGAAAGGCGCGTGAGATGATAAAGCGGGGAGCGGATGCGCTACGAATGGCCTTGGATAAAGGAATGGAAACTGCGATGAATAGATTTAATACGAAGTAGGTGCTAGGGACTAGGTGATAGGTAATAGAAATATTAAATTTTGCTAGTACCTAATACCTAGCACCTCATCTCAATGCTATGCAATCAATCAAAAGCGTTCTCATAAAATTTAATCCCACTACAGACAAATATGTCTCCCGAGAATTTCAAACCTTTGGACTCCATTTGGCTGAATCATTAAACGATTACAAACATAAAAGCTTGTATATGAAATTGGCAAAAACTATTCATCGGGCTATTCTTGAACAAGCACTCAGTTTCGCAATCGATAGCAATGCTGATAATAAAGGGGCACTGTTTATGTGGAAATTGAAAGAGTTAAGAAAGGGATTAAAGAATAAAGAGTAATGATTAAAGATCTTTATTCATTAATCACTAATTTTTTATGTTTCAGGCTCATATATTTATTTCAGGATCAGTTCAAGGAGTAAGTTTTCGACAATTTATCAAGAATAATGCAAAGCAAAGAGATTTGACCGGCTGGGTTCATAATACAGAAGACGGTGGAGTAGAGGCGTCTTTTTGTGGCGAAAAGGAAAAAATTGAAGAAATGATTGAACTTTGCAAAAAAGGGCCGATGCTTGCAGAAGTTAAACATCTGGGATTTGATTGGGAAGAGCCGGAATTGTTTGATGGATTTGGGATTAAAGAATAGTGATTAAAGAATACAGAATCTTTATTCATTATTCGGTATTCTTTATTCTTACTTCAAATCATTATCAATTGCTGCTTTGATTTGACTGTAAGGAACTGCTCCCACAACAGGGACGCCATTAATAAATGTCGTTGGTGTTCCGTTAACTCCTGCAGCTTGTCCATCACTAAGATCTTTTGCAACTTTTTGAGCGGTGGCTGGATCAGATAAACAGGATGAGAATTGTGACGTATCCATACCCAGATTACCAGCGATCTGTGTCAAGTTGTCATTGGTATACATTGACGTATTAGATTCATCGGGTTGATGTTGATACATATAATCATGGAATGGCCACCATTTTCCTTGATCGTTTGCACATTCACCAGCTTCAGCTGCAAGTGTTGATGCAGGTCCGAGGAATGCATAGTTACGGAAGTAGAATTTTACTTTGCCTGGGTTGACATAATCTTTTATAAGATTTGACTCAACTGTTTGGAACCATTGTTCACAGAAAGGACAACGAAGATCAGCAAATTCAATAACCGTAACTTTTGCATTTGGATCTCCTTGCGGGGGATAATTACCGACTGCCACATTGACCGGAGCGCCAGGCGCTGTTGAAACAGCAGGTGCTCCTGCAGTGCCTTGTTGGGCAGCTGCCGTTGTTGTGCCGATAGAACCGCTTGTGCCTTTGACTTGATTTTCCAGATCAGAGACTCTGTTGGTCAGCATTCCCAAGAAAAAAGCAAAGATAATGACTACAATAATAAGATATACATTAGCCGTTGTGTTTTTTAAAAACGAAAAATTGAACTTTGGCAAGTGTTTTAGTTTATCAGTAATTTTTGAAAGAGATTTTTTAAAAGAGGTTTTCTTTTTTACTGCCATACGAATAATTCAATTGTATACTACACTAAAAGAGTTATGCAAGTCCTTTTCCTGTTTTTTATAAAGATGATATAATTTACTTATTATATATGGTATCGTTTCGTCCACTTTCATCAATGGCACGGTATTTGATTGATTCTCTTGCGGAAAACCGTCCGTCGCATTCCGACGAACGGCGTATTACTGTTAATCCAATCGTCTCCAAATTTGCTTCCTGGTATGAACGGCTTCGTAACGCCATGGAATTTCGTGAAGATGAAGTAATTTTAAGAGCAACAATAGAACGTATTCTCAAGCGGAGATTACTTTTGGGCGGTAATGGTAAAACAACAGCCAAACCACTCGTGAAAGAACTTTTGTGGGCTCGTTATTTGCCAGAGAATGATATTGGTGAATCCGTTGCAAAACACATAGAGGAGATAATTGACCTTCATTTATCTCTTCGTCTACGAATCTTGTCCAAACATCGATTTCCAGAAAGCCTTATTAACGAATGGACCTATGATCTTATGTCGGCAGATATCCAATACGTGCTTAACCAAAAACATTTGAAAGAACTTATCGCTAATTTTATGTTTCATGTTCTCAAAGATGATGTATCAATTGAAGACGCAACGCCTGAGACAAAAAATGCGCAAGTCTTCATTGCTGTTCGTAAAGCATTTGCCCGTGACGATTTAGCATTCTTGCGATATCACTTGTTTTGTCAATATTTCGGTCGGTTAACTCCCAAAACCCTTGATCATACAGTAGAACACTTTCTGCAAGGATATAAGGAGATCATTCGACAAATGAACTATACCGGACGAGAGCGTGTTTATATGTATGTGAAACGGAGAACCGCTGCGTTTTTTATTTTTGAGGATATTCTCGAAATACAAAAAGAAAATATTAAGACCATTTTGGAAAATGAAGAATCATTGCGTGAGGTTGTTTTTGAAGCATGTGAGAAACGGTATAAGAGTATTAGTTCAAGAGTTCGAACGGCAATTATTCGTTCAGTTATTTTTATTTTAGTGACTAAAGTCGCATTTGCTTTTTTTGTCGAAGGCACGTACGAAAAGATTGTTTATGGACATATTATTTGGGAATCAATTATTATTAACACCAGTATTCCACCGCTCCTTATGATTATTGTCAGTCTATTTATTACAACGCCAGGACAGGACAACTCGCAAAGAATTTTTACCTATATTACGCGTTTACTTTATGACGAAGATCCTGTGCTTGGCAACAAGCTGGTTATTTCCAAACAAAATACCGAAAAAGGCTTTGTCACGGCGTTTAATATCTTATGGCTTGTTGCGTTTTGCCTTTCTTTTGGCGTAATTATTTATGTTTTGACTCAACTGCATTTCAATATTATCAGTCAAGCTATTTTTATTTTCTTCTTGGCAATTGTTTCTTTCTTGTCATACCGCATTGCTTTGATTGCCAACGTTTACCGAGTAGGCGAGAAGCAAGGATTTGGTACGTTGTTAGTTGACTTTCTTTTTATGCCAATCATTCGAGTTGGGAGAAAATTAACACAAGGGATTGCTCAAATAAATATATTCCTTATGCTGTTTGATTTCTTTATTGAGGCACCATTTAAGTTTCTTTTTGCTTTTTTTGATCAGTGGTTCTATTTCCTACATGCTAAGACAGAAGAGCTTGAGTAGGGTTAAGGGTGAAGTTTCCATCTAATTTTCTTTACCCTTCTCCCTTAGCCTTCACTTTCCATTTGGTAAAAAGTTGACAAAAAAGTAAAAAATATGTCATTTTTAATAAGGAGGAATATGCCATGAGTGAACAAGGAGAAACGAATGCTTTAGAGGATGCTATTAATTTTACTAGAAAAGTTAAGGAATCTGCGGCTGCTAATATAAAAGGGGAGACTGTCCCTTCTAGAAGACCTTTGCAGCATGTTCGGAGAGGTTTGTTTATGATTGATGGCGTTTTTAGTTGGCCTCTCTTTGCTTTTGCAAATTCTGCTTTAAGAAGAGCTTTCCCTAAAGCTGCTAGAAGCGTTGATTCTCGACGTGCAGAACAAGATACCCGCAAAGAAGTGAATCAGTAATAGCCCTATTACTAGCATAACTTATCTTGACAGGCTCATTATAAATTGCTACTATGGTTAAACACCTATGGCAGACCAAACATTCACCGACAAAAATTTTCAACAAGACGTCCTCAAAAGCGATATGCCTGTTGTTGTGGATTTTTGGGCACCATGGTGTGGTCCATGCAAGATGGTCTCTCCAATTATTGAAGAACTTGCAAAAGAATATAACGGTAAAGTTGCGGTAGGTAAATTAAATGTTGATGATAACCCTGAAACAGCAGGACAATACAGTGTTATGAGTATCCCAACGGTTATGATTTTCAAAAACGGTAAACCTGTTCAATCCATGGTAGGTGCACAAGGCAAACAGACATATAAGACAGAAATTGAGAAAGTCCTCGCAAATTAGAATTAGATTAAAGAAGAATGATTAAAGATTAAAGAAAATAGAGAGAGTACAGTCATTATTCTTTATTCCTTAATCATACCTTTTAAAGATCTCAATACCATTATGGAAATGTACGACGTAATTATTCTTGGTTCAGGTCCCGCAGGACTTACTGCTGCTATTTATACAACTCGCGCAAGTCTTAAAACACTCGTTATCGCTGGTGAGAAGTGGGGTGGGCAATTACAGTTAACTACTGATGTTGAAAATTTCCCTGGTTTTCCTGAAGGTATTCAAGGACCTGATCTTATGAGCAATATGCGTAAGCAAGCAGAACATCATGGAGCTGAGTTTGTCGACGAAAATTTCTCAAGCGGCAATTTTTCAAAATCTCCCTTCACTGTTCAGGCCGGAGAAAAGTCATATGAGGGGAAATCGATTATTATCGCAACAGGAGCAGATACCAAATGGCTTGGCGTGCCTGGTGAAAAGGAGAAAATTGGTCGAGGCGTATCCTCATGTGCTCCTTGTGATGCTGCATTTTTCAAAGAAAAAAATGTTATCGTCGTTGGCGGAGGGGATAGTGCCATGGAAGAAGCACTTGTCTTAACCCGTTTTGCCAAACATGTAACTATTATTTATAGAGGCGACACTCTTAGAGCAAGTGAAATTATGCAAAAAAGAGCCTTTGAAAATGAAAAAATTAGTTTTGTTTTTAATACTGAGATAGCAGAAGTTAAAGGCGAGATGAAAGTCGAAAAGGTTACATTAAAGACCAATTGTACTGATGGATCCATTATTGTTAAACCTGGTGAGCATATGGGAACAACAACTGTGGATAAAATTGGTGGTACGGAAATAAAAAAGGAAGATAACAATCTTTTGTGGGAAATGCCGATTGATGGCATTTTTGTCGCAATAGGGCATATCCCCAATAGTAAAGTATTTCCAGGAATTGATGTTGATGAAAAAGGATTTATTATTGTACATGAACATACAAGGACCAACAAAGAAGGTGTTTTTGTCGCTGGTGATGTTCACGATAGGCAATATATGCAGGCAGTAACTGCAGCAGGATTTGGTTGCGCAGCTGCTCTTGAAGCCGAGCGTTGGCTTGAAGTACAAAAATAATTTTATCCCGATAAAATAAATAGCCTGTAGCAGTTTTGTCAAACCTATTGACACCCCTCTGAGGCTATGGTAATATAGCTGATACGAACAAAGAAATTTCGTTTATGTTGATCCAAAAAGTTATCCTATTCTACCTAAATTGACGGAGTAACGTGTCTTCATAACTTACGCAATTTCTTTTTGTTCCCAAAAAATTTCGCTCTTTTAATTTTATTATATTAGTTACAGGCCAAGCTAGCTATATCAGAAGAGTCGTTAGGTTTTAAGTGTGCAAGCTAAAAGCTAATGGCAGATAACTAAATTGGGCCGGTAGCTTAGTTGGTAGAGCGCGTCTTTTGCACAGACGAGGTCGAGAGTTCGAATCTCTTCCGGTCCACACTTCGGCAAGCTCAGTGTAAGTCACTGAGATTGACGATGAGGATGAAGAGATGAGAAGCGCCGCTTCGAAAGAAGCTAGTCCCCTTGGGGGAAATCTCTTCCGGTCCACCAATGCAAGGGGAAAGGGAATAGTTACCTGATCCCAAAATATGCTTCATTCTCTGGGGCAAACCCTCTAGTAAGAGAGGGTTTACCTTAGAGACATGATGAAGTTACGGCTGAACTTTCTGTTTGTCCAAAGGACACAACAAATTCAGTTGAGCTAATAGTTCTTTAAAAAGTGAAGAGAATATCCCGCGTAATGTTTAACCCCCTCGGGGGGAATCCATGGCATTATACGGGATACTTATGTCTTAAAAAATTTATTACTAATGCCAACAATGGATGCCTAGGAGATTTTGACCGAGGAAGGACGCATACGGCGGCGATACTCGTCGGGGAGGTGCCATAAACCTTTGATCCGGCGGTTTCCGAATGGGGAAACCTCTTCAGTTTTACTGAAGGGCCACATATGAAGTTAATTCCGTAAGGAGTTATATTAGTGTGTGGCTGGGTACGGCGTGAACTGAAACATCTTAGTAACGCCAGGAATATAAATCATATGAGATTCCGTCAGTAGCGGTGAGCGAAAGCGGAACAGCCTAAACCCTGATTTATCAGGGGGTTGCAGGGCAGACGATATTCGATGTGTTGAAGATAGCAGAAAGATCCGGAATGGTCTTCCAAAGAGAGTGAAAGACTCGTATGCGAAATCTGAGACACCGATAGTTTGTTCCTAAGTACCATGAAGCACGATAAACTTTGTGGGAATCTGGGTCGACCACGATCCAAGGCTAAATATCAGAATCTACCGATAGTGAACTAGTACCGTGAGGGAAAGGTGAAAAGCATCCCGGAAGGGAGATGAAACAGAACTGAAATTGTTGGCTAACAAGCAGACAGAGCTCCAATTTATTGGGGTAATGTTGTGCCTATTGAAGAATGAGCCGGTGAGTTTTTGATTGCCGCATAGTTTAACCAACTTCGTTGGGAAGACACAGTGAAAGCGAGCCCTAACTGGGCTAACACAGTAGCAATCAATAAACCCGAAACCGGGTGAGCTAACCTTGAGCAGGTTGAGTCCCGCAGAAATGCGGGAGGAGGACCGCACTCGTATCCGTAGCAATGGGTTGAGATGACTTGAGGTTAGGGGCAATATGCCAAACGAACCCGGAGATAGCTGGTTCTCCCCGAAATATATTAAGGTATAGCGCTGGTTAATTGCGACAGGGGGTAGAGCACTGACTGGATCGTGGGGGAGCAATCTCTCGCATCCAAACAAACTCCGAATACCTGTACGTTTATTCCAGTAGTCAGACTTGTCGGGCTAAGCTGATGAGTCGAAAGGGAAACAGCCCAGATTCCCAATTAAGGTCTCTAAATAAAAGCTAAGTTTTTAAGGAAGTCACGACCCATAGACACCCAGGAGGTTGGCTTAGAAGCAGCCATCCTTTAAAGAAAGCGTAACAGCTCACTG
>CAZJVI010000037.1:0-13076 GCA_964549385.1 uncultured Gammaproteobacteria bacterium
AAAAAGAAAAAATTATTTTGGAGAAAAAAATTTCTAAAAAAGATACTAAAGAAATTTTCCAATTCCTCTTCCAAAGGAAGTTATCTTCACTGGTTACTAATAATGGACTTGACCAAGAATTTTGGGTGAATAGTGGAGAAGTATTCCCTTTTGAACCAACACTTATTACATTACCTCATTTAAGTATCTCAGAAGCGGAAAGTATTTTTGAGGAATTAAAAATATTTGAAGATATCGCGGTACATAAAATGGTTGGTTGGAAGAAGAATACAATATGGCTTCATATAATGAATATTGAAGCTTCTAAACAGCATGCTATTTATGAAGTCTCAAGAATACTCGGCATTGAGACGGATGAGATTATCGGAGTGGGGGATGGATATAACGATTTTCCCCTTCTTATGGCATGCGGATTAAAAGTTGCCATGGGCAATGCGGTTGACGAGCTAAAAGCAATTGCTGATTATATCGCACCAACAGTTGAGCAAGACGGCGTTGCAGATGTGATAGAAAAATTTATTTTATAACACTTGCATTTTATAGATCTATTTGTTATTTTATCATGTATGAAAAATAAAAAGTTGTTTATCAAACAATCTACATGGGATTTATCCTCATTATTTGCCTCAGATACTGATCCTAAAATTGTAAAACAGCGAGGGTTGATTGAAAAAACAAATAATGACTTTATTGCGAAATGGTCAAAAAATAATTTATATTTATCAGATGCGAAAGTTTTAAAAACTGCGTTGGATGAGTATGAAAAATTGAATTATTCTTATAGCACAACTGGCAACGAAGGATATTATTTCTGGCTCCGTACCTCACAAGATCAACTCGATACAAATTTAAAAGCTCATTTTGCAAAAATTTTGGACTTTGGAAATAAACTAGGAAATGAGAGACAATTTTTTATACTTCGTCTAGCAAAAATTGATAAGAAGAAACAAAAAGAATTTCTTGAAGATAAAGGTCTTGAACCATATAAACATTTTCTAGAAAAAATATTTAGAGAAGCAGATTATGTCCTCAGTGAAAATGAAGAAAAAGTTTTAACTCTTAAATCTGACCCAGCATATGAAAAATGGGTAGAGATGGTTTCATCGTTTATATCAAAAGAAGAGAGGATGACTCTGACCGAAACAGGTGGAAAAGAAAGGAAAAATCTTGAAGGACTATTAAGTTTGTCAAATAGTAGAAAGAAAAAAGTTAGAGATGAAGCTGCAAGAAATATCAATGATATTTTTGATAAATATAAAGAAGTGGCTGAATCCGAAATGAATGCGATTATGGCGAATAAAAAAATAGACGATGAATTAAGAAAAATGCCTCGCCCCGATTTTTCACGACATTTGGGTGATGACATGGAAAGTGATGTCGTTGATACTCTCTTGCAAACTGTTGCAAGAAGATATGATATAGCACAACGTTTCTATAAATTAAAAGCAAAACTTTTGAAAGTGAAGAAACTTAAGTATCATGAAAGAAATATTGAACTAATCTCTGAGGATAAAAAGTTTGATTTTCAAAAATCAGCTGATTTTGTCTATAACGTTTTTCAAAATCTTGATCAAGAATTCGCGGATGTTTTAGAAAGATTTTTAGCTAATGGACAAATTGATATCTATCCGAGAAAAGGCAAAAGAGGAGGAGCATTTTGTGTACATGAGCTTCCATCTCAGCCGACTTATGTGCTTCTTAACCATACTGATAAATTACAAGACGCGTTAACTCTCGCTCATGAAATGGGACACGGAATAAATAATGAATTAATGAAGCAAAAGCAAAATTCTCTTAATTTTGGCACACCTGTCTCTACAGCAGAATGTGCGAGTACATTCATGGAAGATTTTGTTTTGCAGGAAATTCTTCAGACTGCTGATGAAGAAACTCAGTTTGGTCTTATGATGACAAAATTAAACTCTGATATTTCAACGATTTTTCGTCAAGTTGCTTGTTATCAATTTGAGCAAGAGTTGCATAAAACATTTCGAGAGAAAGGATACCTTTCCTATCAGGAAATAGGGAAGATATTTCAAAAATATATGATTGCATATATGGGACCGGCCGTCGAGAAATCTCCAGGATCTGAAAATTGGTGGATTTATTGGTCTCATATCAGGACATTTTTTTATGTCTATTCGTATGCCAGTGGTTTATTAATTTCAAAGTCATTACAAAAAAGCGTAAAAGAGAATCCTCAGTTTATTGCAAAAGTAAAAGAATTTCTCTCAGCGGGACTTTCTGCTTCTCCAAAAAACATTTTTATCAGTTTAGGCGTTGATATCACTGATGTAGCATTTTGGAATAAGGGATTGGATGAAATTGAAAAGTTATTGAAAGATACGGAAAAATTAGCAAAAAAATTGAAAAAAATTTAATTTTCTATTTCATCAACCAATTCGTTATCTTCTTCATGATCTATCTCTGGACGGATTAGAAATCCTTTTAGGTCAATTCTTCCCACAATCATAGGATATTTCAGATGAGAACGGTTAACAACGGTAACTTTTGATGTGAATTTTCTACCTGCAAGTTGGAATGAAAGTTGCGTTGTTGGCCGATGTGCTTGGCCACTTGCTGATTGGATATAGACAGTTTCTTTCTCAATAGGCAAATCCAATTCTTTTGCTAATCCACTATCAATAGAGGATCGATAAGCGCCTGTGTCGAGTTTGGCTTTTATCTCTTTTATGCCGTCTTTTGTCTTGATAAATACTGGATAGATGACAGGAAGAATTTGTGGAGATGTTGAAACCTTATCAGAAAATTTTTCCGCAAAAAGCGTTTGTGCCAAAGCAACGCCTCTTTGGGGACTAGGAATATCCATATCTTCAATTCGTTCCAGTCGAGTACGAAGAGATGCGAGATTAGCATTTTGAATTTTCAGTCCTGGTCTTGCATTTACTTCTAGAACAAGTGGTCCTTTTTTCGCATCAATCACCAGGTCAACTCCAGCAAAGCCCAATCCCACATTTTTTTGAGTTTGTGCTGCTAAAAGAAGTATCTCGTTCCAATCGGGAAGTTTCATTCCAGCAGTTTTCTTTTTACTTTGCGGAATAAAATAAATAAGATGGCTTTTACTAGTAGCGCTTGTCGTGATTCCAGTTGCAATGTCGATGCCAACTGCTAATGCTCCTAATTGAAGATTAGCTTTACCAAATGATTGTCTTGTGGGAATACGAAGCATTGCCATAACAGGAACTTGACGAAAGACAATAATTCGTATATCTGCAAGGCCAACAGGAACAATTTTTTTAAAAAAGGGACTTTGGATAACTCTTTCTTCAATAAAAGCTTTATCTGGCAAATATTGCAGAGAGAAAGCTCCATCAAGAATATTAAAAATATGCGACTCTAATTGCTTTATTGTGTATTCCTGTCCGCTTACCGTTGTTCCAACGCCATTCTTCCAGTTTTTAAAAGCAATAATACCACTACCACCATATCCGCGTGCAGGTTTTATCGCAAAGCCATCTTCCGGTAAATCCCAATCAAAACTTCTGACATCTTTTCTTGTATAAAAAGTTGCTAGCAATGATGGGGTAGGAATGTTATTCTCTAGTAAAATTTTTTTCGTCTCTAATTTGTCATCAGCTATCGTTTTTGCCAACGATTTATTAAATGGACGAATATAGAGAAAATTTCGGGCATTCATGCCCAATACTGATTTACTTATTGCCATGTCTTAAAATAGGTTGAAATCTTATATACTCCACCATTCGAAGGCCAAAGTATCTTCCAATCATAATGTTGATCGGTATGAGAAGAAGAATCGATTCCGGATAAACCAAAATGAAAAATCTGAGTTGAGTCCACGTCAATAAAAGAAATCCAAGAATTGCTAAGAAGAGTGTAATAATTGTTGTTTGAACAGTTTCTATAAATTCTCTTTCTAAAAAAATTGTCATGATTCTATCACTTAACAAAATAAAGAGGAGAATGGGAAAAATTGAAATACTCCTAACATCAATAATCCCATAAATTGAACTGATTGTTAATGCTGCCAAAAGACAAATTGAAACCATAAGCATTGACAATGCAACTTTTGGCATCTGCATAATAGGAAGCCGTTTAAGAAGAAATCGTGACACAATTGAGGCGACAATAATTGCAGCAAGCATAATAAATCCGGGAGTAACATCCGTCCCAATAAAAGTAATCGAAAGGGCAATGGGAACAAGAAGACCAATACCTGATAGTCCAATTATATAACGAAATGCCACAACAATTGTTGCAAGAAGCGGCAATAATAAAATAAGAACGATAGTATTTGTTGGTACACCAGCATTTATCGCATATTGAATAGCATAAGGAATAAGATTTTCGATACTTACATTTTTTGTGTTTCTTTTTTCTTTCAGCAGCGTAAGTATTGCAGTCTTTTGATTATCGAATTCAGGATTTGTAATATCGTTGATGTTTGCGGGGAATGTTTCTATTTGTTTTTGTGATGAATTTGAAATTGCATTTTTTGTTGGAGTTGATGTAGCTTGTGCAAAAACCGACAAAGGAGCCACTGATAACAATAGAAAGAAGATTGATAAAAAAAGAAAAAATTTCATAATGTGCCGAGAGGGGGAGTCGAACCCCCACGGAGTGTAATCTCCAAAGGTTTTTGAGACCTTCGTGTCTGCCATTCCACCACCTCGGCGAATTTATCCATTATAGCACTTAAGCTTTATTTTTGCCTAGATTGATGTTACAATGTTTACCATGCAATTTGAGTTTTCAACCAATAGCTTGAACAAAATATCTTCAGAGGCCGCAATTGTTTTTGCATACACTAGTAAAGAAAAAGGGAAATTTATTCCATTATTAAGTTTTAAAAAGATAGATAAAGAAAATAATGGAGAACTCACTCGTATAGCAAAACTGGAAAATTTTACCGGTAAAAAGAATGAGGTTATAACAGTTATTCCTCAGGCAAATACGATGACATCAAGAATTATTATCATTGGGTTAGGTAAAAAGGAACAGTTTGCCTTCAATGATTTAAGAGAAATTATAGGGTCATTTGTTAAGCATATGAGGAAACGGATTAATTCTGCATCTTTAGTTCTTCCAACAAAAGAAGATATTGATATTGATTCAAACGATGTACTTCACGCGATTGTAGAAGGATTTGAGCTTGGTAACTATGTTTTTATAAAATATAAAAAAGAAGAAAAAGTTGATCGCAATTTATCAACAATTATTATCGGAGAGCAAAAAGAAAATATTCAGTTAAAAAGAATAGTTAAGAGAGCACAATCATTTGCAAAAGCAACGAATTTAGCAAGGGATCTTGTAAATGAGCAGTCAGCAATTGCAACTCCTACGTATTTGGCAACATTAGCCCAAGAGATTGCAAAAAGTAGTTCTCAAATATCCTGTAAAGTATTTGATAAAAAAGAAGCAGAGAAGATGGGAATGAATGCTTTCTTAGGGGTAGCCCGTGCTGCAGACACATTGCCGAAATTTATTCATCTTGAATATACGCCTAAGAAAAAAAGTAAAGAAAAAATTGCAATTGTTGGGAAGGGTATAACTTTCGATAGTGGAGGGATTAACATAAAGCCTGGAGAACATATGAATGATATGAAAATGGATATGGCTGGTGCTGCTGTTGTCCTTGGTGTTTTTTCTGTTATCAATGAAATTCAACCAGATGTGGCAGTAATTGGTCTTATAGCTGCTACTGCAAATATGGTTTCAGGTGCGTCATTAGTCCCAGGTGATGTCGTCAGAGCACTCAATGGGAAAACGATTGAGATTATCAATACTGATGCTGAAGGACGAGTTACATTGGCTGATAGTTTATCGTACGCGGTAAAAGAAGAAGCGACAAAAATTTTTGACTTAGGTACTCTAACAGGAGCAGCAGAGGTAGCTTTAGGAGTTGACATTGGTGCTTTATTCTCAAACAATCCTGAATTTGCAAAACAAATTGAACATGCCGCAAGTGAGGAAGGAGAAAAAGTTTGGGAGTTGCCGCTCGAACCAGCGTATAAAAAATTAAATAAGAGTAATATTGCTGATATCTCAAATCTTGCATCTTCTCGGTATGGCGGTGCTATCACCGCAGCATTATTTTTAGAAGAGTTTGTTGATAAAAAACCATGGGTACACATTGATATTGCCGGTCCAGCATTCGCTTCTAAAGGAAATAATCTTGGTCCTGAAGGAGGGACTGGTTTTGGAGTTCGAACCGTGCTAAAATTACTAGGCCTATGATTTCAGTTACAGAATTACGAGCAGGGACAACATATCAAGAAGATGGACAGTTTTTTACTGTTTTGTCATACGAACACATTAAAATGGGTCGTGGTTCTGCCAACATCAAAGTAAAAGTAAAAAATGTCAAAACTGGATCAATTGTAGATAAAAGTTATATCAATGGTGCAAAAATTCAAGACATGCCTGTCATAAAAAAAGACATGCAATATCTCTACAAAGATGAAGATGCTGTCTATTTCATGGATGGAGAGACATATGAGCAAATCAGTATTCCTCTCAAGATAGTTCCTGAACATATTTATCTTAAAGAAGGGGAGACGTTTGTTGTAAGTTTCCTTGATGGAAAACCACTTACTGTTCTTCTTCCTCCCAAAATGACATTTAAAGTTACCGAAACAGCACCTGGTGCAAAAGGGAATTCAGCGACCAATGTTTTTAAAGAGGCGATTTTGGAAAATGGGTTAAAAACAAGAGTACCTCTTTTTATTAACACGGGTGAATTGATTCGTGTTGACACTCGCACTGGTGCATATTCAGAAAAAGCTTAATCTAATCATGAACGGACATATTCTTCGTGTTTTCTCAGAACGGTCTTTTTTATATTTGTGGATTGGAGAAGTGTTTACTCAAGTCTCCACAAATCTTTTTAATTTTCTTTTAATTCTTATTGTTTATAACCTTACACACTCAAATACTGCAGTCTCAGGAATTGTTCTCTCATTTACTGTTCCGGCAATATTTTTTGGATCGATTGCTGGAGTGTATGTTGATAGATGGAATAAAAAATACGTTCTTATTATTACCAATACTATCCGTGCTTTCCTTCTTATTTTAGTGGCTTTTACATTAAATAATGTTTATATGTTGTACATTGTTTCCGTTCTATTTACCGTTTTAGCACAATTTTTTATCCCTGCGGAAAGTCCGATAATTCCACAAGTTGTCCGCAAAGAATTTTTGCTTCATGCAAATGCACTTTTTGGGTTGGCTATATTTGGATCAATTCTTATTGCTTACGTTTTATCCGGACCCCTTCTTATTTTACTGCAGCCATTTAAAACCATATTATTTCTTGCTGTAATGCTTTTTGTTGGTGCAATTTTTATTTCTCTTATCAAACCAAATACTACAAAACTCAGCATACTCAATCGAAAAAAATCGCAGCAATTAGATTTTTTTACCGACATAAAACAGACACTCTCTTTTGTGAAACATACAAAATCAATTTTTCATTCTTTATTTCTTCTTGCACTTTCACAGATACTCATTTTAATTTTGGCGACAGTTGCTCCGGGTTATGCTTCACAGATTCTTGGAATACAAGTTCAGCAATTTCCGATTATTTTTGTTACACCAGCAGCTATTGGAATGATTGTGGGATCAGTTCTCCTTATAAATATTTTTCATAATCATCCTAAAGAAAAAATTACTACCAGTGGGATATTTATTTCAGGAATTGCAATGCTGATGCTGCCATTCGGTTCAAAAGTTGCATCTCATGAAATTGTTCATGTTATTAATTCCTATCTGCCGCATGCATTTTCTATAACAATTTATCATATAGTTGTTGTTTTAGCGTTTCTCTTAGGAGTTGCCAATTCACTTGTTTTTATTCCAGCAAATACGCGAATTCAGGAAAATACATCTGAAGAAATTCGTGGCAAAATTTACGGATTTTTAAACACATTTATTGGAATACTTTCGTTAGTTCCGATTATACTTGTTGGAGGTTTATCTGATTTAATCGGTGTCGGATCTGTAATCATCGGTATCGGGATTTGTCTTCTGATTTTTGGATTTATTAATATGTATATTTATTAGTATGCAATTTTTGATATTTATTCCAGCGCTGCTGCTCTTTTTATATTCACTGTATCGTCTTGTTAAAGATGATTATGTCTTTATCCGTAAAGGAATATCTTTGGAGCAATCTTTTGATATTGCGTTTATTACGTTATGGATTAGTCTCTTTGTTGCAAGACTCTTTTATTTGATTTTTAACAGTAATTCAGTGAGTGTTGTTTTTTATAATTTTTTCAACTTAAAAATAGGCGGCTTTTCTCTTACTGGCGCAGTTATTGGAGGAACAATTGCAATTTATTTAATTGGGAAATATAAAAAAATGCCTCTTGGCAGGTTATGTGATTTTTTAAGTTTATCTTTTTTATATACTCTTCCCCTGGTTTTTTTAGCAAATTCGTTTTTTGTTGCCAAAAATATACTTCTCTCGATGTTTTTGGATGCAATAATTTATTTTGTTTTACTTCTCTTTTTTGTACAGTTCTTATATCCAAAAATCTTGAACAGAACGCTTAAAGAAGGAACACTTGCACTGCTTTTCTTATTATTATTTTCAATTATTGCTCTTATCACAGCTCTTTTAGTCTCATTAAAAAATATTCAGAGTTTTGTCAGTCCTGAGAATGCAATATTAGTTCTTCTTTTTATCATTAGTCTTATTTTGCTTATTAAACAAGAATACCCATCTTCACGCGCAAGACGAGCAGTTGTACGCTAGATAACATTATGAATATCATCTTTGAAGATAATGATTTGTTGGTGATTGATAAACCAGCTGGTGTGACAGTAAATAGAGCGGAAACAACCAAAAATGAAAATACAGTTCAAGATTGGGCAGAGGAGTATATAGGAATCAGGAATGATGAACTAGGAATTAGGGGACAAAAAAAGTTTGGAGAAGAAGGGTGGGATCCAAAGTTTGATTTCTATAAAAGAGGAGGAATTGTCCACCGTTTGGATAAAGAAACATCAGGAGTTTTGATAATTGCAAAAACACCTGATGCATTTGTTAATCTGCAAAAACAATTTCAAGAAAGAACGGTAAAAAAAACATACGTTGCCCTTGCACATGGTATTATTAAACCTGAAAAGGGAGAGATTAATGTTCCCGTTGGAAGATTACCCTGGAATGGCAACCGTTTTGGTATTCTTCCGGGAGGCAAGGAATCAAAAACTCTTTATACTGTTCTAGCATACTATCAATTACCTCATGCAAAGGAAAGATTGTCTTTTGTTGAACTTTATCCACAGTCGGGGAGAACTCATCAAATCCGCGTACATCTCAAATATATCAATAATCCGATATTTGCTGATTTTCTTTATGCTGGAAGAAAAACTGCCAGGTCAGATAGAAATGTATTGCCTAGAGTTTTTTTACATGCATCCAAAATCAACTTTTTACACCCCACAACTAACACTACCGTTACTTTTGAGTCACCCTTACCGAAAGAACTTAGCGATTTTTTACAAACTCTTGAAAAATAACTATTTAGGCAGGACTTCTTATTCTACAAAGCGTTTGATATACTTTATTTTATTAGGGAAAAAGCGCATCAAATGAAAAAAACTGCACCAACCGAAAATAAAAGTTTGAAAACATTTTATCTTTATTTATTTGCTGTCATTTTGTTGATAGCGGCTGCCTTATTTATAAAAGGAATTATTATCGTTAAAGATAGTAAATTTGATGCATCACATGATTTTGCTCTTGCTGTTACAGAAAATAATGATGTAAAAGAAATAATTGCTTTTCATCCACAAGTACCATCAATTACGGTATTGAGTATCAAAGATAATAAAATTCCTTATTTTGTGTTAGCAAAAGATTACGGAATAGCAACTGACGGAAATATACAAATTGCTAATTCATCAGATATAAATACCGATGCAACAGCTTTTATGTGGTCTTCATTTTTACATACCGATTCCTGGCAAACCAACCTGACAATTCTTGATAAAATTCGTTTATTGTTATTTTCAAAAAATGTTACAACAAATAATAAAACTGTTGAAAAGATTTCATTAGCAAATCAAAATTCCACTATTCAAACGACAATAACAAATGCATTGACAGATCAAGATATAGCGGATGAAAATATTAGTGTACAAATAATTAACGCAACTGATATAACTGGTTTTGGACAACGGTTAGCTAATGTTTTGACGACAATGGGAGCGAATGTTGTTGAAGTCTCAACTTCTCAAAATATACAAAAACAAACAACGATACAATATTATGGTGATGAATCATATACA
This sequence comes from uncultured Gammaproteobacteria bacterium, assembly GCA_964549385.1. GTDB lineage: Bacteria > Patescibacteriota > Microgenomatia > Levybacterales > UBA12049 > JACDET01. The sequence continues at coordinate 10,276 of CAZJVI010000037.1, forward strand.
CTTGATCGACTTGAAAATTTAGTAGGAGTAACAGGGACAAAAATCGAAACGCAGCAAATTGCGAATATAATAATAACGCTTGGTACGGATAAAAAAGATATAAAAACTTTTTAGCTAATAACCTATAGTATGAATTTTATTATATTAGTTTTTCTTTTTATTATTTCGTTTTTATTAGCTCTATGGTCTTTTTTCAAACAAGAAAAACCTAAAGAAGTAGAGTTCGTTAATAGGGAACTAAAAAAGAAAAGAGTGATTTATCATCATTCATCATCAGATGAATCATCATCAGCGTGAAATTTACTTTTTCCGTTTGAATTAGTAGGTAAGGAGAGTTTTAATTTATCACTTCCTGACACAAATGATGGTTGATTTTTAAATTTCTTAACTCTTTTTGTTTCGCGAATAAATAAGCTAACTTTATTGCTGTCAACAGTTCTGACATACGCTTCATATTCATTTCCAGCTTCCATAAATTTAATAAGCCTTTGACAAAGATCATCGGGAAGCATACCAATAAATTGATTTTCAAGATCATAGGCAAAGATCCTACTTCGTTTAATGCGAAGATCTAGTTTTTCTCCTGATCGTAAATGGGTTATTACTTTTTTGTCAGCAACATTAATAAGATCCATAACTTTTGTTTTTCCTGGTTCTTCTATAAAAAGATTATTTATCGTAATACTTAATTTTCTTGTATTAACATCATGAAGTCTTTTTAGATTGCGAATAGCGATAGGATTTTGCATATCAAGCAATAAGACTTTTTCATAAAGATTTTTTGCATCTTTTATGTTACCAGTACTTAAAAAAGCAAACGCGAGGCGGTTGAGTGTATCAATATCATCTGGCTGTTCTTGAAGAATTGATTGGTTAAGATCTATGGCTCTTTCCCAATCTCCTACGAGTGCGGTTTGGATTGCTTGAATTTTTATAGTTGGCATAAGAAGAGCAAACTGAGTTGAAAGTTATTCTACTAATATTTCTTGCAAATGTCAAGGAAGAAAGGGTATAATAAGGCGTTATGAGTGGACATTCTAAATGGGCAACAATTAAAAGACAAAAAGGCGCAAATGACGCAAAGCGAGGACAGTTGTTCACAAAGCTTTCAAAAGCGATAACAATAGCAATTCGGCAAGGTGGAGGAGTTGGGGATCCTGACAGCAATTTCCATTTACGATTGGCAATTGAAGCAGCTCGTACTGCAAATATGCCCAAGGAAAATATTGAGAGGGCAATCCAACGTGCAAGCGGCAAACAAGAGGCCGCTCTTGAAGAATCGATATATGAAGGATTCGGACCAGGCGGATTTAGTGTAGTAGTTGAGGCATTTACTGACAATAAATTAAGAACAGTTTCAGAAGTCAAAAATGTTTTTAATAAAAACGGCGGCAGCATGGGTGCACAGGGAAGTGTGATGTATCAGTTTGAAAAAAAAGGAGTTATTACTGTTGAGAAAAACAATCAATCACTTGATGATATTTTTCTTATTGCTGCTGACAGTGGTGTTGATGACATTGAAGATGCGGGTTTGGAAGTATTGCTGTATACCAAGCCAGAAGAGGTCACAAAAATTAAAGACGAATTAAGCAAAAATGGCTTAACCGTAACAACATTCGAGCTCATATTTAGGCCTGTAGTAAATAATGCTATTTCAGATAAGGCTTCTGCAGAAAGAGCACTTTCTTTTATTGATAAACTTGAATCACTTGATGATGTACAGAAAGTTTATGCCAATTTTGATATTCCTGACGAATTAATAGAGGATAGTAAATAGGGAATGAACATCAGACAAAGGAACGCATCAAGCGCAAAGAAGGGAATACGATTACCGCATTTTGCCATCAGCAAACGACAGAAATTTGTTCTTGCAGTTGTTATATTATCGCTTGGATTGTTTTTTACAGAATATCAACTGACGCAGTGGGGATTGATTGTGACGTTGCTTCTTCCTTTTTTCACTGTTTTTTTCCTTTTATGGGCAGTATTTTCAGATCTTAAGGAAAATAAATTATATCAAGTAATTATCTTGCCATTTATTTATACTTTTGCATTTGGATTCTTTTATTTATTAACACCGACATCTTTTTTTGATCGTTTATTATTATCTGCGATTTATGCATTTGGATTATATTCATTATTTTTGAGTCAAAATATCTTCGTGGTTTCTTCTTCAAGAACTATTCAGTTACTTTCCGGCGCCAGAATCGTATCATTCGTCATAACGCTTATCTCTTTTTTCTTTTTGACAAATATTGTTTTTTCATTTCACGTAATTATCTTTCCTGTAGTGCTAGTAATTGCGGTATATACCTATTTGTTAATTTATCATTCGTTGTGGACGTATACGCTGCAAAAGTATTCACAGCCTTTGATGATATGGGTTTCTGCGTTAACCGTTTGTGTTATTGAAATTACATCACTTGTGTGGTTTTGGCCGGCAAGCCCAACAGTAACAGCACTTTTTCTCACAGGATTTTTCTACGCAATTACTGGATTGAGTCACATATGGTTAGAAAAGAGATTCTTTAAAGGGATACTGTGGGAATATGTTTGGGTGGGAACCATAGTCTTTTTTGTATTATTATTATTTACGCAGTGGGGGAAATAGCCTCCTTTAGCCTCGATTTTACCTCAAACGGGCCATATATAGAGAAGTGCAGTTTATGAGATAAATTAAAGAATAGTAAGGCATGTAAATGCACATAGAAATTGCAAAAAAATACTATTTTTGAAGCTAAAAAAAGATTTTTTGTATGTCATTACCGAAAATAGAGGAGAGGGAAGAGGAATAGCAGAGT
>CAZJVI010000038.1:0-12979 GCA_964549385.1 uncultured Gammaproteobacteria bacterium
CAAATCCTTCGGCAATATTACTAGTAATTGAAGTGGCTGCTCGTCTCATCTGATCCACCAAAGAGTAAGTCTCTTCTCTTGGAAATGTTTTTGTAATTTTGGTTTACAAAATTACCAGCTTATGTCCTTCTTGCCAAGCGACTAAATCAGTAAATGAATCTATTTTACCGTTTTTCATACCTCTTTAATCATTATTCTTTATTCATTACTCTTTACTTTTTAATCTACTTCAGTCCTATCGAGTATAGGGTAGGGGGTAAGTTTGGACTATTTAAATTGGTGAGAATAACTATTTTTGATCCATCTGGCCACGGGAAAACAAAATGATCAACAAATGGTCCTGCATACAGTGTTGTCATGTTTGATCCATCATCTTCAATGACGTTTATTTTTTTGTCGTTAACATATAACAGGTGTGTTGAGTCAGGAAGCCAGGTCAGTGGCATTTCGCATGTAGTGAAGTCTTCACAGTTGCATGTGGGATCATCTGCTGTGCAAATATTGCTAATCGGCTCAAGAATTCTTGTGTTGTAGTCTTCAGCAATATTGTAAACATAAATGCCACCTTTTTCGACTACTCGCTGTTCGTAAAGATAATTATCGCCAATCAAACGGGGCTTCTGAAAAACAGGCATACTTGCCGAAGCAGATGCTTGATAAAGAATACTGTTGTCGTCGGGGGACCAAGAAAGAATACGGAAATAATTTTTAGCAAATTTTTGCACATTAGGCTTGAGTGATTTGATCTGTGCGTCTTCTTTATCTTTGCGTTGCTGCTGCCAGAGCGTGAGAGTATTTTGATAAATTGCCGTTATGTCCTGCGGAGTTTGATTAAAAGATTCTGCAGTCAGCAAATAATAGGTAGGTGGTTCGTCGGGAGTCTGCGCAATTGTTGCAAGAATTTGTGTGCCATCGGGCGACCACGTAATTTTTGCTTGGGAGAATTTGTCTGTCGTATCATCAACAATTTGTGTTGTACTGCTTTGTCCGGCGAGGATCGGGAAGCTTCGCGAGGTCATATCATAGACATAGATACCATTTTCATGCGCGGAACTTGATGCAATGCTGAAAGCAAGTTTGGTTCCTGTCGGATCCATAATTGCAGATTGTATTCCAAAAGTCGAAATGCTTTGCAGACTTGGAGCCTGAGGATAGAGAGTCGCTCCTGCGTTTGAAACAACTTCCTTCTGAACCTCGAAATCTTTTTTCCAAGGAAGATACCCATCTTTGACAATAGTTATACTATATTTCCCAGGAGTCAAATTCAAACTATTATTTGTTGCCGTTGTAAGATGTCCGTCGATAAACACCTGTGCACCGGTTGGGTCACTTGAAAGATTAAGAATCCCTGTGTTGGAAATAGTCGGTTCGCCATGTTGAACAAATAATCGATACCCTTTCCCATACATGATGACAAGAATTGTCGTCAAAATAATAAGAATTAGTACGGAGAGAGAAATAAACACCTGCTTTTTCACCGAGCGCTGTTGTGTGTCCGGCTTTTCATCAACGATAGAAGACTTTTCTGCTGAAGTTTTCATAATGGTACTATTTGTATTATACGAGTTTGTATTATAGGTATCAAGGGTATTATTATTTGTTTTCTCCTCTTGCATCACATGCCATTATTGTTGTAATCTAACTACAAGCGTAAAAATGCGTAAATGATACAGTAAGTGCATATTGTGATAGATTAAAGATTTATGATTAAGGATTAAAGAATCATATAATTTATTAATCTTCAATCCTTAATCTTTAATCATGTTTAATTTTTCATTCCCTTCCACAAAAAGAATCGGCATTGATCTTGGCACAGCAAACACGCTCGTTTATGTAGTAGGCGAGGGGATTGTTCTCAATGAGCCAACAGTTGTTGCAGTCACAGCAGAAGAAAATCATGTAGTTGCGGTTGGACGCGAGGCAAAAGAGATGCTCGGGCGCACGCCTGGTAATGTAACGGCATTGCGTCCTTTGAGGGATGGTGTTGTGGCTGATTATACAATAACTGAGGCCATGCTTTCTTATTTTATCGATAAGGTCTGTGGCAAAAGACATTTTGTAAAGCCTGAAGTGATGGTATGCATTCCCTCTGGTGTCACGCAGGTTGAGCGACGTGCAGTTCTCGATGCAACAATGTCAGCTGGCGCAAAAACAGCCTATTTAATTGATGAACCGTTGGCTGCCGCAATTGGCGCACGAATCCCGATTGCTCAGGCAGCAGGGCATATGATTGTCAATATCGGAGGTGGTTCGACGGAGTCGGCCGTGATTTCTCTGGGTGGAGTTGTCGTTCACAGTTCTGTCAGAGTTGCTGGGAATAAAATTGATGAAGCTATAACTGCTTATATTAAGAAGAAATTCAACTTAATGATCGGCGAAACAACAGCCGAGATAATAAAGATTGATATTGGCAACGCTGTCCCTCCAGAAGATAAAAAAAATTATAAGACAATGGAAGTCAGAGGACGCGATACTATCACTGGACTTCCTCGGACAGTGATTTTGGATGAAGCGCAAATTAATGAGGCTATCAAGTCAATACTTTTTGAAATTATCAATGGAGTTAAAGAAGTGCTAGAACAGTGCCCGCCGGAGCTTGCCGCAGATATTATAGACAAAGGAATTGTTATGTCAGGCGGCACATCGCTTCTGACCAACTTTGATAAGCTCATGACTCAGATGACCGGTGTTCCTTGTCACAATGCGGAAGATGCGCTCCTTTGTGTAGCACGAGGCACCGGCGTTGCAATGGAAAATATTGAGCTTTATAAGAGAAGCATCAATCGGAAGTAGGAAGGTTAAAGACCTGTAATTTTTATTAAGAGTTTTTGTTTTTGACACAAAAAACATCTTTAAAGACTTGCTTTTCACTATATGAAAAATAATATAAGAATTTTTTAGTCTTCTGAAAAATAATGAGTAATAAGGCTATGTATTTAATCAGCAAGCGTGAAAAATGTATACAATATATAATACAATTAGACTACTTCATGTAGTATTTGGTATAGATTTATATTGTTATAGTATAATTTGAAATGCAATGAATGATTTAAAAATTCTTGGCGTAGCGGTCACTAATGAAGAAAAAGGAAATATCTTAAAGTATTTTTTTGACCGTATAAAAAGCTCAAAAGAGAAGACCTTTATCATAACTCCAAATCCTGAAATGCTTGTTTATGCATCGAAGCATTTAGATTATAAAAACAAGCTAAATAGCTCAACAATTGCTTTACCTGATGGCATAGGTCTTTTCTTCGCTAGTGGCATGATGGGGAAATCTTTAAGGGAACGTATTACTGGAGTTGATTTTATAGAGGATCTTTGTCTCGCATCTAAAAATCAGCCTTTGTCCATGGGATTTTTGGGTGCCGGAAGCGGAGTGGCAGAACGTACTGCTGAGTGCTTACAGTCGAGATACCCATGGATTAATGTCGTATTTGCGGAGGAAGAATGGCCTTCTTTAGATAGATTAAAGATTAAAGATAAAAGATTAAAGAATGATAAAGGCAAAATCCTTAATCCTCAATCTAAATTCTTTAATCTGCCACAAATAGATATCCTATTTGTGGCTTATGGTGTTCCCAAGCAAGAAGAATGGATTTACGAGAATTTAAAAAAACTTCCCGTTAAAGCGATGATGGGAGTCGGAGGCTCGTTTGATTATATCAGTGGAGATGTTCGTCGAGCACCGTTTATTCTTAGATACGCGGGATTTGAATGGCTGTTTCGATTGATTGTTCAGCCATGGCGTTTGAGAAGGCAATTGGCACTCGTTGAATTTATCATTTTAGTTTTTAAAGAAAATTTTTCAAAAACCTCATAAAGATAAAATTCGACATTATCCATTTTTATACATTTTGATATAGATATTTTTTCTTTCTGGCTGTTTTCACGAATAGCGGATTAGTTTTCATTGATATTACAAGCTAAATTTACAAAATCGTTTCATAATTATTTTTTGTGAGAAAAGATGGATAAAAAAGTCTTTGTGTTTTCTTCTTCTTGCTTTTTCTCAAAAAACAACGATATACTCAAGTTATGTCGGGCAAAAAAGAAAAATCATTGCCATCGATAGCGCAACTCCTTGAAGAATCATGGAGGCTTTTTGAAAAAACTGCACTGATGTACTTGAAATTGTTCGGCTTGTCAGTTGCTGCAGTACTTCTTGCTGTTTTTATTGGGGTTTTACTTGCGCTTCCTCTTTCATTCATCACTTTAGGATCACATTCTGTTGATCTGAATCATCTGACACTATTTCCTATTATTATGATAATTCTTCTTATGGTATGGTTTATTCTATTTATAGTATTACTTATCTCTATAACAGTTATTACTCCAATTGTGAGTGTTTTTATTTTGCAGGGAAAGAAAGGTTCACTATTTGAACTTATCAAACAGAGTAAACAATTCTTTTGGCAGTATTTTTTGACTGCGTTGTTAAGTGGGGTAGTTGTCCTTGGTGGAATAATTTTGTTCTTCATTCCGGGACTTCTTTTTGCGTTATTTTTCTCTTTTGTTTTGTTTGAGGTTGTACTTGAACAACAATCAGGATGTGCTGCGTTGAAAAGAAGCTATTTTTTGGTGAAGAATAATTTTTGGGAAGTAATCGCTCGATTATTTATTCTTGAAATTGGTCTTATTATTATTTCTTTTGTTCTTAACAGGTTTGCGGATGGAAATTGGTTATTGAATCTTGTCCGTATTCTTTTTTCACTCTTTTCAATGTGGTACGCGCGGGCATATATGTATCTTCTTTATAAGCAACTGCGTGAACACACAACGCTTTCTTCTCATATTTCTTTTCGATGGATATGGGTAGTGTCTAGTATTGGATGGGTGTTAATTATTTTCTTTGCAAGTATGCTTACATTCAATGCATCTCATTTGCAGGGGATGATGCGATCCCACTCGCATCGAATCCATAGAATTCGTTAGTAATGGCTTAATTGGATGGAGAAGATGCTTTACGGTCATTCATTGCCATAAGTGCTCTAATAGCCGCGCCGTCACTACAGGCATTATCTGAAAAATCTTTTGTATATAATAGATTTGGTTTATAGCCTAGATGTTTCTCTAAAATTTGTTCTACTCTTTCAGGTACACCTGGTGTTTTCATCAGACCTCCATGAATAACAACTGCTGTTGTTTCAGGGTCAAGTCGCTTTGCATCATCTTCTACCGAACCACGAGCTTGATCAAGCCCGAGTGCTCCTGTAGCGACAATTCTTGCAGCAGTATCGTAAATTGCAGTTGCAAGCTTGCTTTCTTCCTCTGAATATTCTCCGTTACTATTTTGATGGATTTTGCTTATTTCTATACCACTGAGTTTTTTACTAGTTATTTTTTCGAATGTTTTTTCAACACCTTGTCCACTCGACCCAACTTTTTCAACACAGGTTTTATCTTTATTGGGTGAAGTTTTTTGGCCGCATGGTTCATCAATCTCAAAGGGATTCATTTCAGCTATGACAGGCACATGGCCAGGTTCTGCGGCAATCATTTGACCGTCTTCCCATACAGCTCCACCAAGACCACCACCGTGAATAAGATAAATTACCCTTTTCAGTTTTGGATTTTTGCGGTATGCCTCTATTGTCGCAGCCATAAGCCCACTAATTGCATCATTATCGCCGGCAACTACTTCATCACCTGAAGAGATGAATATATTTGCAAGGTCTCCTTGATACTTTTCGTCTAATTCTTTTTGTAGAATAGGGATATTCGTTGCCACAATAGGTTTTGTTCCTTCAATTGGTCCAGCAAAGGACGTGCCAATTGCCTTCACGCCATTTTCTCTGAACATTCCTGCTGCCTCTTCTGCATGAGCGACATAGTCAGCACCTTCTTTACTTTTTTTCGGTTCTTTTGTGACAACAACAGAAAATTTATCGTCTTTTCCATATTCACGTATATCTGTTGCTATTTTATCTCCACCAATGTCAACAGTGCCTACTCGAATGTGTAATGCTCGTCTTAATATCCCAAGAACTTCTGAAGGGTTGAAAAAGCCTGCTTGTCGGAATTGAAGATTTTCAGGTTTATACTCATCCAGTTGTTCTTGTGGGATAGTAGGGACTTCATGTGTTGTGAGTTTTTCAATGCCTGCAGGTGATTTATCTGGCAAATTGCCATCAAGATGTCCTGCTGCGACGAACAATTTAAATTCAAATTTTCCTGTATGTGGAGCAACTCTTTCTGCTGTATTTGGCATAATAAATAATATAAGTCGAGCAGAAAAGAATAAAAGTATTATATATTAGGTGAGTAAATTGTCAAGGATTAAAGCTATAGGGTTATTTTGTTATTAATCCTATTGCGCCGTTGATGCTGCTGTGTTTGATATTTTTTATGGTAATTCTGTTTTTATTATATCCAAACGCAGTAAGCTGTTTTTGTATATTTTCGTAATAATGCCAGCCGTCCCACAAAAGACCACCTTCTCCGATAATGGTGAAGGAATTTGGTTTATCAAAAAATTCATAGGTTCCCGCAATTGCGGCAGCGGTTAGGCAAGCTGATTGCAAAAGGAGAGTTCTTGCAACATCTCTTGCTGTTTCGTCATGATATTTATGCGCAATTGCTGATAGTTCTTGACCTGTGTGTACGGGAGGTACTATTACATTGAGCTTTTTTACCCAAAGATTAAAATGTTTTGGCAAATATACTCCAGAAATATTTTTTTCAAATAAATGGCTACCAGGAAATTCTGATTCAGCGTCAATTTGTTTGAGAATAGGGGATTGTGAAAATTTATTGAAGTCACCAGCTTCTAAATTAACAATAACTTTTTGCTCTTGCTCTCGTAGAACCAAGCCCATATTAAACCCAGTTCCGGCTACTAAAGAACCATTTTCTTCTCCAGTCCCACAAAGAGCAAGACAAATAGTATCATTTGCAACCGAAACTAATGGCGTTTTATTATAACGATTTTTTAAAATCGTTTTTACTAATTTTCCGAGCTGTTCATGTAGTAATCCTTTGAAAGAATGCTCTTTGGTGCGATAGAGGAGTTTGCCATCTAGTTCTCCTTCGGATCCGACCGTTGTTTCCATAGGGAATCCAAAATTAACGCCAATCGCACTTGCTCGTTGGTCCAGATGTTCTGAAAGAAAATCAACAAACATTTTTTTTGTTTCGAAAATGGGCAGGGAACCGGTTTTTCTCTCAATAATTTCCCATGTTCCATCAGATTTTATTTTTTCGGTTGTAAGGATATAATTGGTACCGCCAATCACAATGCCTTGGATAATCCCTTGTGTGATGAGTGGTTTTGCTGGAAGAGGGTGTTTGACAAATAAAAGACTGGAAGTTTTCCCTTGGGAGGCTCGTGTAAGTTCTTTAAGAAAATTTTGTTTTATTTGCTGATAATCTGGAATTTGAATAAGTTCAATGGGCTGAGGTGTCATAACTAAATTGTAGCACTTAATTTAAAGAATCTGATATGTGGAATGTAGTATCTGTTATATTGAAATTTTGATTTTTAGATCTCTTTAAAATTTTGCGAAAGACATATTTTAGTTTATGCAGGAAACTAGTTTGTTTTTTATAAGCAAACCAAAGGAATTTTGATGGCATATTCATCTTATACTCCCAATGTTCATATCTCAGTAAAGCTTTACAGACAGCATATGTATTTAAAGAAATATCTTCAATAAAGATTTTTGAAGCGAAATATGCGTGTGCAGGAAGGATATTTTGAATTTTTAGGTATTTTATCAGAGCAGTACGATATCTGTTCATTTCTTTTTCAGTTTTGTTGCCGGTTACTATTATCATAATTTCAGCAAGCTGGTTTTGATTAAGATGTGCCATGTCAATTTTATTAAGCTTTTGGACGAGTGCTTTCTTCACTAACACAGGCGAGGTTGCATGTGGAAATACTGTGCAGAGGATAAGACTGGTTTGCTCAAAGTTTTTTAGTTTGAGAGGACGTCTCGTTTGTGTTGTATATAAAAGCTGGTCAAGTTCTACCCAGGATATATGTGCTTGCTTCATTGCCCACATCAGCTCGATTGTGGGTAATGACAACAGGGTTTTTATAGATTTTTGTATTCTTGGGAAATTTTTAGTAGTAAACAACCGCCAGCGGATTTGTTGATACACGCTTAATTCTTCTTTTTTGCTCAACTTTTTTGACAAACTTGCGTTTTTTATATTATGTAATTCCTCTTTAAGTGATAGTAAGGGTTTTATCTCTCGCGAATTGATGAAATCCGCAAGGCTTCCTCTCAACAGAAATTCATTACCAGAGTTGAGTATATAAAAGGGATGTGTGACTGAATCGATTGCTGATTTCCAGTAGGAGAGCGCAGTTGTAAGAATAAATTCATTTTTGATTGTATCGAACTTTTCGTTTGCTTTAGTTTCTCCAATACATGAGAGTATGCGGATATTTGTTCCCGATGCTTCAAGAATAAGTTGAGCAACTAAATATTCTCTATAAAGCGAGAGTGTTTTTTTGTTTTTACTGACCGGCGGAACAATCCATATAATGCAATGAATTGGCGATTGCTTTTTATTGAGTGTAATAATATTTCTGACAATCTCCTTAATGTGTTTGGTATCCTCATACGCTTGTACGAAAATTACAACAGAAGATAAGGGTTTATTATTGAGAAGAGATTCAGATGGTTTGTCATAACGAAGCCTGTCCATAGAACGTGTAGCAGAGTAAAAGGAGATATTGTTTTTTTTAAGGTATTCAGAGAGGTACCAAGTTGATGCTACCCCGGGGTTATCTGAGTGAGGCTTTGCGATGAGAGATTTATCCATCTTTTCTTGCTTAGTATACATTGATTCTTTTTGATTTATTTTAATATAATCATATACATATTTTCTTTTAATACCGAGATCATTGAGTATCTCCTTCATACTGAGTGTCTTTGTAGTTTGTTTTGATTTCATTACTTTTTGCCACTGTTTAAGGTCTGAAAACCACGCTTTTACCCATTGAGCAATGTCTTCAGGCTTCAATCCTTGGTTTTTTTCGTTCCCAATAAGGGTTAACAGTGAGACGTTTAGTGAATTTTGAATGCGACTGCGCTGCGAGAAAGGCAGAGCAAGAGAATTATTTGCGTTGAGGAGTTCTCGGATAAAAACTGCCCTATGTAAGATTTCTTGTTTCCAATAGGTTTTGTTGGCTTCTTTTACCAATTTGTTCAGGAGCGATTCGTAGCTATCCTTAGGATACTTTTTTATCAACGAAATAGTAAGCCGCAACATACCTTCACCAATGAGGTCGCCGACTTCTTCATTTTTTGCACGGCTTTTTTTGAAAGGCATATATTTATCTTGACGGATGGTACCTGCCCAATAAAGTTGACGGTGTTTTAGAATATATGGAATCATAAACAGCCAATCCTCATTATAAATTTTAGGATAAAATCCAGTTACTGTATCAGAAAGCCGTACCATGATCAAACCTCCAGATAAAAATTGCCCGATAGTATCTTTTCCATATATTTCTTGGAAGGCGAGATTAACCACTGAATTATCAGGGTAATCGATCAGACTGTAGGAAGCGAGGGGTGCGCCTCTCTTGAAAAGGTCGATGAGTTTTGCGAGGTGATTTTTGAGAAGTGTGAGATCATCGTCTACAAAAATAGCACTGTCCCATCCGATACTACGGGCGAGAAGGAGACCGAAATTACGTTTGATTGCCAAATCACCTTCATAGTTCTTCAATAAAGGTGATTTCTCTGTTTTGAGCTGAAGTTTAAGATGCTTGTTATTAAAATTTGCTTTGATAACAAGACACTTTAAATTAGGGAAAGTATTTGCGAGTTGAATAATTTGTTGTTTATTGCTTTTTCCGCTGCAAAGAGCGACAAAATACATATCATACTCTTCGGCAAGCTTCATATATTGTTTGATGTTCTGATAAACATCTTCAGTTTGACGGCTTGTAGGCATGATAAGTGCCTTAATTCCATTATTGTTGGGTGGATAAATTGGAGGGGATTGAAGTGAGTAATCCTTGCAAAGAGCTCGTATATGTTCACTGATAGTATTTAAATGCCCTGTTGGATATGTCTTGATAAATTGTGCAGGGGATTGAGAAGATTTCATAGAGCAATGTTTATTTACAAGTGTGCATAATTTGTTGGGGCAGAGGTTTTTTGAAAATATGCTTAGTCTTCTTTTGCTTGGATGCCAAGAAGCCAAAGGACTGCTTCTTTTTTGTATCGACGATCACCGCGGGAATTAATGCGGATAGCAGGTAATTTCCCTCGTTTGCCCCATCTTTTAATTGTCAATGGTGATACTCGGAGAACTTCAGCGACTTCACGGACGGTAAGAAGATCAGGGAGGGTATCAATAGACAGTTTTTGGTTAGTCATATAGATGTGTTAACTGTAATGATAAGCATCAATCTACAATTAAACTATATATACAGTAACAAACTACTGCAGGGTTGTCAATATGCTAAATTAGATTTTTTAACTTTTTCACAAAAATACCCCGTTCCCGGTTATGCAAAAAGTTTTTACATATCGATAACGAGGTATCTTGTTATTTGAGTTCAACAGTTGCACCTGCAGCTGTTAATTTCTCTTTAGCTTCGTCAGCAGTTTTCTTGTTGACTTGATTGAGCACTTCTTTTGGTGCTGCGTCAACTAAGTCTTTTGCTTCCTTCAAACCAAGAGTTGGAACGAGTTCCCGAAGCGCTTTAATAACAGCGATCTTCTGAGCTCCTGAGCTTGCAATAATAACATTGAAGACTGTTTGTTCCTCAGCAGCTTCAGTTGGAGCAGCTCCACCCGCAGGTGCAGCAGCAACCATTGTCGCAGCAGCGGAAACGCCGAATTTCTCTTCAAGAGCTTTCACGAGATCGGAAAGTTCGAGAACAGACATTTCTTCAATTGCTTGCATTAATTCATCTTTATTTAATTTTGCCATACTACACCTCCCTTCATTTAGGTGATAGGTTTCAGGTGCTAGGTGTTAGTTTTTTCTACTACCTATAACCTAGTACCTATTACCTAAGCCGTTTTTTTATCTTTAATTGCATTGAGTGTCATAACCAGTGATTGTAAATTCCAATTAAGTGCTCTATGGAGTCCAGAGATTGGAGCTTTCATCTGTCCAAGAAGTTGTGCTCGAAGAACAGGAAGTGGAGGAAGTGATGCAATCTTTGTTACTTCTTTATCGGTGACGATTTTTCCATCAAGAATACCGAATTTAATAACCGGCATTTTGAAGGCTTTGATTGTTTGAGTAAGTTCTTTGAGCGGTTCAACAATATCAGCATAGATAAACATTGCGCCCGTTGGTTGGTTGAAATGAGCTTTTGATTCTTCATCGAGCTTGTCTCCAAGTGCGCGAAGAAGAAGCGTATTTTTTACTGCTATAAATTCAGCATTGGATTTTTTCAGCTTTCGCTTCATATTTTCCAATTGCTGGTGGGTAAGTCCTTGGTAATTGGCAAAAACCATGCCTTGTGATTTACCGACTTTTTCAACAAGTTGCGCAACAAGTTGTTCTTTTTTCTGTCTATTTTGACTGACTTTGACTGTTGTGTTATCCATAAAATAAAAAAGACACTCGTAAGGAGTGCCATCAATAAGTTCGAAACTTTAAATAATGTACTCCTCGGTAGGGATTATGGATTTGTGTTCGATCCTTCGCAATGCTCAGGATGTCGCTTTGCTCCACCTACTGTCTTTGGACTTGAGATATTATAACAGGTAATTAAAGAGATGTAAAGAATTGTACGATTGGGTTGGTAATAGCGTTCCATGCATGGCCCATGGCAGTGGCAGTTTGATCTACTGCTTGTGAAAATACTGAGCTACTTCCCGCTACAGAGCTGCCAGTAGTAGGCTTAGTAACTTGGTAGCACAGATTAGTAGGATATTTGGGACAAGTAGCATCATCGGGAGCACCAATATGTTTAACGGTATCACCATTCTTTTGATCACCAACAGCTTGCGTGGGTTCTATGCATTGATACCCTTCAGAAGAAAAGTCAGTACAAGTACTATCAACAATATCTTTTATAGTATATTTAGCATTCGAAGAAGCAGGACTGATAGGAGCTCCCTTTGGTGCTACTTCGACGTATGCTTTGGTGCTTGCTAATGCCACTATTGACGCTGAATTTGCAGATGAACTTGTGATAGAAAATATTTGCGTACAGCTTGATGTTGTACACGATGCAGCTCCTTGAGTGGAGATTCCGCCGATAGCCTTATTGCTTCCGTCAAAGATTTGAATGCCATAGCTTGCAGGAGTTACAGTTATTGTCTTTGTGCCTCCACCCTCTATTGCTTTAGGAACGTCCCATGTGACTTTCATTTGGAATGTATTAGTTGTCCCTTTCGTTGATTCACTAGATTGTTCCTTAAGATTTGGTGGCGCCTGGAATGTCCATGGGTTCAGTGGTGCTTGAGTAGCGGGAGAGCTCGCAGGAACGCCAACTGCTGAAACCTTAACATACGACCCGCTTGCTGCTAAGTCGGTTACATCTGACGTTGGAGCAGAGAATGTCTGCGTACAGACCGATGCAGTGCAGAATTTCGCTGCTGGGTCACCGGTGTCGGAAACTTTGCCGTTTGTAGAGATATTAGAAATGCCACCGATAACAGTCCCATCTTTTTTGAACATCGCAAGGCCATAGTTAGTCGGTGTTTCCTTCGTCCCAGTGGTGGTTGTAGTAACAGGTTTCCACGTTACCGTCATTGTCCATGCCGGCGTGGTTTTCGTGGAGTTCGCTACAGGATCTGTTGTCTCCTTTAGACCCGTTGGTGCAGAATATTGCCATGAGGCATTACTTTTTCCTGGAGCAATGCTGATTGAATTAGCTTGAGATGTACCCGGTGCACCATTAGCTGTAACAGTAACAGTTATACCATAATATGGAGCAGTTATGCCTGTTAGTGTTAGAGTATCTGTTACCGTTGTGACAGTCACGGTTTTTACTGTACCAAAACAACCAGCTTTTCCGGTGGTGGGATCACATGAAGGAGTGGCACCATTA
>CAZJVI010000039.1:0-12703 GCA_964549385.1 uncultured Gammaproteobacteria bacterium
TTAGGGTACCTGCAATCAGAAGGTGGTTTGTCTAATATCTCCGTAACCTATACACTTCTTTGAACATCAAATGGTTTTCTGTTATAATTATTGACAGAAAGGAGGTATTATTTATGACAGGTACAGTAAAAACAAAAATGGATAAAGGATTTGGATTTATTAGCCGTGAAGGCGGAGAAAAAGATCTGTTTTTTCATTCTAATGATTTAAAAGGCATAACATTTGACGAAATTCAAGTTGGCGATACAGTCAGCTTTGAAGTAGTTAATGGTGACAGAGGCCCAGCTGCAAAAAATGTAGCACGAGTCTAATCATTAGTATCCATTACTAAATATTAAAAGCTCATTTTATAATGGGCTTTTTTTGTGGAAAAAGGGTTGAGTTTCGCTTAAATATAGTGGTGAATATCATTTCTTTTCAGGTTTTTGTTGGAGAGACCATTTGTTGCCATCTGGATCGCTGAAGTAGACATGTTGTGCTCCCCAGGGCATCATCTCAACATCAGTCACTTTAACACCTTTCTTCACTAGCATATCATGTGCTTTGTGAATATCTTTGACGACCAAAAGAATACTGTCAACAGATCCAGGCTTGGCTTGCGTAACGCCATCGCCAAAAGCGATTGAACAGGAAGAGCCAACAGGTGTTAATTGCACAAACCGTCTTTCGCCAAGATTCATGTCAACATCCGCATGAAATCCTAACGTTTCAGTATAAAATTCCTTCGCCCGTTCAACATCCGATACGGGAAGCAATACCAATTCCAACTTCATTTCCATATAACAAAGATACTAAACTCGTCCGCTTCCTGTCAAGACACTATTTGTTTATATCTTATAATACGATATAATGCATCTATGACTAACCCAGAAGGTCAACGATACAACGACGGGGAATCTTGGGAGAATAAAGGCTTAAGACTTGCAAAAAAAATCAAAGACTCATTAGCTCCTTCTCTAAGAGTAGCAGGAAGTGCGGTTGTAGCTCGTGTTGGCGATGTAAATGTACAATATCTTAGAATCGATCTCGGTCCTAAAATGAATTACGGAAGAGCGTTAACTCAACGTATAAAAGAACCTATTCCTTCGCTAACAATCCTTTTACATGGCGGCAGATCACCAATACAAAATATTGATGATCACGCGGCGGTTAATCTAGAAGTTGAAAGATTGTCGGACAATCGCATTGCAAGAAGTTTTCCCCTTGGGCAAGCATCAAGAGACCTATTTATGATCCATCCACCCGAAGGATGGATACTCGGACGCAAAAGAGGACTAGAAGATGTGCAAAAATTGCTGGAACAAGGAAATATAGAACCTTATAGAAGCGTAGACGAATACGAAGCAACAATTGCTGAATGGCTAGAAATTCCAGGCATGGACATGAGGTGATTCTTTATTTACTTTTCGGATACAGTCATTTACGAAGAACTTTGGTCACTTGCAGCATAATGATATAGGTAAGCGCAGGCGTCAGTATCAATGACAAAGCAACGGGTCGATTGCTGTTGCGGAAATATTTATATTGCGTTAATATAAATTTTGAAAGGAGGGAATATATGACTGATCAAAAAACATACGTTTGTCTCGGCGCTTGCCAAGCAGTTATCACAGAAGAACAATACAAAAACGGGTTGACCAAATGCGGCGCGGATAGCTGCAATCTCAAAGGACATCCATTTGTCCGAGGGAAGAAAAATCCCGAAACAGGAAAAAACGAAGCTGCAGAATAGTACAAAATCTATTACTTACCTTCCGGATACAGCCACTTGCGTAAAAGCTTTGTCACTTGTGGCATGATGATATAGGTAAGCGCAGGCGTCAATATCAATGATAGAGCAATAGGGCGCAATAGAAGAGGAATTTCTTTGAAATCTCCCACAAGATATGCCTGATATAAAAGCCCTATCGGATAAATACCGATCATTGTCGCAATCACCATTTTCCACCGAGGAGGAGGTTTCATCGTCATATGTCCGGGAAGTGTAAACCATGTTTCAAGTCCGGTGACATTTTGAAATCTGTCGGGTTTGTTCTGTTTGACAAGAGGAATAACCCTTTTAATTAACCGTTTTCGTATCGTTGAATTAAGCCATCTATTGGAATCCTGAACATCAAAAAATTTAAGAATAACAATATACTCTCTAGCAGAACTAGAGATGCGTATCCAATTGCTGCCGAGATGTCCTTCAAAATGTGAAACAGCTTCGGTAATTTCATGAGCCCATTGCTCAAACTCCTTTTCATTACCTTTATTTACGTCAAAATGAAACGTAAGCGTAACCGGTTCTACCTGCGTGTGATGATGAGAAGATTTTTTGTCCATAAATCAGTTTATCCTATTATAGCAGTAATATTGTAAAAGGTGTTATAATTGTTGGTATGGCAATAAAAAGTGCAACTATTCACAAACTCCTCGAAAAATACCACGAAATATCTGTCCTCAATCACATAAATGCCACACTTAATTGGGATCTCAATGTCAATCTTCCAAGTAAAGCTGGAAAGGGGAGATCAGAACAAATTGGATATATTACCACCCTCATCACTGAAAAATGGCATGATCCAGAATTTCGAAAAATTGTAGAAGACGCACAAAGTGAAAAAAATCTTACCGATGAAGAAAAAGCGATTGTGAGAAATATCACTTATGCAACGAAATATTATTACAGCGTACCCAAAGAACTTATTATCAAAAAAGAAAAAGTCACATCCGAGGCGTTTCCCGTTTGGAACCAGGCAAGAGAAGAAAATGATTTTAAAAAATTTCTCCCATATCTTACTGAGATATTTGATATTACTCGACAAACTGCAGAGTATCTAAAGTATAAAACCAATCCCTATGACGCCCTTTTGGATCAATACGAGCCAGAATTAACGGCAGCGGAGTGTCAGCAGTTATTTGATGGTCTCAAAAAAGAGCTTGTCCCGTTAATTAAAAATATTACTCACAGCAAAAAATATACTGACAATATTGCCTTTATCAACGGCACACAGCATTATTTGCAGGAAGATCAGAAAAAAATTTTTGATTATATCGTTCATAAAATGGGCTATGATTTCACTTCCGGCCGTATCGATACATCACCCCATCCGTTTACAACAACACTCGGTCCACATGATGTGCGGCTAACAACAAGTTATAATCTTAAAGACTTTAGAGAATCATTTACTGCGACCATGCACGAAGCAGGACATGGATTGTATGAGCAACGAATCAATCCAAAACATGCCCATACTCCACTTGAAGGAGGCGTTTCACTAGGCATTCATGAATCACTTTCACGTTTCTGGGAAAATATGATTGGGAAAAACCCACATTTTATCCGGTCTGTTGCGCCACTTTTTCAAACGCTTTATTCTCAACAGGTTGGACTTATCAGTGTAGAGACACTTATTCATGCATTTAATATGGTCAAACCAAATCTCATCCGCATCCATGCCGATGAAGTGAGTTATTCGCTCCATATTATTTTACGATTTGAAATGGAGAATGAATTAATTAATAACAAACTGCAAGTAAAAGACGCGCCTGAGGCCTGGCGCGAAAAAGCAAAAAAATATTTGAGTATTGTACCGGAAACTGACAAAGAGGGCATTCTGCAAGATGTTCACTGGACCTATGGTGCGATTGGCTATTTCCCTTCCTATGCGATGGGCAATATCTACGGCGCGCAATTTTTAAACAAGATGAAACAGGATATTGATATCGACGAAACACTCTCCCGTGGGAATCTCATACCAGTCAAAGATTGGCTAGATGACCGCATCCATACGCACGGCAGTCTCTATTTCCCCAAGGAACTTCTTATGAAAGTAACAGGAGAAAAATTAAATTCCAAACACTTCATTAATTATCTAACGAAAAAATACACCAAAATCTACGATTTATAAATGATTTTATTTATCAACTAACTTATAGTATAATACTCCTATTATTTTTTCCTAAAAATGATAGAAAATCGTGATACTAGATTACCATTACCAAGAGGCCCATATAACTTCGAAAATCTTTTTATAAAAGATCCTGCACAAGAAGCCCGTCGATTAAGAAAAATCGGCACGATATTAGCTGGTAGTGGTCTCCTAACTTTTGCGGGATCAATCCTTGCCCTTAAATATGCTCCACATGCTATTGGAGGACCAGTGGGAGCATTTGGAACAACCCTTTCAATGATACCTCTTGCTGGATCCCCCGGCTATCTTATGGAGGCAAGTTTAATAAAAAAACCAAAAAACCCAAATGAAGAAAGAAAACGAAACCAGACACTTGGAACGGTTTATCAATTTAAATGGCCAAAAGAAATAACAGAAGGGATGCGAAATTCTTGTTCTCCACAAATAAAGGTGTATCCTTAAAGCAATAATTAAAAATTTCTAACGAGAATTAAACAGTTAAACTCCCTCCATTCCTCTTCAACCACGTCCGGTATTCTCGATAGAGCGGATACATTTTTCGTACAGTCTCCCAAAACGAGTGTGAATGATTCATTTCTGTCAAATGCGCCAATTCATGCGTGACTACATAATCAATAACTTCAAGTGGTGCCATAATAAGTTTCCAGTTAAAATTCAGTGTCTTGTTGCTAGAACAGGAACCCCACCGTGTCTCGGCAGTAGTAATTGCAACAGAACGAAACTTCAAGCCTGCAATTTGCGCATAATAATTTACTCTCTCGACAATAATTTTTCTTGCTTGCTGCTTGTACCAACTCGTTAGGTGGTTTTTGAAAAACTTCTCACTGAAATTTGAAACATACATCTTATCTTCAACTTCAATCAACTCTTTTTGTCCAGGACGGATAGTCAGAGGATATTGTTTGCCTAAATAAAGATAAACTCCCTCAGGAGCCTTCTTTTGCTGACGGGAAAGCATTTTCGCTTGAGCATTTTTTATCCATTCTTCTTTTTCTTTCAAAATTTTCGATACAAAAAACTTGGGAAAGAAATAGGGGATAGTAATTTTTATTGTTGCGTCTTGTAAAACTTGAATACCAACCGAAGTTCTTTTTCTTGATCTAATTATCAAAACATTGTCCATAAAAAGCAGTAAATTATAACACATTTTTAACAATTAAATAGCCTTGCATGTGGTATAATAGTTGTCCATGAAACAGTTACTTGCAGCAGTTGGTGTCGTTATCGTTCTCATTAGTCTGATTGCGGTCTACTTTACCTGGACACAAGTAAATTCTGAATCCCAACGGCTTCAGGGAGATATTCAATATCGTTCATATCTTGTCGTTGATAGCTTGAAAGGATCCGTCGAGCCAAACTTTATCAATAAATCAACTGTGTATCTGCAAAACGTCGTTGAAAATTTTGCTGATAAACAGCGACTTGCTGGGATTGGAATCGTTGACAACACAGGAAAATTTATTGCATCATCACCAAGTCTTTCAAACGGGATCAAAAACTCTACGCAATCAAACCAAATCATAACGGATACGATGGATGGTGATCAGGATAATGGAAATTTTGTGACTGCTAATGGGAATAAGTATTATGTCTATGCATCACCTCTGCAAGATAAAAAAAGTGTTGTCGGTGCACTTATTGTCGCTCAAAATGCAGGATATATCGATTCTGAATTGAATAGCCTTTGGATGAGCGATCTAACAAAATTGTTTCTTCAAGCGTTTCTTCTTGCTTTGGCAATTCTGATAATTCTTCGCTGGGTCGTTTTTATTCCTATCCGCAATCTTGTTGAGTCACTTCAGCTCTCTAGAGAAAGTAATGGCAGTAAAAAAAGTGTATCAAAAGTCTTCAATAGTCCTTTTTTAGGACCACTGATTAAAGAAGTGGGAAATATGCAGCAAAATCTGATTGATGCACGAATTGCAGCAAGTGAAGAAGCAAAACTTCGGTTGAAAAAGTTTGACTCACCGTGGACAACAGAAAGACTGAAAGCCTTTGTCGCAGATATTCTAAAAGAAAGAAAAATCTTTGTCGTATCCAACCGCGAACCATATGTCCATACAAAAGAAGGAAATACTATCAATTATCATTTTCCAGCAAGTGGAATGGTAACTGCAATTGAACCAATCATGCAGGCAACCGGAGGAATGTGGATAGCCCAGGCGAGTGGAAATGCGGACAAACTCGTCGTTGATAGCAATGACACAATCAATGTCCCCCCTGATGATCCGCATTACAAATTAAAGCGTGTTTGGCTTACCGAAGAAGAAGAAAAAGGATTTTACGACGGTTTTTCCAATGAGGGTATCTGGCCGCTTTGTCATATCGCGCATACGAGACCTGTTTTTAACAAAGATGATTGGAGAGAATATATAAAAGTTAACGAAAAATTTGCCAAAACACTTCTGAAAGAAATAAAAAACGAACAAAATCCAATTGTTCTTGTGCAGGATTTTCATTTTGCGCTTCTTCCTCGCATGATAAAGGATAAAAGACCAGATGCAACAATTGGCATTTTTTGGCATATCCCTTGGCCCAATGCTGAAGCATTTAGTATTTGTCCGTTTAAAAAAGAAATTCTTGACGGTATGCTAGGTGCGGATATTGTCGGATTTCACACACAACTGCACGCGAACAATTTCATCAGCACAGTAAGCAGGGAGCTTGAAGCACTCATTGATCATGATCAATTTACCATCACAAAAAATAATCACAGTACAACGGTCAAACCCTTCCCAATCAGTATCGCGTTTTCAAAAAAATCATCAGAAACAGCAACATCACAAGAACAGCACAGCAATGAAGCGCTTAAAAAGTTGGGAATAAAAACTGAATATATAGGAATTGGCGTGGACAGGCTAGATTATACTAAAGGAATTCTGGAACGGCTTCATGCGATTGAAATTTTTCTGACAAAATATCCTGCATATGTCGGTAAATTCACCTTTATTCAAATTTCAGCTCCAAGCAGAACAGATATTCCAGAGTATAAAAATTTCACCCTCAAAGTCGAAGCAGAAGTGAATCGGATAAATAATAAATTTAGAACGAATGATTGGAAACCGATTCTATTTTTATACAAACATCACAGTCATGAAGCAATTTATCCATTATACAGAGCAGCAAACATTTGTCTTGTTACATCGCTCCATGACGGAATGAATCTCGTTGCCAAAGAATTTGTAGCGGCACGCGATGATGAAAAAGGAGTTCTTATTTTGAGTCAATTCGCTGGAGCCTCACGAGAGCTTCGCGACGCGCTTCTGGTCAATCCATACAATGGAGAACAAACAGCTGAGGCAATTCATACGGCGCTTACTATGAGAAAATCTGAACAAACAAAACGCATGAGAAGAATGCGAGACATTCTCAAAAGCTATAACATCTACCGTTGGTCCGCTGAATTTTTGAAAACAATGGTGGAGTTGGGATAAAAATACATTTTTCAATCTAATTATTTGACACTCGAATTATCTTATTTTATAATAGCCGTGTCTCCAAAAATATCTGAAGCTTGCCGATTCCGATTTTTTTTGATGTAATATATATATGGCCCAGAATTCTCATTCATTTAAAAAAATATCTCTCTCGAAATACTATAAATCGACGACCAATTTTATCAAAAAAAGACCGCTGGGGAGTTTTTTCATAGCACTGGGACTATTATTTTTCATTATTATTGTAGGCCACATTGCAAACCAACCAAAAGTAGAAAAGATACCTCCAGCAACACCCACCCAAGTGCAACTCTACAGTATTGGACAAACACCCAAAGTTGCCTATGAAGCAAAAATTGAAAAAGCAGGAGTTATAAAAATTATCGCGCAAACTTCAGGAATCGTTCAAAATATCTCAGTCACCGAAGGAACAACTGTCAAAAAAGGCCAACAAATCATGACGCTCGCCTCAAATTATCAAGGAGGCAGCGCTCCAGGAATTCAAGCACAAATCGCTCAAACTCAATATCAAAATGTTCTGGATACGTATGGTCAACAACAAGATGCAATTGCGCAACAAAGAAATATCGCTCAGGAAACGTTTAACAATTATCTTTCTCAACAGTTAATAGCCTCAGCGTCCGCAAATGATACATCATCACTCATAAATAGCAATCAAACTGTTCTGAGTTCTCTCAATCAACAATTAATAACTGATCAAAACAACGGTTCACCATCGGCAACAATCACATCAGAACAATCTGAAATCAATTCATTGCAAGGGGCGCAAAATAGCCTACGAACTGCGGCCGACAATCTCAATGTGCAAACCAATTCTACCAACCCACCTGGACAACTCGCGTCGTCACAGCAGCAGTTGACGCTTGATCAACTCAACATCCAAGAAAAATCACTGGAACTAAATAAAGAAGTAACAAGTTTGCAAGCAAGTCTTGCAGAAGTAAATGCTGATTCTATGCTTCCCGCAAGTCCGATCAATGGAGTAGTTGAGCGAGTTTTTGTTCATCCAGGAGATCAAGTATCCCCAGGAACAGAGCTTGCCGTAATTTCCGCAGATGAAAATAGCTCACAAACAGTTGCTGTTGTAGAGGTACCGCAAGAAATCGCGCAAAATGTTTCCAGACTTGAAGCAAGTGAAGCAACAATTGCTGGAAAAACCTATCAGATAAAACCATTTTATATCTCAACAGACGCAACAGATGGTCTTTTATATTCAATTTTTTATACACTTCCAACTGAAGTAACAAATTTAATAACTGATGGTCAATATATAAATTTCAATATCCCTGTCGGGACAGTAAAAACGGGAGCTACAATACCATTTGTGCCGATTGACGCTGTCTACCAAACCCAAAGTTCAAGTTATATTCTTGTTGATGAAAATAATAAAGCGGTAACTCGCCAGGTTACGGTAGGAGATGTCGATGGAAATTTCATAGAGATTACAAAAGGACTAAATTATGGCGATCAGGTAATTTTAGACAGGAGCGTCATAGCAGGAGACAAAGTGAAAACGAATTAAGGGAAAAGGGTAAAGCGTCAAGGGAAAAGTAAAAAATAAAAAGACTTAACCCTTTACCCTTAACGCTTTCCGCTTAAATTATGTATGGAAATAACATCATATCTCAAACAACTCAAATTCGATCCGAAACTAAATAATAGTCTTATTGCGAAATATCTTCGTAATCCTCGTCTTGTCATTCTTATTGTTCTTGTTGCGCTGATTGCAGGTATTTCAAGCTTCATGAGTCTTCCCAAAGTCCTTAATCCTAACATCAATATTGCTATTGTCATTGTTTCAACAAGCCTTCCAGGTGCAGGTCCTGATGATGTCGAATCGCTTTTGACAGTGCCTATCGAACAGGCAGTCAGTAATGTCTCAAACATCGACACAATGACCTCAACGTCACAAAATTCAAGTTCAGTTGTTGAAATCCAATTTCTCTCAGGAGTTGATGCAGACAAAGCAACATCTGATGTCCAATCTGCCGTTCAAAGTGTGGGTAATTTACCAAAAGACGCAACAACTCCCCATGTTCAGAAACTTGATTTTCAAAACACGCCTGTATGGATTTTTACCGTAACAGGTCATGATCCTGCCTCACTCATCAGGTTTGGTCGAGGATTACGAGATGCACTGAAAGATGTCACATCATTAAATACAATCTCAGTTGATGGACTTGATAATCAAGAAATTCAAGTCACCGTTAAGCCTGAAGCGATTACAGCTTATGGCATAAATCCACAGACATTATCTCAAACCATCACTTCAGCAATTAATTCTCAACCTGCGGGAAATATTGATACAGCACAATCTTCATTTTCATTAACGATTGATCCGACTGTGACAAGTGTTCAGGATTTGCGAAACCTACGAATAAGCGTTGGTAACGGCACAAGTGTCCTTCTTTCAGACATCGCAAACATTGCATATAGACCCCAACCTGGAGTGAGTAATTCGTATGTTGCGTATCCAAATCACACAGCCGAACAAACGGTGACATTTAGTGTTTTCAAAAAAAGTACTGCCAATATCACCAATGCGGATCAAGACGCGCATAATGCCGTACAAAAGTATGCTTCCCAATATCCCAATCAGTTCCAAATTTCTTCTGTTGTAGACACAGGAGATATGATCAATAAGCAATTTGATGACCTGGTTCGTGATCTTATCTTAACATTTTGTTTGGTTTTTCTTGTGATTGTTCTCTTCTTGGGAACACGACAAGCACTCGTTGCGGCATCCGCAATTCCAATGACATTTCTTATCACGTTTATTGTGATGAATGGAACAGGAATTGATCTGAGTTTTATCGCGTTCTTCTCGCTTCTTTTGTCACTAGGGCTGTTGGTCGATGATACGATTGTTATTATCTCAGCACTTTCCGCATATTATCGAACAGGCAAATTCACACCAATGGAAGCAGGCCTACTTGTTTGGCGTGATTTTAAGACAGCTATATCAACAACAACGCTTACAACCGTCTGGGCGTTTGTACCATTACTTTTAGCCTCAGGAATTATCGGAGAATTTATTAAACCAATTCCAGTCGTTGTATCGGCATCTCTTTTGACATCATTCGGCGTTGCGATGTTTATCACCTTGCCGATTGTTATCATTATTCTCAAACCTCATGTCCCATATCGAGTACTGTTTCTTCTCAGATCACTTATTCTTCTTGTGGTTATTGCACTCTTTTTCGCAATCGCGCCAAAAGGAATCTATCTTGTTCCCGCATTTATTCTTTTTATTATCAATATTTTCATCTATTTCCAAGTGAGAAATCAGTTATTCGCAAAAATAAAAGAGCGATTTTTCAAACGAAATCGATCAACATCAACAAGACAAGCCCAACCTGCAAGACAAATTAATTTCCGACAATATTTCGATAGTGGAATTATTCCTTTTGATATCTTTAGCAGAAAATATCGATATATCATCAACGCAATTTTATCGAGTAAAACTAATAGACGTAAAACACTCGCAATGGTTATTATTTTCTCAATCTTTTCCTATTTGCTATTACCGTTAGGATTTGTGAAAAATGAATTTTTCCCAGCCAGTGCGCAATCGGAGATTCAGTTACAACTTGAATTGCCATCAGGAACCAACTCAGAGGAAACACAAAAAGAAGCAATTACTATTCTTAACGACGTTCGGAAACTGCCGGAAGTAGAACTCGTACAACTTAGTCTAGGTCAGGGAGCAGACACAGGCAATGGACCAAGCGGGAGTGGAAGTAATATTGCGACTATCTCTATCGTTCTTCCTGATCCAAGTCAACAAAAAATATCCTCAATTGATCTTGCTCAAAGAATCCGTGACAAATATGCAAATTACCAAAAAGGAACACTTTCTGTAGTTGAAGAAAGCGGAGGTCCACCCGCGGGAGCAGACGTACAGATCAAACTTTTCGGAAGAGACTTATCCGCACTAGATGGATATGCGAACAAACTCGAAGCATATTTACAAAAACAACCAGGAGTGACCAACGTCGACAAATCAGTCAAAACAGGAACAAGTAAAATTGTATTTGTTCCAGATTATCAAAAAATGCTTGACGCCGGAGTGACACAAGATCAAATTGGACAATGGCTTCGTACGTATGCGAGTGGCGTTACGCTCGATAGTAATGTCCAGATAGAAGAAGGCAATTCTCAAAATCAAGATATCGTTTTTAGAACTAATACTAACCCACAGACAGTTCAGGGTCTTAGTGCAATCACAGTTCCCACATCAAAGGGTCCTGTCCCACTTCTTTCTCTGGGAACAATAACAATTAGACCCAATCCAACCCTTATCACTCGCGAAAATGGGAAAAGAACAATTTCAGTCACGGCAAGTGTAACCAAAGGATATAACGCGACAGATATTAATACCAAACTCGAAAAATATGCCGATTCACTTAATTTACCTGAAGGATATTCATGGTCAACCGGTGGAGCAAATCAACAAAATAATGACTCGGTTACTTCAATTCTTGAAGCAATGATCTTATCGTTTATGTTAATTATTATTACTATGGTGCTTCAATTTCACTCGTTCAGAAAAGCGTTGATAGTTATGCTTGTTATTCCGCTGTCTATTTCGGGTGTATTTATTGTCTTTTCTATTACACAAACGCCGCTTTCATTCCCAGCGCTTATTGGCATTCTTGCCTTATTTGGAATTGTCGTTAAAAATTCGATTCTTATCGTCGATAAAATTAATCAGAATTTACGTGCAGGGCTCGAATTCCAGCTCTCAATCGTTGATGCTGCGGAAAGTCGAATGGAACCAATTGCATTAACGACATTTGCAGCTATTTTGGGTTTGATCCCGATTACGTTATCCAATGCTCTTTGGCAAGGACTGGGAGGAGCAATTATCGCAGGACTTATATTCTCCGGATCGATTATGTTGTTCCTTATTCCGGTTGTGTATTATCTAATATTTAATTCTTCAGAAGGAAAACTTAGTAGCACAAATAAATAATTTTCTTGACAAAAGATAAACTCATAGTATAATAACTCTCATGACTGTAACTGAACCAGGCGGAAAAGATAAAAGAGAAGCTGCAGGAATTCTTGTTCCTGGTCTAAGCCTTATAAAAGCAGATATTACAACTGTTCCTGCTGATTTCCTTGTTACATGCGTGGGTACAGATGGTAATTGGAATGGCTCGATAGATCGTGTATTGAAGAGATTGACAAGTAAAGAAGCTAATTCTCATCCAAGTCTTGCTTCACTTGCAAGTCAAACTGGTTTTCATCCAAATCTTGATTCGGCTGCAAGACGAACTGGTTTGCGTGAGGGAGATCTACATATTGTACCCAGAGCTATTGCTG
>CAZJVI010000040.1:0-12323 GCA_964549385.1 uncultured Gammaproteobacteria bacterium
TGTTAGTCGCTGCAATGACTACTATGTTCTCATTTGGAGTAAACCCGTCCATTTCTACCAAAATTTGATTTAAGGTCTGTTCTCGCTCATCGTGACCCCCCATAATGCCCACTCCTCGCTGGCGTCCAATTGCATCAACTTCGTCAATAAAAATGATCGCAGGCTGTGCTTTTTTCGCGGTGTTAAATAAATCTCGAACACGTGAAGCACCAACTCCTACCAACATTTCCATAAATTCAGATCCTGCCATTGAAAAG
Source organism: uncultured Gammaproteobacteria bacterium (assembly GCA_964549385.1). Taxonomy (GTDB): domain Bacteria; phylum Patescibacteriota; class Microgenomatia; order Levybacterales; family UBA12049; genus JACDET01. The sequence goes on from CAZJVI010000040.1 coordinate 258, forward strand.
AACGAAACGTTTGCTTCTCCAGCTGTTGCACGAGCAAGAAGCGTCTTCCCTGTTCCAGCAGGTCCGACCATAAGAACACCTTTTGGAGTTCTTGCTCCCATTACGCGATATTTCACTGGATTTTTCAAGAAATCCACAATTTCTGATAGTTCCTGTTTTGCTTCATCAACACCTGCAACATTGGCAAAGGTAACTTTAGGATTGTCACGATTAAACAACTTGGCGCGAGATTGACCAAATGAAAAAATACTCTCTTGTGTTCCTCGTGCTTGACGGAAAATAAAATAGAAAAAAACAATCATCAAAAGCACCGGCAGTATCGCAGAGGCAATATTAATCCAATTTGAGACATTAGAATCATCCTGCACTGTCACCTTCACATTTGCAAGCGAAGTACCGGCCGCTTTAAAAAGAGAATAAACATCTGTTGTATTTTCTTTATCTGCTTGCACCTTTGTGCCGTTTTTCTCAGTGACGACTAATTGATTGGACGTTACAAGAATTTGTGACACCTGACCACTTTTCACCGCACTAATCACTGTTGAGAGTGATACTGTCTGATTGTTTTCATATGGACCAGTAAAAGCAGAGAAGAAAAAAAGCGCAAAAACAATAAGAAAAAAATATAACAATAAATTTTTCCAAGAAAATTTTTGCTTGAATTTAACTACTCGTTTCCGTGAGTCAGCATGAAGTTTTTTACCATTTGTAGCCATAAAATCTGTGTCAGTATAGCACAATCGAAGAGGCTATGCTAGTCCTAAAACCTCTTTCTTAAACTGGTCTCCTCGATCCTTATAATTTTTAAAAATCCCAAAGCTCGGCGCTGCCGGTGACAATAAACAAATTTTTCCAGGAGATGTCTCATCAGCTGCAAAAATAACTGCTTGTTGCATAGAGGTGACATCATATTTTTTTATATGAGAATCCCCTCCGGCTGCAACAACAGCCTGCCAAATTTTTTCCCCTGTTGAGGGAAAAAGAAGTAACGTTTTTATAGAACTTTTCGCAAGATACTCTCCAAATGTTGAATAATCTACACCTCGATCATATCCTCCAGCAATAAGCGTCTCGACAGTATCCCCAAACGACTCTATTGCTTCTATAGTAGCATCCGGAATCGTCGCCAAAGAATCATTATAGAAACGAATGCCATATTTCTCTCCGATATATTCCAGCCGATGACTCAATCCTGTAAAATTTAACAATGCCTCTCGTATGTGTTTTGTGCTCACATTGGCAAGGTTTGCAGCCATTACCGCTGCGCAAACGTTTTCAAGATTATGTTTGCCAGAAAGTTTAATCTCCGTTGTTTTAATAATTTCATTATCATTACCACCTTTTCGAATAATAACCTTATCACCAAACGCAAAACACGCGTTATCTGTCTCCCGTTCTCGACTAACATAGAAAACCGTGGCGTCAGTAAAAAGATCAGACTCATTACTTGCCGGATAGTCTCTGTTAAAAATGGCAAAGTCTTCTTTCTTTTGAAACGTCAAAATATTTCTTTTTGCAGCAATATAGGACTCTAAATTTTTATGGTAATCCAGATGTTCTGAAGTAACCATCAAAAGCACAGCAATATGAGGACTGTACTTGATATCCTGTAATTGAAAACTTGATAGTTCCAGAACTGTCCAGGATTGATCAGTTAATGTATCCAAAAAATCGATTGCAGGCTGTCCGATATTGCCCCCTAAAAATACCTCTTTTCCTTGCCTCTTTATCATTTCGTAGATTAATGTTGCTGTTGTACTCTTCCCTTTTGTCCCAGTTACGCCGATAATTTTGCCTTTGGCATTGGCAAAAAAGATATTGGTCGCAGTCGTGTACGGAATTGTGACAAACTCTGGTGGAACACCTGGCGATTTAATCGCTAGAGGATATTCTTTTTGTTTTTCTAAATAGGTGTCACCTTCTGATGCATCGGCGATCCCAATTTCCGTATTCGGACAATGCGCTTTCAAAAATGCTTCCATGGCCTGACCTTCAACACCGTAGCCAATAATAAGGATCTTTTTTTGTTTTCTGAGTTCCTCAATTTTCATCGGATAATACCTCCTTAAATACTTGTGGGATATGATGATCCGACGAAACAGCAAATGCTGCTTGTTCAAGTTTCTTTATATCCTTAATTTTGGGTAATACTTCTTCTTCAAAGAATTTTATTACAGGGTCATTACGATACTCTCGCTGCATTGAGAGATAGCAGGCAACTTGTACTTCTTCGGGCGTACCGACACAATCAAATGGTTTAATATCTGCTGCTCCTAGTAATTCTTTATAGGTCTGCATCAGTTCCTCTTTTTCAAAAAGATTTTGCCCAAATATTCCGACAAGTTGTTCTTTTGAAAGAAATGTTGCGAGCATCACGAAGGCAAATGCGCACTTCGCGCATTCACCACACCACTTCTTGTCAGAACCTTTCTTTGTGATCTGAAAGTTGCGATTGCAACTTGAAAAATGAGAAAAATACTGTGGATATTGAGCAAAGCGTTTGGTAATACCAAGCTCAGTCAGTGGACGAAGTAAAGAAAAATACGTCACATCAGGAGTAATGAACTGTCGTATATATTCTTGGAGTATTGTTTCAAATTCAAATGACTTGCTCCATTGATGATTTATTTCCATTCCTAAGTATTCTACATTGCCATAATTCGAGCTTTGCTCATTAGAAACAATCACATATCGATAATCATACAACACAGCACACAACAGTCCAATAAATGCATAGTGCGAAGAGACAGGAACATGACCGTTATAGATATCGTCTCGTTTATTGAGCTCAAAAAGAAATGGATCAAGCTCGCGTTTGACAATCAAAGAAGTCTCGCCAGTCAATTTGACAACTTCTTCTTGTATGGGATGCATAGTCATAACAAAATTCGTAAATGGTTGCTTATGTTTCTTAAACAATTCTGCGGTAACAATAGAATCCTTCCCTCCTCCAATGCCAATCAAAGATCGCTCTTTTCTGGAAAAGTTAATCGGTTCTACTTTTGCTTTATCCGTAAAAGGGAATGTAATCAGGCCACGGAAATCTATCTTATTTTTATAGAAGAACTCACCAAGTCCTTTTGTATAGAGTGTATTCCAAAATGTCGCCTGATCTTTGGTAAGTTGAATATTTTGTAAAACGATCTCTTTTGGGCAAAACAATTTATAATAGCTGACTCCAAGAACAAGTAATAAATTATCAAAGACGTTTTTTAATAACGCTTCTGGAACAGTGCTAAGGAGTTGATCTTTTGGAAACGTTAATTTTTCTGTAAACTCAAATCGTTCACCTTTATGTTTTATTATGTAGAAAAATCTTGCTACTCCTTCTTCGCTATCCCATTCAGAGCCCGAAAAGATAAATGTACTTATGGATTCTGTCGTCATTTTGAATTTTGTCACTAGGATCCCCTTTGGGGACACTTTAAACTTTTAACTTATTTGTACCAGGGGTGGGAGTTGAACCCACGACCTTGGGTTTATGAATCCCATGCTCTAACCAACTGAGCTACCCTGGCGTTTCGTAACGTACAGATTATACCAATTTGACCCACGGCTACGCAAATGGTATACTTATCGTCTATACGCGGGGTAGTGTACGGTGCACGTGAGGCTCATAATCTCACAGGCTAGGTTCAACTCCTAGCCCCGCAACTGAAAAATTTAGACTTCTAATTATTCCTCAACGCCTAACTACGTCAATACAATCTTCTCTCTGGAATCTTAAATCTATCTAATGCATCTTGCATTGCTATTGGATGATCTAAATATATACCAGCAATAAGTGCCGCCCGCAATATATCTGCCGGTCCGTCAACTTCCAAATTTTGGAATGGATCGTTTTCTGCAGATACCTTTTCTAATCCATCTAAAGTGTGAGCAAATGGATCCAGTTTTCCCTTTGATAATCTAACTATATCTTTATCGAGGTCAACTTCTCCAGCTACCACATCAGGAAGGCGTGGATTGGTTTCCCTTCCTATAATGTGTAGATTTCCTCTCTCATCAATAAATACTCTAGAAGTAACAATTGGATTTGCGTTTCCTTCAACAAGAGGCTTGCCCAACAATGCGGCAAATATAGTGAATGCTGTACCTTCCGAAGCACTTCTCGCTCTATGAGTATCCACTCCAATCGCTAATTTACTCGATCCACCACCAAACCCAGGAACTTGTATCGAAACAGGTTTGACAAGTCCTGTACGATCAGGTGTTGTAAACAAACGTCTAAGTGCTTTTGTCTCGTCAGACGGTTCACGGAGATAACTCGGTTCTCTATCTGTCATAAGAGTTATTATACCATACACACTCTAGGCTTCCATCGTTCTTCAAACAACAGGTTCTAATTTCTTCCAACAAGTAATTATTTGGCTTTTTTATCTCCCCGAAACGAATAATACCCTGATTTGCAGACGATGATGTGATCTGTCATCGGAATTCCCATTACCTCCCCTGCCTCATGAATCTTTCGCGTAAAGTGGATATCTGCATCAGATGGGGCTGGATCGTTTGAGGGATGATTGTGGATTACAATAATTGACGCACAGGGAGTCTTCAGTGCATGACTGAAAATTTCTTTCGGAGTTATTTGCAAACCATTCAAACTTCCCATACCTACCACTTCTTTTAAAACCAGCTCATGTCTGGCATTAAGATATAACACAATGAGATATTCTTGTCTTTTGTCTGCAATATCACGTACTTGAGAAAGAACGTCTTCTGCATTGCGGATGATAATTTTGGCAACTGATACTGGTGCAAACAATCGTTCACCTAGTTCTAACGCAGCAGCAATTCGTGCAGCTTTTGCCATACCCACTCCTGGATAACGAATAAACTCCTGCAAATTCTCTTCTGATAATTTTGATAAAGGAAATTGCCGCAATAATTTTTCTCCCAAAGTAATTGCATTTGCTTTTGCAGAACCCGTTCCCAAAAGAATTGCCAAAAGTTCTGCATCTGAGAGATTTTTTGCACCATAAGAAAATAATTTTTCTCGAGGACGCAGCGTCAACGGCATATCTTTGATGCGAACTATTTTACGTTTTGATTTAGCAAAGCCAACCACTACTATAGTATAATTGGATCTATGAAACGTGTCGATAGAAAAGATGAGCTTACTCAACTTGCCAAACGAATCCGTTCTGCAAGATCAAATGCTCATCTTTCACAAAATGCGTTAGGAACAAGAATCGGAGTTTCAGATAAAGCAATATCAGCATATGAGAAAGCACGAAGTCAGCCTCCTTTGGAAAATCTTCGTAAAATTGCTGTTGCCACACATCATCCACTCACCTATTTTACTCAGGATGAAAATTATGATAGTGAAATCACTGCCAAACTTCTCTCTATAGAACGAGAACTTGCAGAGGTAAAACGACTTCTTAAAAAAGCAAAATAAAGTATTTCAGCTTATTGAAGAGGTTCTTGACAAAATAGAGTTAACTCTATTATCATGAGAGAATGAATCCACATTATGGTGTAATTCTTCTTGATGAAGCCGAGATTATTTTCAGAATTTATGAGATCACCGATCACGAATGGAAATTATTTCATTATCATAGTTCCATTATTTCTCCTCCCTTTGAAACAAGTGACATTTTGGAAATAATTGGAGATTTTTTTGCAACGGAATATGCTCAGCATATCGCAGAATGGAAAATATGCAGCAGACATCATCCAAAAAAATTACTAAATGAATTGTCGCAGGCACTTGCTCTTAGGATTGAAGATGTCAGCCTTCATCGGGAGCAAGAACTTATCTGTAAAGGGATGTTTACTGAATTATGGTAGCCTGAAATGATATAATACGGTAATGGGCCAGTAGTTCAGTGGTAGAACAGGTGTCTTATACACACCATGTCAGGGGTTCAATCCCTCTCTGGCCCACTCATGAAAGATATCAAAACCCGCGAAGCCACTATAAATGATTTTGATTTATTTTATCCTTTTTTTAAAAAATGCATTAACAATTTATTCCCTCAGTTTACATTAGCAACACAGCAATTTTATCTTCAAGAAGAATTTAAAAAAAGTGTCATTAGAAAAGGGTTAACTAAAAAAAAGAAATCTCTTTACTTAGCGTTCAAGAATGATACCGTAATAGGCATTCTTTTAGTAGACAAAACCTACGGTGGAATTTGCTTTGCAAGTTGGTTGGCAGTCGATCCTTCCTTTCAAAAACATGGCGTCGCAAGCTCGCTCTTGTCCTTATGGGAGAAGCAAGTTGTTAAAGACGGCGGTCATGCAACCCTATTATGGACATCAAAAAATAATATCCCCTTTTACAAGAATCGTGAATATATATTAATTGGAGAATTCCCTCAAGCGTGGTTTGGGATAGACTACTATCAATTTTATAAACCGCTTGCGCTTCCTGAAGAAAAAAACTATCTTAGAGAATATCTAACAAAGAAAAAAACAAAAAAATAACTATGAAACTTCCACCACAAGCCAAAAAAGTATTTCAAGGGAAAATTTTTTCTGTCCACCAATGGGAACAAAAGCTGTATGACGGAACGACGGCTACTTTTGAAATGCTTAAGCGTCCGGGAACAATTCAGATTATCCCAACATCAGACGATCAAATCTATTTTTCTTATGAAGAACAGCCGACCAAACCGCTCTCATTTTCACTTCTGGGAGGAAGACAGGAACCAGACGAAGATCCTCTCGTGACAGCAAAGCGTGAACTTCTCGAAGAAGCTGGCCTTACATCTGATGATTGGGAACTGATAAAAACATATGAATTCCAAGGAAAAATCGAGTGGCCTCTATATTATTACGTTGCAAGAAATTGCAAAAAAGTTGCTGAACAACACCTTGACCCAGGAGAAAAAATTGAAGTGAAAAAAATCTCATTTGACGACTTCATCGAAATGACATCGTCTGAAGATTTTGGAAATCAAATGTTTGCGAATGATATTCTACGGATGAAATTAAACAAAGAAAAACTTGAAGAATTCAAAAAGAAACTCTTCGGCTAAGTCATGGTATAATTATATCTTATGAAAATTATCTTCCCTGAATACTTAGACAATCTTTCAGATGAACACAAGCAACAACTGCAACAATTTGGAGATGTCACGTTTTATGAAGATTTCCCAAATGATGATAAAGAACTTATAAAGAGATTACACGGAGCGCAAATTACTGCATTGAAATGGGTAAATATGACTGATAAAACTGTCCATTCTCTCCCCGAATTGAAATATGTCATAACACTTTCGGCAGGGTATGCACACTTACCTCTCAAAGCAATGAAAGAACGTCAGGTTATCGGCATTAATTGCCCAACACATAATTCTCTCGCAGTTGCAGAACATACGATTGCAATGTTATTTGCATTGTTAAAAAATATTGTTGAATCACAAATACTATTACAAAAAGGCCTATGGAAAAAAACTCCTTATGATTATCTAGGGACTGAAATATATGGAAAAACAATCTGTGTCATTGGAAATGGAAACATTGGTAGTAAAGTTGCCGCGCTTGCAAAGGGTTTGGGAATGCATGTTGAAAATGTAAATTCAAAAACTTCTTCAGAGGAATTGGATCGGTTGGTTCACAAAAGTGATTTTATAAGCATTAATCTTCCCTATTCAAAAGAAACTCATCATCTTTTTGATAAAAAACGCTTGCAACAAATGAAAAAAGGCGCAGTGCTTATCAATACGTCTCGAGGTTTAATCATCGACCAACAAGCTCTATTTGACCTATTACAAACAGGACATTTAGGCGGAGCAGCACTGGATGTGTTTGTAAATGAACCAGTATTTACGACTACACTTCCAAAAGAAATACAACAACTCGCATCTCTTCCCAATGTTATTGCAACTCCTCATATTGCTTATAATACAAAAGAAGCTGCATATAGATTGATCGAAGAACTGATTGCAAATATAAAAGCAATTCTTGCTGAAAAACCGATAAATGTAGTAGAGTAATCCCTTTTTAGAGTTCGCTGAGTGTGGAGGTGTCTTTTGCTCTGTCTTGAATGTAATTAAGATATCTTTCTGTTGTAGACAATCTCTTGTGTCCAAGAATCTTGGATAGCAAAACGAGTGACACACCGTGCTTCAAATGATGCGCGACAAATGTATGGCGCAAATCATTCACTTTTGCATTTTCAATCCCTGCAATTCGGAAATATCGCTCTATTGCTGTACGGATATTTCTGACAAGGAAAGGTTTTCCTGATTTTGTGACAAAAACATGATCGTCTTCAATTTTTGGTCTGATTGCAAGGTACCGACTTAGTGCTTCTTTTGCAGATTTATTCAGTGGAACATCACGCTCTTCATGTTTTTCGTGCGGTCGGATTCTGATACTGTCCTCTTTCACGTCACTCATACGAATATCTGCTAATTCTCCAATACGAATACCTGTCTGAAGCAAAATTTCAATAATTGCATACATTCTCGCGTCATTTCTTGCTGCGTCTCTGAGTGCTCGATATTCTGTTGGTTTGAGCATTCGTGGTGCAGCCAATTCATACTGTGGGTGAGATACTAGAAGTGAAGGATCGTCTGAGACATATTCATTCACTTTAAGAAAACGATAAAATGTGCGTGTTGAATTAAGTTTTCGAGAAAGTGACTTTGGTGTATAGCCTCTTTCAGCTAATTTACCTAAAAATGCCTGAATATCATCTTTAGTAACATCATGGATGTGCTCTTTCTCAAGTTCTTCGAGAAAGGAAGTTAACTGGTCAATATCTTTTCCGTAGGCCAAAACAGTAGCGCTGGAATGCTTTTTACCGCGAAGAAATTCGACGAATTCTTGTTGTGCGTCTTTAACTTTGATTGTTTTCATAAAACTTAAATCCCATAATATCACAAATCACCTTAGAATACAAGTATATATTATTGCAATACTTAGAGAAAGGAATTATATTATAAAGCAGGATGTCATATAAAAAAATAGCATTTTTTACAATAGTTGTTATATTGCTTTTAACTATCAATGATCTCGTACATTCTATCTATGATATTTGGCAAAAACAGGATCTTGTTCTACAAGCACAAAAGGATCTCGATACTGAAAAAAGGGAGAACCAAGAACTTAAAAAGCAAATAACAACAGTCAATCAATCACAATTTATTGAATCTCAAGCGAGGAATAAACTGCTTCTTGCTAAGCCAGGAGAAGATGTCATCATTGTCCCCAATAGCCAGTTGGCAACTGCCTATCCTCAATCAAAACCTATTGATAATCGTCCTAATTGGCAAAAATGGTGGAGCATCTTCTTTTAAGTCCTATATCTTTGAGTAATTTCTCCACTAAAATATCTCAATAGTAAGACATTAATAACAACAGAAAAATAAATACTATTAAGCAGCTGGTTCTGTGGGAGGAGTTGGTGCTATTGGAGTTGCAGTATCTGCAGGTACTCCCGGAGTTGCTGGTTCACTTGATGGAATTTCAGGGGCCATCGGTTCTGGCATAGGTGTTGACACTGGAGCAGTTGGCTCTGGTGCAGGGGTAGCAGGCATTGGATCAACTGGTGCCGCTGGTGGAGTACTCATTCCTGGCACTGGGTCTGCTGTTGGAGCAGCAGGTGTTGGATTACTGAAAGGATTTGCTGGTTCTGGAGTTACAGGCGCTACTGGTGGCATTCCTGCTCCTGGCGTTGAAACTGCTGGATCAACTGGCGCTACGGGAGGTGTCATTGGATCTGATGATGTTGGTGTTTGGTTATCCATAATCTTTATCTACTTTCTCATATCTATTTATTCATGTCAATAGGGAAAATTTTTTACGTTTTCCCCATAGGCTCAGACCAATTGATATATACTACCCTATACAAAATTCGATTTTGCTAAAGGCAAAAAAAAGGACTATTATAATTTAAGAAGTATGATACTTTTACTCTTATTTGCATTTCTTGCTGGAATTGTCACAATTCTCTCTCCTTGTATTCTACCGATCCTACCTATTGTTCTAACAAGCGTAAGCGGGGGTAAAAAACGTCCATACGGCATTATCCTTGGTTTTATTCTCAGTTTCACTTTCTTCACGCTTTTTCTGACAACAATAATTGGACTAACCGGCATTCCCACAAATACTCTGAGAATTATTGCAGGCGTTGTATTATTGCTGTTTGGACTAGGATTAATAGTCCCTGGCTTTCAAATACTCATTGAAAAGCTTTTTACCAAATTGTCTGTTTTTGCTCCCAAAGCAAATCCACACGCTGGCTTTTGGGGAGGGTTTGTCATTGGGCTTACGATTGGAATTGTCTGGACACCATGTGTTGGCCCAATTTTAGCATCTGTCATTGCCCTTGCCGCAACAAGCCAAGTTACGGTAGAAACTTTTCTCATAACCCTTCTCTACTCTATTGGCACAGCTATTCCGATGTTTCTTATCATGTTTGGCGGAAGAAATCTTTTGAAAAAAGCACCATGGCTTACAAAAAATTCACCGACAATCCAAAAAGCATTTGGCGTTCTTATGATCCTTTTTGCTCTTGCGATTTTTACCAATCTTGACCAACAACTTGAAGCATATCTTGCTTCAACGCCTTATGGCGCTGATTTAACACAACTTGAGAATAACAGCGCAGTTACACAGCAACTTAATGCTCTTAATGGTAATAAATCAGCAAACACATCTATTGATACTAACGAATTATTCAACACCGACACTCCTGCGCCTAATTTTGTCGGCATTACAAAATGGCTTAATATAGATAAACCGTTGTCAATAAAAGATTTGCGTGGTAAAGTCGTCCTCGTAGACTTTTGGACGTACACTTGCATCAATTGCATCCGTACACTTCCTCATGTGACAAGTTGGTATGACAAATATCACAAGGATGGCTTTATTGTCATTGGAGTTCATACACCAGAATTTGCATTTGAGCATGAAACAGCAAATGTTGAAAATGCAATTAAACAGTATCACATTTACTATCCAGTCGCTCAAGATAATAACTATGCGACATGGAATAACTATAATAATGAATACTGGCCAGCAGAATATTTGATTGACGCAAACGGCACTATCAGACGAGAAGATTTTGGTGAAGGTGAATATACTCAGATGGAAGATGCAATCCAGACACTATTGAAACAAGCTGGACACAAAGTCACACAAAAACTCGATACGTTACCAGATACGACACCGCAAAATGAAATCTCTCCCGAAACGTATCTTGATTCAGCGCGGATGCAATATTATTATCCAAGTTCTACTTTAGGCGACGGCACCAGTAACTACACATTGACTGATTCTCCTCCACAAAACACCTTTAGTCTTGGTGGCCAATGGACAATCAATGACGGCAATGCAGTTGCGGGTAAAAATGCAACGCTTACCTACAATTTTACAGCGAGTAATGTTTATCTTGTCCTCAATCCTTCCCCAGGCACAAAACCCTCTCAAGTCAAAGTCTTTCTCGACGGCAAACTTGTTGACAGCAGCAATGAAGGCACCGATGTCAAAAACGGAATTCTTACTATTCCAACAGACCGACTCTATAATCTTGTTAATCTGCATGGAAAAACAGAAAGTCATATCCTAAAACTTGAATTTGAAACACCGGGGATCCAAGGATTTGCATTTACGTTTGGATAAAAATCTAACAATACCGCTCATTTAAAATATTTGAAGCAAAAAGATTTGTTATAATTAGGAGATGCCAGCAATTATTTTTGCAGTTGTTGCACTCCTTACGTGGGGTATAGGAGATATTTTTACAACCTTTGCTTCTCGAAAAATAGGATCATATAACACATCTTTCTATGGATACCTATTTGGCGCTATTTTTTCCTCTCTTTATATCCCCTTTGCAATAAATAACTTAAAAACTTTTAGTACCCCTATGATTCTGTTAACAATATTTCTATCACTCATTAATCTTATCGCCTTCTTTTGTTACAATGAAGGACTTAAGGTCGGGAATTCATCCTTAGTTGGTACAATTGCAGGATCATTTACCGCTTTGGTCGTAATTCTTTCAGTACTATTTTTTAAAGAAAGGCTTTCCATACAAGAAATATTTGGAATTATTATCATTTTTATTGGAATATTTCTTTCATCAATTAATTTTTCAGACATAAA
>CAZJVI010000041.1:0-11543 GCA_964549385.1 uncultured Gammaproteobacteria bacterium
ATGCGCCATTATCCGCATCTCCGTAGACCATGGCTGTATGAACTTTGCCATCTCTCCGGTCTAAATAATGTATCTGAGTCCAATCTCCATATTCCGTGGGTAAAGGTGCTTGGCTGACCCGTTGAACCAATGGCTCTCCCTGGCTTTCAAGATATTCTTCCATTTTTTTTCTTACTTCAATTGGCCTCTCCCACAGCTGTTGGTATAGGGCCAAAATAAGTTCTTGATTAGGTGGACGAGTCTCCCTTTCTTTATCTTTGTGTGTTGTTCTATATTCGTTTTCTGGGGTCATTAGTTATGTACCTCCTGTTGAGTCTGGGCATCTTTTATTTGCAGCATTTGTAATTTTTTTACAAGTTCTTGTGTTTTAGTAATAGTATTGAGAAGCGGCACGTGGTTTTGGAGGGCTTTTTGACTGATAACTTTTTCATCAGCACGAATAACTTTTTTTTCTATAGGAATGTTGATAATAAAGTTAAAACGATTGGTATTGAGCAGATCTGCGAGATTTGGTTTGAGATGACCTTCAGATATTTTATGGACTGGTATGGCTTCCATATTGTTAGCTCTCAGGAATTTGTGGGTTTTATAGGTAGCATAGAGTTTGTATCCTAACTGATGTAACTGTTTCATTTGCGGCAGAAGTTTTATTTTATTTGCGCGTTTCCCAATGGAAATAAATACTGTCTTATCAGCTTTGCTTGCCAATCTCATAGGCAGACTATGTAATTCAATAAAGCCTGCAGTTGCATTGGGATTGATTTCTTCGTTGGAAATAAAGGTTGGGAGTTTTTGTTCGAAAAGGTTATGGGGAGTTTCTAGAGCGATGACTTGTTGATTTCCTTGAGATATTTTGATTTGTACTTTTCCTGTTACTTTCTTATTTACTTTTTGAATATACGCTGTTAGATCGTCCATAAGTGGTTCATACCATAAGCCATCTTTACACAGATTTGCCCATTTCATATCAATGAGTGGTTTGAACTCATTTTCTGCTTTTGTTGAAACATACTCTTCTAATTTTTTATGAGCAAGAATAAGAATTTCAGCAGCAGGAGCTGCTAATATAACTCGTTTTTTCAGCCCAATTAGCTGATCTTCGATATGTGATGTGACTCCTAATCCCCATATTTTGCCAATTTCATTGAGTGCCATAATCAACTCTGCCAATTTCATTTTTTTATTATTTAAGGCGACTGGTATTCCTTTAACAAATTCTATATGGACTATTTCAGGTGTTTGTGGTTGTTTTTTTAGCGGTTTGGTGGCATTAAGGATTTCTTCAACATGAAGAGCAATAACCGAATTCTCGATATCATTATTTTTTATTGATATCCCCCACAGATTGGTAGAAAAAGTATACGGAGTTTTATTAGATTGCTTTGGAGTACCTTCATGGGGTTTATTAAAACTTAAAAGATCTTTTTCTGTAAGATTTTGTTCTCTGGCAGGTGCGATAATTTTAATATCAGGATTTAATGTCAAGATAGTACTCTCAAGAATAACTTGTTCATCTTCTCCTACGACATCATGGACAATTGCATCGGCGCCAACAAGTGCTGCAGTTTTTACTGCCGATTTTGCAAGCAGTAACCGTGCAAGAGGTATCGAGAGATGGTTATAGGTTTGATATGTTGCGTTTGCTTGAATACCTTTGGCTACATATTCATCAGCAAATTCATCTTTTGCATCAATAACCTGCGCATTTGTTGCTCCAGAGGTAAGAGCTTGGCGTTTGATTTTTTTAAAGTCATACTCCTGCCCAATATCAATCATCAGCAGAATAATTTCCGCTTTATATTCTTGTTTGATCCATTTGATGAGTGCAGAAATATCGAAGTTTCCTGAGTAGAGTAAAACAACTTTTTTGACTTCTCCTTTTTTACCTTCATAGAAGGTAATTTTGTGATACGGGTGATCTTTTTGCATTTTTTGATTTTAACTCAGAAAATGGTAAAAACGTAAAGAAAATTTCCTAAAATTTGTCTATTTTTTCCTAAATTTATATTATTTTATAAAAAATGGAATAAACTGTCAAGGAGAAGAGCTTATTATGACAGTATGAATTTATATAATTTTAAGAAATTTGAATAGTGTGAAACGCCCAAGTGAATAAGAGTTATTTCAGTTTATTCTTTGCGAGGTATACATTGGTGTACCAGCTATATTGAACACCGAAGAATTTTGCGATCAATTCAATACCAAGTTCTACGGTTTTTCCTTCAATATCTTGTAGCGGATTATATTCGGCAACATCAACGCCGATTACATTGCAGTGCTTGCCGATGTATTCAGCGATCGTTGCAATTTCTCGATAACTGAATCCTGATGTGTTGGGCATGCCTGCACCAGGAGCATATACTTTGTCGATAACATCTAAATCAAGACTTACCCAAATATTTTTACTTCTTTTTTGCAATGCATCAATTTTGGGAAATAGCGGTCCGAGATTGGTAGACATAAGATCAAACATACTAAAATTTGGTATTTGCTCTTTATTTAAAAGATCAATTTCTGGCTGGTCAAAATCATTGCCGCCGATATGAAGGACATTGCGTGGTTTGACTTTTGTTGTTGCTCCAAAGGTTTGAATCAATTTTTTATGTCCAAATCCCATCAGTGCTGCCAAATGCATTCCGTGGATATTCCCTGTGAGGGTTGTTTCGTGGGTATTCATGTCTCCATGGGCGTCCAGATAGATCACACCAAGAGATCCTTTCTCTGCAACTGAGGCTCCTGCTATGGTCCCAAGACTTATTGAATGATCACCTCCAAGAGCGATAACTTTTCGTTTATTTTTAATGCTGTCGCATGTTTGTCTCGCAGTTTGTTCGGCAATTCTTGTAATTTCTGCTAGATATTTTACTTTTTTGTCTCCTATTTCAATCGTATCTCTGGGTTGCGGGAGAATATCCCCTTTGTCAGTCACCGAGAGACCTGAGGTTTTTAATTTCTCAATAATTTTTTGGTAACGAAAAGCGTTTGGGCCGATATCAACGCCTAAATTTTCTGCTCCAAGATCAACAGGAATGCCTATGAGGTCAACTTTTTGCATGGAGTAAATTGTAGCATTTTTATCTATTTTTTTCTGCAAAATTTTCTATTTTGTTTGTTTTTCAGTGGCGATTACCAAATTCTCCATCAGCATCGCGACATTGACTGGGCCGACGCCGCCAGGTGTGGGTGTGTAATATGATGCGATATCTTTGATTTCGTCTTCGTTGTAATCGCCATGTAATTTTTTGTCCTCTCCCCTATTGATGCCGACACTGATAAGAATGACGCCTTTTTTCAGTGTCTTGGGTTTAACTGTTCCTTCTTTTCCAACTGCAGAGATGACAATATCAGCTTGTTTTATCAATTTTTCCGGCGTTTTTGTTTTGCTGTCAATTAAATAGGTGTTCACTTTGAGTTTTTCTAAATATTTGATTATCGGTCCCCCGCCTGTGGGTCCTTTGCCAAGAAGTACAATGTTTTGTTTACGCAGCCATGTATGTCGCTCGGGGTTCTGCCAGAAATTTCCTTCCACGTGGGTAAGTTTGGTAATTTTTCCGTTTGTGGTCTCCAGTAAATAAATCTCTTCCAGTATTCTTCCTACTGCCAAAGGCAACGGAAGTGTATTTGGTGATTTTGGATGGAATCCATCGATATCTTTTTCAGGATCTGTGGTTAATTCAAGCCTCTCGACATCTATTTGTTCTGGCAAGGGTCTTTGAATAAGAATACCATGGACATAGGGATCGACATTGAGAAGTTTTATTTTTTCTTCGAGTTCTTCGGTGGTGACAGTGACTTTATAGCGTAAAATGGTTACTTTGGCGCCAATTACTTCAGCTTTTTGTTGTTTGAGCGTTACGTAAGCAACGGATGCAGGATTCTCTCCAACTAAAATGACAACAAGATGCGGCACAATCTTTTTTTTCTTTAATTTCCCAACCCGTTCTGTGAGTTCCCCATACAATTTTTCAGCAATTTCGCGACCGTCTAATTTCATACAGCTATTATACACGAACGGGAGGCAATTCAATCAATTTGTACAAGTTTGTCGGATATAAGTTCAGCTGTTACTGTTTTTCTGACTGTTGGATTACGATTAAATACTTCTACTACTACCATAGTTTGATATTTAAATCGTGCACTATCTTCATAGGTAAAGAATATTGTAAATTTTTTTTCGTTTAGTAATTTATTAATGCTTGTAATCCCACTAATTGTATGTCCAGATTTTTCTTCAAGATTATTAAATTTCTCATTAGGTAGTAACTCGCGCATTCTTTTGTATTTTCCTTCCGAATTTAATTCACAAATTCTGGATTCAATATTAAGAGCAGGTCCTTTTCCAATATTATTAATCTTTACGGTCCAACTGTTAGCTACATAAGGGGAAATACTTTTTATTACTATAATAGGTCTGAAGCTATATTTATTTGTTTTTTGTGCTTCTTCTCTTAATTTTTTTGTCTCAATTGTATACCATAAAATTATTATTGCAGTTATCGCAAGAATAATTAAGTTCCAAAAATTTATATCAAAATAAAAAGGTGATGGTTTTAACAAGTTAATAATTTGCGATAGTTCTGCAGATGTTGTTGCTGAATACATATCGGGATTATACCAAAATGATAGGGTTTTTCTCTACTAGTGAACACAATTTTAGGTTAGTTCTTTACCAAGCACGTTGCACTCGCTACTCCGTCTGAGGAGTGGGAGAAGCGCATGAGGATGACTCCTTGGGTATCTCGGGAGAGTTTTGGAACTGATACTGTCGTGAGTTTGACAATTTGTCCTTTTTTGGAGGTGATGATAACTTCTTCGCAGTTTGGTGGGATGATCTGTGCTGTCACAACTTGTCCTGTTCTGTCAGTGACTTTTGCAACTTTGACGCCTTGTCCTCCCCTATTTTGCAATGGGAATTGATCAATCGTTGTCTTTTTCCCAAGTCCGTTTTCCATGATTACAAAAAGTTCTGGATTGTCGCCTTTGGTGATGACATCCATGCCGATAACTTGGTCTTTGCTGTCAATTTTAATTCCCCGGACTCCCATTGTCGCTCGGCCAAGCGGACGGACTGAGGCTTCGTTGAATTTGATTGCTTTGCCGTCTTTGGTGATAATAAGGACATTATTTTTTCCATCCGTCAAATTGCTCCATGCCAATTCATCTCCTGGATCGAGTTTGATGGCAATCATGCCATTTCTTCGGATGTTGTCAAATTCTTTAATATGTGTTTTCTTCACTGTGCCGTTGCGGGTTGTAAGGAAAACATAGTTATCTTTAACATCTTTGCCATAGACCACAAATGATTCTACTTTTTCCCCTGCTTCGATATTCAACAAATTCACAATAGCTGAGCCTTTGCTTGTTCGTGAGCTTTCGGAGATTTCATATGCTCTGAGTGCAAATGCCTTTCCTTTGTTCGTGAAGAAAAGGATATTATCGTGGGTTTGTGCTGATCTGATATGGAAAATACCGTCTTCTTCTTTTACGTTCATTCCAGTTATTCCCTTGCCGCCGCGGTTTTGTGTGTGGAAAGCGTTTAATGACTGACGTTTAATGTATCCAGTGTTCGTAAGGGTGATGACGGTTGGTTCATTTGGGATAAGATCTTCTTCTGAGAACTCCCCTACTTTTCCTTTATAGACTTTTGTCCGTCGAGGGTCAGCATATTTTTCTCTGAGTTTGCTGATTTCTCCTTTGATAACATCAAGAATTTTTTGTCCATGAGCGAGCAAATCTTCAAGATAAGCGATAGTTTCTTTCACCATTTGCAGCTCGTCTTCGATCTTTTGTCTCTCAAGTGCGGCAAGACGGCGGAGCTGCATATCAAGGATTGCAGTGGATTGGATTTCTGAAAGTTTGAATTTGGTCATCAAGTTGGTTTTTGCCTCTTCTTGGGTTTTTGATGAACGGATTGTTTGAATCACAGCATCGATATTATCAACGGCAATTTTGAGTCCCTCTAGAATATGTAGCCTAGCTTTTGCCTGTCGTAATTCAAATTCTGATCTTCTGCGGATAACAGCATAGCGATGTTTAATATACTCTTCAAGAATGAGTTTGAGATTAAGTGTTTGGGGTGTGCCATTAACAAGTGCGACCATATTGACAGGAAATGTTGTTTGGAGTGATGTATGTTTAAAAAGATTGTTGAGGACTTTCTTTGGTGTCGCATCGCGTTTCAGTTCAATATAAATACGAAGGCCCCTTCTATCAGATTCATCACGAAGATCTGAAATGCCCTCAATTTTTTTCTCTTTGGCAAGATCTGCAATTTTGGCGATAAGTAAGGCTTTATTTACCTGGTAAGGAAGTTCGGTGACGGTGATTGCTGATTTTCCATTGCCGATTTCCTCAATTTCTGCTTTTCCTCGGATGACAATCTTGCCTCGTCCGGTGATATAGGCACTTTTTATTTCGGTGATATCATAAATTGCGCCTGCTGTTGGAAAATCAGGCCCTTTGATAAATTCAAGTAGCTCATCAATAGTCACGTCGCTTGCAATAAGTGTTTGTGGTTCAGCAAGCGATACTGTTTGTTCTGCATTCGTTGCGACGACAGGTGCTTCACTTTCAGCTGTTGCTTTTTTCTCAACCGCTGGAACTCCGATTTTGGTTTTGCTGAGCATATAATTAATTGCATCGATGACTTCTCCGAGATTGTGCGGTGGGATTTTGGTTGCCATACCAACAGCAATTCCTTCTGATCCCATGAGAAGAAGATTTGGAAGTTTTGCCGGAAGATAGACTGGTTCATCTTTAGATGCGTCGAAATTCGGCATGAAATCGACTGTTTCTTTCTCAATATCAAACAAAAGTTCAGAGGTAATTGCTGCCATACGAGCCTCTGTATAACGCATAGCCGCGGGAGGATCACCGTCAACTGATCCGAAATTTCCCTGACCATCGATAAGCGGATATCTCATTGAAAAATCTTGAGCAAGTCTTACCATTGCGTCATATACAGGAACATCACCATGCGGATGATATTTACCCAAAACTTCTCCGACAACAGTAGCGCTTTTTTTGTATTTTGCAGTGTGGGTAAGTCCTATTTCATGCATTGCGAAAAGAATGCGGCGGTGAACTGGTTTAAGACCGTCTTTAACATCGGGAAGCGCACGGGAAACAATGACAGACATCGCATAATTCAAATACGATTTCTTCATTTCTTCAGATATATTAGTTGGCTGTAACTTTCCGATTTGCGACATAAATTTTTATTATTTGGAGAAGCCCTCTTTTTTGAAGCGTTCAATACACTCGTGGACAATTTTTTTCGCTTCTTCGGCATCTCCCCATCCGAGTACTTTGGTTGTTCCAGGTTTTTTCAAATCCTTGTAGTGTGCAAAATGAAATTCTATCTTTTGTTTCCACCTCTTACCGAGGTCATCAAGGGTTTGGATACTATCTCCTGTATTGCGGTCATCAGCTGGGACACAAACGATTTTGTAGTCCATCTCTCCGTCGTCTTCAAAATTGAAAATGCCGATAATTTTTGACTTTACGAGAACGCCTGTAGGGATAGGTTCATGACAGACGATAAAGACATCCAATTCGTCTCCATCGGTATCTTTGGTGCCAGGGATAAATCCGTAGTTTACTGGTTTTGGAAAGACATTTGGCTCGACTCTATCAAGCATAAACATGCCATGTTCTCTATCGTATTCTACTTTGAGTGAGGATCCTTCGGGGATATCGACAATTGCGTTGACCCATCCTTCGTCTACATTTCCTGGAGTAAGTATTTTATTAAAATCTGGCATAGGTTTAATTTATTATAACATAAAAATTCAGGGAACAGGGAATTGGGATCAGGTTTCAGAAATTAAATTTTATAATCTGTTCCCTATTCCCTACTTCCTAATCCCTAATTTAGATATCCAAAGTTGCGTAAATCGCGTTTGTTTGGATAAAATGTTTTCTTGGTGGAACTTCGTCTCCCATAAGCATAGTAAATGTCGCGTCTGCTTCTTCTGCATCACCGACTGAGACTTGTTTGAGCATTCTGTTGGCTGGATTCATGGTCGTTTCCCATAATTGTTCTGGATTCATTTCTCCAAGACCCTTGTATCGCTGGATCATAATATTTGCATTGCCACTTTTCATTTCTTTAAGAACACCGTCTTTTTCATTGTCGTCGTAGGCATATCGTACATCTTTCCCTCGTGAAATTTTATAGAGTGGTGGTATCGCGACATAAAGATAACCATTGTTGATGATTTCTGGCAAATGGCGGAAGAAAAAAGTCAGAATCAGAGTCTCAATATGTGCTCCATCAACATCAGCATCAGTCATAATAATAACCCGATGGTAGCGGAGTTTTTCCATGTTTGTTGTGTCCCCTATTCCGCTTCCCAATGCGATAATAAGATTTTTAATTTCTTCATGCTCGATCATCTTATCAAGTCGTGCACGTTCTGTATTTAAGATTTTACCTTTGAGCGGCAGGATTGCTTGGTATTTTCTGTCTCTCCCCTGTTTTGCTGATCCACCTGCTGAATCTCCCTCAACAAGATATAATTCCGAAATTGCAGGATTTTTTTCTTGACAGTCAGCAAGTTTACCAGGTAGTGTTGAACCCTCTAGGGCACCTTTTCTGATGACTGCTTCTTTTGCTGCTTTTGCTGCAAGACGAGCTTTTGCTGCAAGATTGATCTTCTCAAGAATTCTTTTGCCATCTGATGGATTTTCTTCAAAATACGTGGTCAGAGCTTCTTTGACTATTGTATTAACGACAGATTGAATTTCAGAATTTCCTAATTTCCCTTTGGTTTGGCCTTCAAATTGGATTGCATCCTGCGGCATCTTGATGAATATTACTGCAGTAAGTCCTTCTTTGGTGTCATCACCCATAAAAGAATCGGAATCTGCTTTGAAAACTCCTGTCTTTTTCCCATAATCATTGATTGCACGAGTGAGTGCCATACGAAATCCAGTGAGATGTGATCCACCATTGACTGTGTTGATAACGTTCACATATGATTCAACATTTTCAGTGTATGTTTCGTTATATTGGACAGCGACTTCGACTTGGACGTCTCCATCGGATTTGTTGATATAAATTGGTTTGTGAAGTATTACCTTATTATCATTGAGCTTCTCAACAAGTGACACAATTCCACCTTCAAAATAGAAATTCACTTCTTTGATTTCATCTTTGCGTGTGTCAACGAAGTGGAAATAGAGTTTTGGAACCAAATATGCGCGCTCTCGGATAATTTTTTTAATAAAATCAAAATCCCAAGCATAGCTAGTACTCTCATCTTCATTCTTCTTTATAAAATCTTTAAAAATTGATGCATCAGGATAAAAAGCTGTCGTTGTCCCCTGTTGTAATTTTGATACTTCAGGAACATTTTGCAAACTTTCTTTTACTTCTTCGACAGGAGTTTTTGCAATACCTCTTTCGTATCGTTGCCGTATTATTTTGTTTCCTCTACGTACTTCGACCCACACCCAATCAGAAAGCGCATTCACGACTGATGCACCGACACCATGAAGACCTCCAGAAATTTTATATGCAGATCCGCCGAATTTTCCACCGGCATGCAATTGAGTCATAACGAGTTCAAGGGCGGATTTTTTATGAACTGGATGCATATCTGTCGGGATACCACGGCCATCATCGGAGATTGTTGCTGAGCCGTCTTTATTCAAAGTAATCCAGACATTTTTGGCAAAGCCCGCAAGTGCCTCATCGACTGAATTGTCGATAATTTCGCGCAATGTTTCGTGCAAACCATAAACATCAGTTGACCCGATATACATTCCTGGTCGTTTTCTTACTGGTTCGAGTCCTTCAAGTACTTGTATTTGTACTGCGGAATAATCTGAGGATTTAGTATTAGCCATTGATTAACCTATTATAGGGAAAGCATTTGAGAATATCAAGCCGTCTTCTACTTTTTAGAGAAATAAAATATAGTAGTGCTTTATTAATGAGTTGTCCTTTGTTTAGGAATTCTTGTGTATATAGGAATTTTTGGAATTTTATTTCCAATTTCAAACCAGTATGCTTTTGGTACACCAATAACGGGAGTATACTCTTCACCATCGAGGTCTCTAAGCATAGCTGGACGCGCAAATCCTGCCTGTACAGACAGTCCTTTAGCTATTTCTAAACCTCTTTGGCTATTTTGAGCTGCAGATTTGCGTAATAAATTATATCTCCAATCTCCAAAAGCAACCAATAAATTTCCATCTCTGTCAGGTTCTCTTACAACGCTCATCTCTATAGGAAGAGGGTTTAAGGCTTTTTTTTGTGGAAGACCATAACGAACGCCATTAGTAAAAGCCTCTGATGCTAAGAGTTCTAAGGCATCATCCCAATCTCCATAAGAAGGCCATTTTTTAGCTTTTTCCAGTACCCATTTTCGTACTACTCTAGCTGTCCTTACACGTCCTTCAAAAAAATTAAAAGCAATTGTTTCACGTTTAGGTAATGGAGCAAAAGGTAATAGTGTTGGTTTCTCTTCAGGAATAATTGGTTTTTCCCCTTGAACAACGGGAGGTATTGTGGCAGCAGTTCCTTCTTCTTTGAAATTAGCTAAGTACGCGTCAATAGCTGCTTCTGTTAATAAGGCCATAATAATTTTTAAGCTAAAATTAACCTATAGTTTACTATTAATTTTATTATATTGCAAGAATTGTTTGGGAATTAACTCAATATATTATATATAGTACTTATTATGATAAAACACAATGAGAGAAATATGCTATAAATAAATATATAACTATGCAAGTTGCTGGAGATTTGGCCAAAAAGAAATGTGTGCCGTGTGAAGGCGGCGTAAAACCTCTGACTCCAGATGAATATGGAGCGCATCTTCGTAATGAACTTTCTGGATGGATAGATGTTGATGCTGTAAAAATTGAAAAGGAATATAAGTTTAAGAACTTTCAAGAAGCACTGAATTTTGTTTCCAAGGTCGGAAAAATCGCAGAGGAAGAAGGCCATCATCCTGATATTTATTTGCATAATTGGAATAAGGTTCGTTTGACGCTTTCAACCCATGCTATAGGTGGCCTTTCAGAAAATGATTTTATCCTTGCTTCGAAGTTTGATGAGAAATAATTCAAAAAAGAAATCTAGAATTTTACCAACGTTGACGCTTGATATATTTTTGTGTTACTTTGATATTGTATGGCGGGAGATTGGGAAAAACCACAAGTAAAGCAAGAAGATATGCTTGCTGGGATAGCTAGTAGAGCTGCTGTAAGAAGAACACAAATAGATAACGTGGATCAAGAACAGAGAGGATCTGTAGCAGTAACGCGAAAAGAAAGGGCAATATTGTCCCGTTTAAGATCTGCACGACAAACTCTTATTAATGCAGTAAAGCCTCGAACGGGTAATAAAGGAGAAGTAGAAGTAATTCCTCAGTCAAGAGAGCATAACCGTTCACGCATAAGAGAAATAAAAGCAGAAACTCCAGAATCTATTAAGGCAAATGCTGATAGAAGAGGAGCAGAGGGTATAATGCAAAATCTTTTTGAAGCAACGATTACACAGCGTAAGATAGATGTATTAACGCGTAGAATAG
>CAZJVI010000042.1:0-11462 GCA_964549385.1 uncultured Gammaproteobacteria bacterium
AATGCCATACATCACGGGAATAAATCTAATCCGGAAAAAAAAGTAAATGTTTCTATACCAGATCAGATTGGGATTTTAGGTAGGTTTCGTAACAGAAGAGTTCATTCGTTATTAAAAAAATTAGGGGCAACAGAATCACCTGAAAGCGGTAACCTTCCTAAAGGGGTTATTCCTTATGATAAGTTTTGTGAAAAGTATCCTCAGATGCTTCCAGAAGCAGATGGAGATTTAACGAAAGGGGAATTTAGAAGACTCACTGATCCAGAAGAAATTCGTCTAGCTGTAGAAGCTAGTGACGGTTTTGAACCTGTAGCCTATGATGGTCCTTACTCTTTTTTTGCTGTGCATCCTGTACAACGACCTGATGGGAGTTATGGATTGTACCACCAAGTAGGATGGAAATTTGAAGCTGAAGGGAGAACAGGATGTGTTACTATTCCTGTTTGGGACGATAATGGTGTTAAAAAAATTGGGCTTGTAAAACACTACCGTCCTCCCATTTCTGGAGTTGATGGGACAGGTGGTTGGTATGCTGAAGTACCCCGATTTTCGCAAAAAAAAGGGAAAACAGTTAGAGAGACAATTGATGAAGAGTCATTGTCAGAATTAAATGCGGATATTGTAGGTGAAGCAAAGCGACTTGATGCTCCTGAAGATACACCACATGGTATAGCTATGGAAAATGCAATCAGTTCACAGATGAATCCTGTATGGTTTGTACCCGTAGAGCCCCGCGCGGGTAATCCAAGGGAATTGGAAGAAGGAATTACAGGAAGAGTATTCTTAACGCTTGACGAGTATCGACAAGCTTTACAAAAAGGGGATATTGAGATTGATGGACAACTTTGTAGTACTCATGAGGCACATTCCTTTTTAGCACTACACTATGCACAAGAAAACAATTTGCTCTAAATCACTTTGTAATCAAAACATCTGCAGAGTTCTCCAGAAGTGTTACGCGTTTTTTCCATTCGGGTAATGATTCAAATTCGTGGAGCCATGCGGTATACCCTTCTCGCTGTATACTCTCTGTGAACTGATCCGGTGTTTCCCATTCCAGTCCTTCAACTTCAATGGTTGCAATGAGGTATTTGTGCCGCAATGCTATAAGAAGTGTTTCTGCATAGATACCATAATCATCCCTTTTTGCCTCTTTGATGATTTTTTGAGCGAGTGTTTTGTGAAATCCAAACGAGCCTGACATAATATCAACGGTAACCCCTGCCACTTCTGAAGCGATTGCATTAATAATTGTTTCTGTAGCACGCTGCGTTTGCGGATGCGATTGAAAAGCTCGAGGGGTCCGTACAAATGATACATATCCTTTATAGGTGGGAAGGATGGCAATTGCGTCACGGAGTTCTCTGGGAAATCTTTTTACCCAATGAAGCGCTCTATCAAAATCAAGAAGATGGATATGTTTATTTGCCGTTTTTGTTGTCATTTTTAACGCGGCTCTATAATTTGCTGCAACTGATGAATTCTCTGTTTTTGTTTGTTTCCGTATTTGAAATCCTTGTTTTTTTAATACAGTGATTATTGCCGGATTTGTTTTAAACGAAACACTAATAAAAGCATTTCCTTTATAGAGTTTAAGTAATGCATCCCCTTGTTCTTTCAGGAGCTCCAATAATTTACCTTCAGGATCATGAAAGGGACTTGCAAGACAAACAGATGATTGGGATTTCATAGTATAAGAATACCAGTGATAGTACGAATATGCAAAGAGACTTTCTCGCTTATTTACTGTTTCATAAGATCATGAATGCTTATCATGCAATAGCGTGTACATTTGGATGAAAAATGTTCTATAATTTGAAATATGAAAATTTTTACTATTGGTGGATCAGGGTTGGTCGGAACACGAATTGCAGAATTATTAAAAGACAAATATACACTCGATGATTTGAGCCTCACGAATGGTGTCGATATCACTGATCCGTCAAGTTTGGATATCATAAAAAATGATACCGAACACGAAGTTGTTTTGCATCTTGCGGCGAAAGCGGATGTTGAAGGCTGCGAGAAAGACAAACAGTTGGGTGAGCAAGGTCCTGCATATATTATTAATGTTAACGGCACAAAGAATGTCGTTGACGCATGTAAAGCTTCAAACAAAAAGCTTCTTTATATCTCAACCGATTTTGTTTTTGACGGAAAGAAAGAATTGCCGAATAACTATACAGAAGAAGATAAGCCTAACCCCATGAATTGGTATGCAATGACGAAATATAAAGGAGAAGAAGTTGTGCAGAATTCTGGTTTGAATTTTGCAATTTTGCGGATTGCGTATCCATTTCGTGCGGATGATTTTGAGTTGAAAAAGGATTTTGTGCACGCGATTATGGGAAGACTTGCCAATAATCAGCCGATTACAGCAGTGACTGATCATATTATGACACCAACATTTATTGACGATATTGCTTACGCAATTGACGCGATTATTACAAATAATGCTACAGGCGTTTACCATGTTGTTGGCAGTCAAAGCTTGAATCCTTACGAAGCTTTTACACTGATGGCTGATCGATTTGGGTATAATAAAAGTCTTATTAGTAAAACGACGAGGGAAGAATTTTTTAAAGGAAAGGCGCCAAGGCCCTTTAATCTTTCGATCAGTAATGATAAAATAAAAAAACTTGGAGTAACAATGAGAACATTTGAAGAAGGTTTAAAAGAAATTAAAGTTTAAGGATTTTGGATTAAAGAATATGACTATTACATTTGTAGGACATGGATATGTAGGGCTTGTTACAGCGACAGTGTTTGCTGATCTCGGTAATACTGTTTATGTAATTGGACATACCCCTGAGAAAATTGAACGGCTCAAAAAAGGCGATCCGATTATTTTTGAACCAGGGCTTGAAGAATTACTCAAGAAAAATCTTGAAGCAAAACGGATTCATTTCACAACAGAATATGAACATGCTGTCAGTAAGTCTGACGTTGTGTTTATTGCTGTTGGAACGCCTCCTCAGACGTCAGGTGCAGCTGATCTTTCAGCAGTTTTTGCCGTTGCTGAAAAAATTGGTAAGCATCTCAAAAATGGATTTACTGTTGTTTCATGCAAAAGTACTGTAACGATTGGTACCAATAAAAAAGTTGCTGAGATTATTGAGTCTGTTAAACTTAAAGACGCGAAATTCGCCATTGCTTCTTGTCCGGAATTTTTGAGTCAAGGAACAGCTCTTGCCAATACCCTTCATCCTGACCGAGTTGTGATTGGATCTGATTCGAAAAAGGCAATTGATGCCATGATAGAGCTGCATGATGGAATTGAAGCACCGAAAATTATTACCAGTCTTGCATCAGCAGAACTGATCAAATATACCGCGAATGCTATTCTGTCGACCAAAATTTCTTTTGCAAATTTGATTGCTTTTTATAGCGAGAAGACTGGTGCAAATGTTGAAGAAGTGCTTGATGCTGTGGGATTAGATCGGCGGATTGGACGTGTTTTTATGAATCCAGGAATCGGTTATGGCGGTTCATGTTTCCCCAAAGATACAAGAGCACTTATTCAGATCGGTAAATCTCTCGGGATTGACACAACGCTTCTTGACGGCGTTGACAGTGTCAATACACAGGCGCGAGAAAATGTTTTGCAAAAGGTTTTGAATAACGCAAAAGGTAAGAAAGTTGCGCTGTGGGGACTCAGTTTTAAGCCAAATACTGATGATATCAGAGAAGCACCTGCTGTATATTTAATTAAAGATTTATTGCAAAAAGGATTTGAGATAACGGCATATGATCCCGAGGGAATGCCAAAGACCAAAGCGGTTTTTAAAAATCAAATACAATTCGTCGATGATCCCTATAAATGTGTTGAGGGAGCTGACATTCTTGTCGTTGTTACAGAATGGAATGAATTTAAACAAGTTGATCTTGCAAAAGTAAAAAAGCTTCTTAAAGATCCAGTCCTTGTAGATGGTCGTAACATTTATCATCCCGAAAAAGTCAAAGAACTTGGCTTTCAGTATTTTGGGGTAGGAAGATAATGAAAAAAATACTCATCACTGGTGCTTCAGGGTTTGTAGGAGGCTATCTGGCCGAATATTTACTTACACTTAATAAATACGATATATATGGTACGTACCGTAGTGAATCTTCAAAAGAGGCTTCTTCAGTAAAAGATACTATCACTTTTCTCCAAGTAGATTTACAAGATAAAGAACAGCTTAAAAAAGTTTTATCCGAAGTAAGACCTGACGGAATATTTCATTTGGCAGCGCAAGCTGCTATCGGTGAGAGTATCAAGAATCCTCTGCAGACACTCCACAACAATATTGATTCTGAATTATTATTATTTGAATCTTTACGGGAATTGGAAATGGTACAAACAAAAGTTTTGATCGTACTTTCAGCTGATGTGTATGGTTATGTCCAGCCGGAAGATTTGCCAATTGATGAAGATACTCCTTTCCGCCCTGGAAATCCCTATGCTGTTTCAAAAGTTGCTTGTGATTTTCTCGCATATCAATATGGAAGATCCTACAAGATGCCGATTATCCGCGTTCGGCCTTTTACCCATATTGGTCCTGGACAGAAGACGGGATTTGTTACGTCGGATTTTGCCAAACAAATTGCCGAAATTGAAAAAGGGAGTCAGGAACCAATCATCAAGGTTGGCAATCTCGATGCGAAACGAGATTTTACTGATGTACGTGATGTTGTCCGCGCATACGCACTTCTTATGGAAAAAGGAGAGAGTGGAGAAGTGTACAACATTGGCTCAGGAGTCTCGCATAAAGTTGAAGAGATATTACAGTACTTCATGAAAAATGCGAAGGTTAAAATAACCAAAGAAACTGATCCAAATAAATTGCGTCCGAGTGATATTCCTGATTTTGTTGCGGATTATTCAAAATTACAAAAACTTACTGGGTGGAAACCGGAAATTCCTTTCGAGCAGTCATTAAACGATATTTTAGAATATTGGAGAAAAACAGTGTAGTTTATTAATAAATAAACACTTGTGGAATTATTTAAATCTCTTTAGATCTTCATCAACCATCAGTTTAATCAAATCTTCAAAAGATGTCTTTGGTTTCCATCCGAGTTCTTTTTCTGCAAGGGAATAATCTCCTTTTAATTCTTTAATTTCCGTTGGCCGGAAAAGCCTTTTATCGCTTACGACATACTCTTTCCAATCAAGTCCTACATGTGCAAAAGCAACTTTACAAGCTTCTTCGACGCTGTGGGTAGTGTTGGTTCCTATGACATAATCTTTTGGTGTATATTGTTGCATCATCAACCACATAGCTTCAACATATTCTTTTGCATATCCCCAATCTCGTTGCATATTTAAATCACCCATATGCAATTTGCCATCTTCGCTTATCAGTGGGTCTCCGATTTCATTCATTGGAAGATGTTTTACTTTATTTTTGATACACGCAACACCTGCAGTAATTTTTCTTGTTACAAAATGTAACCCCCTTCGGGGGCTTTCATGATTGAAAAGAATACCTCCGCACGCAAACATCCCATACGATTCGCGGTAGGAACGCATCATCATGTGTGCATATGTCTTGGCAATGCCGTAAGGATTATTTGCATCGAAAAGTGTTTTTTCAGTAGCGGATTCTGCTTCAATATTGCCGAAAATTTCTCGGCTGGTAGCTTGATAAAATCTTGCTGATGGCGCAAAATGACGAATAGCTTCCAGAACCCGTACAGGTCCAAGACCTGTTACTTCGCCCGTGTAAAAAGGTTGCAACCAACAGTCTCCCGGGACCGATTGCGCAGCGATGTTATAAACTTCATCAGGCACACTTTTTTTAACAACCTGTATGATATTTTCGCTGTCAGTTAACTCAAGGGTTTCAATACGAATTTTGCCGTAAAGATGTTCAACATTTGGGTGAAAGTAGTTTGTGGTTCTTCGAATTGTGCCTGTTACTTCATATCCTTTTTCAAGAAGTAGGTCTGCCAAATACGATCCATCTTGTGAAGAAACCCCAACAATTAATGCTTTTTTTACCATAACAAGCATAACTTTATCATATCTTTTGTTATTCCGCAAATAGTTTGTCATTTAAAAAAGTAAAACCTCACTCTAGACAAAATGCCAAGGAGCGGCTACACTATAGACAAACAATAGAAGATAATAATATGGCAAGCCAAACAGATACAAGAGATGCAGGTACAACCGCAAGACCAGAAGCCGTTGCAGGAGTTGAAGCAGCAGTAGAAAATGCTCGCACGCCAAGGATTGATCCGTTTAAAAGCATGAGAGAAGCATTGAAAAGGGGTGCAAGATTCGTTTTGGAAATTCTTGGTGGTTTAGGAACAAAAGCAGGCGCAGAAAAAGCTTGGGGACATGCTCTTCAGGAATCTGCCCATAGAGCAGGTACCGAAACAGGAATTAATAAAGTGGATCTACCGAACGATTAAATTGCCTAAATCCTATGGAAGAACAATATGATACCTCAGCTATAGAAGAAACTGCCGAAGCACTCCTTGATAAACTTTCTGAAATTAGCGTTATTGCTCCTGATTTATCTGATGAAGAGAGGGCAGAACATGAGTTTTTGCGGCAAGTTTTTCGTCCGTTGTGTTACTATATCGCAGCGTACGATATCCAAGTGCCAGAGCCAAGTACATCATCTGTTATCGAGACGATTCTCACAGATGACACAAAACTTGATGAAGAGACTCGAGAATTGCTGCAATTACGATATGTTAACCCTCAAACACCAATTGATTGGACAGCAGAATCACAAAAAATTCGTGATCCAAAAAATCTTTTTACCAATCCTTCTCCTGATCCATTGCTTCGATTAAGTTATCGATGTCATATGAATCTTCCCAAACCCGTGCGCCAGCATCTTGCGCTTGTTTTCTACTTCGGCGGAGATGATCTCTCACAAATAAAATAAATTATTCCTTACTCTTTCCAAAAAGCGTTGAGTTTAGTATTATACGATTATGGCAAAAGTTATTGTGACCGGCGGGGCGGGCTTTATTGGTTCTCATCTTTGTGATGCATTATTGTCACTCGATCATGACGTTGTTTGTATTGACAATTTTTTGACGAGCTCCGAAGATAATATCGCTCATCTTAAAAACAATTCTCATTTTACTTTTATTCATCATGATGTGGTGAAACCTCTTCCAGAAACGCTTCATGCTGAATATATTTTTCATTTGGCATCACCAGCGTCTCCCAATCATCACAGCAAAATTAGTTATCATGCCTTGCCAATGGAAACGATGCTTGTGAATACGTCGGGGACCTTAAACCTATTGAAATTTGCCCAGGAACAAAAAGCAAAATTTCTTTACACCTCAACATCTGAAGTCTATGGTGATCCTCTCGAGCATCCGCAGAAAGAGACATATCGTGGTAATGTTTCAACTACCGGTCCGCGGTCTGTCTATGATGAAGCAAAAAGATTTGGTGAGACGTTCGTTTCTTATTTCTGGCGTGAAAAAAATTTGGATGCGCGAATCGCAAGAATTTTTAATACCTACGGTCCGCGTATGAGCTCGGCTGACATGCGGATGATTAGTATATTTATTAACGAAGCATTGGCAAATAAGCCCATTACTATATTTGGCGATGGCAAACAAACACGTTCGCTGAGTTATGTCTCAGATACCGTTGAAGGACTGATTCGTTTGATGTTCCGTGATCACACGGAAGGTGAGATTGTTAATATCGGCTCGCCGGATGAACATACTGTCTTGCAATACGCGCAAATTGTTAAGAAATTGACTGATAGCACAAGTGAGATAGTTTTTAGTGAAAAATTGCCACAAGATGATCCTCTCAGAAGAAGGGCTGATATAACGAAGGCAAAAAAATTGTTAGAATGGGAACCAAAAATTTCACTTGAAGAAGGACTGAATAGGATGATTGAGGATCAAAAATTGCTAAGGGTTAAGGGGCAAAGGTAAAGTTTAAAAACTTTCCCTTAACGCTTTACCCTTCACCCTTTCAATACTGTTTAGAATTTATTATGAAAATTGTTATTATCATTCCGACCTATAACGAGCGGCTGAATATCGAAAAAATGATCCCTGTTTTGGAGAAGGATATTTTTTCAAAAATAACCAATCACACCATGTCAATTCTTGTCGTTGACGATAATTCACCTGACGGGACTGCTGATGCTGTTCGAGAATTTATGAAGAAATGGAGTTCCATTGAACTTTTGACTGGCGAAAAAAAAGGACTTGGAGCAGCGTATGTCAGAGGTATGAAATACGCGATGGAAAAAATGAATGCAGATGCTGTGATGGAATTTGATTCTGATTTTCAGCATGATCCACAGGACATTCCTCGTCTTATTAAAGCAATGGATAATGATGCCGATTATGTTGTCGGTAGCCGGTATATTAAAGATGGCTCAATTCCGAAAGAATGGGGACTTGATCGAAAAATTTTGAGCGTTTTTGGTAATTTATTTACCCGTGTCGTCTGGCTGAATTTTAGTGTTCATGATATGACGTCAGGATTCAAGCTCACAAAAACTTCTTTTCTCAAAAAGGTCAATCTCGATCGTCTCTTGTCAAAAAATTTTGCTTACAAAATGCAGATTATGCATGATGTGATCCAGTTAAAAGCAAAAGTGGTTGAAGTGCCAATTGTTTTTTATGAAAGGGAACAGGGAAAAAGTAAAATTAACGTTAAAGATCAATTTGAATCGTTTTATGTTGTTCTTCGGTTGGCAATGTATGATCGGAAACGTTTTATTCAATTTTTACTTGTCGGAGGGACAGGATTTATCCTGCAATTTATTACCGTAGATCTGCTGTCTTCTTTAGGATTAAAACAATTTATTGCAGCAATGCTAGGTGCAGAAGTAGCAATTCTCTGGAACTTTTTTGCAAACAACAAATGGACATTTAAAGATACACAAGGTATCAAAGAGAAGGGAAGCGCCATTCAGCGTTTGGTTAAATTTAATTTCGCATCGCTCGCCTCAATTGCCATTCAAGGGATTGTTGTTTATATTGCAGTAAAAGTGCTTGGAGAGAAAATAAAGATTCTGGGATTTTCTCTTCATACCTCAATAGCAATTCTTTTCCCGACAATTATTCTTTTGGTTATTCCGATGAACTATATTATATATAATAGGTTTATATGGAAAACACACAGACTAAAAAAATAAATTTTCAATTCAAAATTTTCAATTTTCAATCAATTTATAATGATATAATTTTCAAATATTGAGACATTGAAAATTCAATAAAATTGTAAATTGAAAATTAAAAATTGGTATGAAATTTAAACTTTCATCGTCTTCAATTTTGTTAATTTTGATTCTTCTTCTTTCTGCCTTCATGCGGCTTTATAAAATCTCGGATTATATGACATTTCTGGGTGATGAGGGACGTGATGCACTTGTTGAGTTAGGAATTCTACAGGGGCATTTTACTCTGCTTGGCCCGCGGGCGTCTGCCGGAAATTTTTTCACTGGACCAATTTATTATTATATGTCGGCTCCGTTTCTATGGCTTTTTCACCTTAATCCTGTTGGTCCTGCTGTAATGGTTGCCTTATTTGGTGTCGCAACGGTATTTCTTATTTACATTGTTGGTAAAGATTTTTTTGATAAAAAAACAGGACTTATCGCGGCTGCATTATATGCAGTTTCTCCGTTGGTGATTACATATTCTCATTCATCATGGAATCCCAATACTGTTCCTTTTTTTGCTTTATTGGCGGTTTTTTTGCTTTATAAAGCCGTTACCAATGTCCGGTCTTGGAAATATTATTTACTTGTCGGTCTTTTACTTGGTATTTGTATCCAATTGCATTATATTTCACTTTTCCTTGCTGCGACAGTTGTTGTCTCACTTTTCTTAATGCATTGGTTTCTTAATAATAAAATCCTGGTAGTCCCATTAATTAAATACTATTTGGAAATACTTGTTGGTTTTCTTGTCGGATTTTCTCCGTTCATTTTATTTGAGGCACGACATGGTTTCCCCAATACAAAGACAATTATCAAGTTTATTGCATCTGACACGACAAGCCACTCATATGCGACATATAGTGCTTTTTATCAGCCTATTGCGGATGTTTTCTTCCGTTTGTTCGGAAGGCTTGTTTTTTATTATCCGTCTCCAGATTTATATCATGCTTATCCATTACTTTATCTGCAATTATTTGGTCTTATTGTTCTTATTTTCGCGATTGCATCAATTATTGTCTTACTGCGGCACAAGAATAAATTCGTCGTTATCCTGCTCATTACATGGCTTGTATTGGGCGTTGTATTGTTTGGGTTATATAAAAAGCCAATTTATGATTATTATATGGTTTTTATGTTCCCATTGCCGTTTTTCCTTATTGGCAATCTCATTGGCAGAGCATTTGATTTGAAAAAGGGTAACATGCCGTACGGGTATGCACTTGGCGGAATTTTATTCATTGCGATATTTGGTTACAATATCTATTTCCAACCGTTTCAATATGCTCCAAACAAACAAAAAGCGCAAACAGAAGAAATTGCCAAATTTATTATTCAGCAGATTGATAATCAGCCGTTCAATTTCGCTTTGCTTTCTGAGGGGAATGGCAATTCGGATTACGCGTATGTTTATTATCTGACGATTTTGGGTCATCCACCGGTGACAATTCAGCCCGTAAGTGCAGATCCTCAGAGAAAGACAGTTACTCAGCAGTTGATGATTGTTTGTGAAGATATAGGTTGCAAACCTCTTGGCAACTCGCTATGGGAAATTGCGGGTTTTGGTCAAGCAGATGTGTGGAAGAGTTGGAATGTCTCAGTGGTGAAAATATATAAGATGGTTCACGTAACTATTATTAATCACTAAAATTCTTTATCCTCTATCAAATTTTCCGGCTTTTACTTTCTATCCAACCAAGAAAACCCCGCGTGCGCAGGGTTTTCTATCCGATTAAATCGGAGTCGTGCTCCTTAAAGATTTTTACTCTTTAAGGACAAAATCGGCTTAGTTTAAGCCAATTTTATACATTCCTGTACCACAAACTGGACATTTAGCTTTAAGAGCTGGTTTGCCGTTTTTCATGGTAACTTTTTCAGGATTGTCGACGTCTCTTTTTGCTCGACATTTAACACAATACATTGATGCCATAACTGCTCACCTCCCTTCACGTTTAGGGATTAACCCCTAAACCATATCTTAATCAAAAGTTCTGCAAGAATTACTGCGCTGCTTATCAAGGTTGTTTTTATCAAATCTTTTCCTAAATAACCATAGTCGGCTGTAGAAATAGCAACAGTTTTGATAGGCGATACTGTTTCTTTTTTTGTGTTGCTCTGTTTGTAATTGGTGGGGAGTGAAAATGTTAGTCCTTGTTGTGTCGCTGATTGTTGCGTAAGTGGTGTTGTTTCTTTTTGCGATGATTCCATAGAAGTGATAGTTTGAACCACTTGTCTCTTCTGTTCAGTCAAAATTTTATCTTTTCTTGTTTTTCTCTTTTTAGGCATGAATGAGCCTAGGTTACACTATTGACTTTAGCC